>JAFWBQ010000122.1 GCA_017507125.1 Lentisphaeria bacterium
GCAAAAAAAATGGAGCGAGTGACCGGAATCGAACCGGCGACAATCACGTTGGCAACGTGATGCTCTACCAGCTGAGCTACACTCGCACCTGAAGTTCATCAAAAGTTGGAGCGAGTGACCGGAATCGAACCGGCGACAATCACGTTGGCAACGTGATGCTCTACCAGCTGAGCTACACTCGCACCTGATGATGTTACCTAATATATCCCCATTTTTTCCTTTTGTCAAGTGAGTTTTTTATTTTTTTTAACTTTTTTTGCACTTTTTCAAAAAAATCCCGGATCAAGCTCCTCTTTTAAAGCCTCGAAGAGTTTGTCGGTCATTTCACGGATCTCTCTCAGAGAGCAGACAGCTGCAGTGAGAGGATCGACAGCAACAGCATAATGGATCTTTTCACGGTCACGTTCAAGGGCACCGGCAGCGGCAAGAAGCTGGACATTGATCATGTTCCGGTTCAAGGCGGCGCACTGCTCCGGATAATCCGGGCAGCAGGTGGGCTGAATGCCTGAGCCGTTGACCAGACAGGGGACTTCCACAGACGCCCCCGGAGGCAGTGTGGGGATGAGTCCCTGATTCATGACGTTGACGTTGGCGTTGAAGTTCCGGTTGTTCTCAATAGCTGAGATGATCCGCATGGCGTACTCCTGACTGGGGGCCGTGTTCAGCTTTTTCGTGCCGTCAAGGAGCGCCTGCAGATAGGGGGGCCAATTCGCCTGACGCTGGACATTGATCCGGATGGCGGCGCCGCTTTCCCCTGCCGTCATGGGGCCGTAATCCACGCCGTCCTCCCCCACCCACACGGGGATCTCGGACTTGCAGAACTCCTCAATAAGGCTCTCCCGCTTGCGGAAATAGGGAATGTATTCACTGGCATGGCCGCTGGATTCCGTGGGGAAATAGCCGAAGTGGCGCATAAGTTCAAAACGCACCTTTTCCTTGCGGCAGGGAATGCTCGAAGGATCGTTCATCACCCGGCGCAGTTCAGGATAAAGGTCGTTCCCTTCAAGGTCGGTGAAGTTGAGGAAAAATGCCTGATGGTTGATACCCACGCAGCGGTAGACGATCTCATCAACGCTTTTTCCTACATAGGAGGCCATTCCCCGGGCTGTAGCCTGGACGCCGTGGCAGAGACCGTAGACCCGGACTCTTTTACAGAAACGGTTCAAGGCGATGGTGTTGATGGACATGGGGTTGACATAGTTGAGCCAGATGGCGCCGGGAGCGGCGGCTCTTTCGGCACATTCAGCCACCTTGAAAAGCTCTTTCAGCACCCGCAGTCCCCGGAAGATCCCCCCGGGACCCAGTGAGTCACCCACCACCTGTTTGACACCGTATTCACAAGGGATCTCATACTCCAGATCCTGCATCCGGACACTGCCGGCACGGATGACGGTGACGATATATCTGGCGTCAGTCAGAGCCTCTTCAAGGTTGAGTGTGGCGGAAATATTGGCGTTCACTTTCAGTTCCCGCATAAGGATCTTCAGCAATGTGACGGCATGGTTGAGCCTTTCTTCTGAAATATCCATCAACGCGATCTCGCTGCGTTCTCTCAAATCACCGTCAAGAAGATAATCTTTGAAAAAGTTCAGAGAAAATCCGATGCTTCCGGCGCCGATGATTGCGATCTTGAACATTTATAAGTTTCCTTCTTTTAATACCAGTCGGATTGAACGTTGCCGCCGAATCCCTCCTTGTCTTCGGGATCGTAGACAAAGCCGTGATGATCTTCATGGAATTTCTGCGGTTTTTCCTCAAGCATCCACGGTTTTTCATCGGTGAAATTCCGTTTGAAAAGATTTTTGATCCGCTTGCGTTTTTCCAGATGGTTCATACATGAAATGATACATCCCCGGGCGCCGCAGATGGCGATGGGGTAGGCGGAAAAAGCCTTGTAAGTGGGCAGCGCGTCAAAAAGGGCGTGCCCGAAGTTCCACCCCTCCACCCAGGTGTTCCCCTGTTCCATCATGGGCAGCACGATGCCGGGGAAGGTCTTGACAAAGTGGGGGGAGGTACGGCGGTTGAGTCCGAAGTGGGTCAGCTTGCAGCGGCCGATGTTGAGGTCGTTGCAGCGCCATGTTTTGCCTCCGGCTTTGATCTCAATGCTTTTTTCTTTGTCGATGGCGTTGCCGGGACAATCTCTGACGCAGAGTTTGCATCCGTCGCAGATATGACCGATTTTAATGGGATCAGGTTCAAGTTCCGCGTCGGTGAGGATTATCCCCAGACGCTGACGGGGACCGAAGTCATCGGTGAGGAGCACTTTGCTCCACCCCATTTCACCCAGACCCGCCATGACGGCGGCGATACGGGCGCTGATATTGATGTTCCGGGGGTATTTGCCCCCCTCAGGGACAGGCCCTCTGGGCCCTGCTTCTTTCAGCGTCGCCGCAGGGGGCGCGGGGACTGCCTCGAAGCCGTGATCCTCAATGAATCTGCCGATGCGGTAATTGGCCTGATGGACAAGTTTGGTCAATCCGGCGTAGGCAAAGACCTGATAGCTGGGCCAGTGGGTCCCCCTTTCGATGCCCCGGTAGCAGCCCCGCAGGATGCGGCGGGTGAAGACGATGACCGATTTCACTCCGGGGAAGATCTGCCGGGGGTGCATATATTCAGGCGCCGTTTCAAATCTTTCAATGGGGGCAATGCCGATGGCGTCAACGCCCACCACCTCTTTGGCAAACTTTTTCAGTTCTTCACTGGTCATTTTCTGCGTTCCTCAAAGTGTTTCACACAGGCTCTGCCGCAGGCGGCACCGATACGGTTGGGTTCAAGTCCCAGAGAGTAGGGGCGGGGGGAAGTCCCTGTGGGGCAGATCTTGCAGCTTTCGGTCCGCAAGGGCCAGTGGGGGAGCGTTCCGCAGGTGCGGCAGGTGTCAAGGGCTTTCGCAGGGCACGCTTCGGCGCATTTTCCGCATTTATCGCAGAGAGTGCCTTCAAAGACCGGATCGGGTTCAAGTTCAAGGTCGGTAAGCACTGCGGTGAAGACCTGACGGGGACCGAACTGGGGCGTAAGGAAAAGTTTGCCCATGCCCATTTCACCCAATCCCGCAAGATGGGCGGCATATTCCATGTCGATGATGACGTCAGGCGCCGCCCGGTCGGGGGAAACGGGAACTCCCTTGTCCCGCAGATCGTAGGAGTGACGGATCAGGGGGACGGCTTCAAAGCCGTTGTCTTCAAGTTCTCTTGCAAAGTGGTAGGTGACCTCCTGCATATAGGTGCACATGCCGGAGGGATCACTTGCCGTGTAGCTGCCCCAGTTGCTGCCGTTTTCAATGCCCCGCAGAGCGCCCCGCAGAATGCGGAACCCAAGGATGATGACGGATTTTGCATCCGGCTTGATCTGAGCGGGATTTTCATTCATGGGCACATTTTCAAATCTTTCAATGGGGGCGATGCCCACCAGATCGGCGCCCATTTCACGGGCAAGGCGTTTTACACTTTCAGCGTTCATAAGGGTTTTTCCTTCTTTTTCATTTCTGCAATAACTCTGATACCTTCGGCAATGGTTTCAGGAGTGGTTTCGTCATCCTGATATCCCCGGCGGCAGCTTGCGGCGAAGTTGGCGTACTGATAGGCACCGCTGCGGAATGTGGCGGGGAAGGTGGCGCTTTCTTCAATGACTTCGCCGTTGACCACCACTCGCAGACTCAGTTCCACGCGGGTGAAATCGTTGTCGGCATAGGTGCGGACCTGACGCTTGAAGATGGTTCCATTCTGGAAGTGGAGCGTCATTCCCGCCGGATAATAGACGCCGTCACCCACGCACAGCGAAGAGTAGATACTGCCGATGGCGCCTGATTCAAAGCGCATCAGCAGCTGGGCGTTGTCAGGGGTGGGGCGTCCGGTGGCGATGCGTCCGGTGACGACTTCCACATTTTCCACCTTGCCCATGATGGCGATAAGTTCGTTGATGCCGTAGATCCCCAGACGGAAGATGGGGGCGGCGGGACAGCTGTCATAAGAGTCGAACCAGCTGCCGTCAGCTTTCTCGTTGTATTTTGCGTAGCTTTCCCAGTGGGCGGAAACAGGAGCTCCCAGATCATACTTTTTCTGCCACTCCCGGATCTGCTTCAGGTCGCATGAGGGCATGGGAGCAGGGGAGTTCAGGTGGACGATGACATTTTTTTCGCGGGCGTACTTCAGCACCTCAAGCGCCGCTTCAGGATCAAGTTCAAAGGGCTTGGTGGTGAGGACGTGTTTACCGGCGTCGATGCACTTTCTGATCAGTGCCGCTCTGCCGGCAGGGGGGATCATGAGCATGATGGCGTCGATTTCCGGATCCCGCAGAAGTTCTTCAATGTCATAACAGGCGGGAATACCGTTTTTTTCGGCGTAAGCGTCAGCTTTTTCCGGGATCCTGTCGCAAACTTTGACGACCTTAACATACTTCTGATTTTCGGGGTCGTTGAAAATCTGTCTCTGTGCAAGACCCGCTCCGAAGCGGAGTCCGACCAGCCCCAGACGGAGCGGGGGAGGAAGAGGGGTATTCATTTGTCTTTCCTTTCCAGTTTGAAATCATCCACATGGGCGTGTGCCTGTGCGGATCTGTTTTTCAGTTTGAAGTTGAATTGCGGCGCAAAAATGCAGGGCTTATTTGTCGTGAAGACAAATTCAAACTCCTGCCATCCGGGCTTGCGCCACGCTTTGACTTGACCTTTGAGGCCGGTCATGAAGTTTTGTGTGTGATAGGTCTGCACATCAAAGGAGCCTCTCTTATCCAGAGGGAAAATCGCCCGGGAGCGCTTTTCACCTTCAGGTATCAGATGGATGAAAACAGAAGTGTTTTTGTCTATACCCCCGTCAAATTTGAACCGTCCGGTAAAACGGTAACTGCCTTTTTCAATAAATACCGGCGCACAGGCAAGAGAGGTGCTTTTGCCCATGGCCCACTTAGAACTCAAAGTTATGCGCAGCGCCGGGGCTTTTTCGCCGAACTCTTTGTGATCCATCCAGCCGAAATTCCGGGAGTATCCCCGCCAGGGGCTGACCAGTTCCTCCCGCTGCCGGTATTCGTTTATAAGGAGCGGGAACTCCTTTTTTTCGCGCAGGGGCCATGATTTTACAGCGTCGTCGTAACTCATCTGTCTGCCTGCGGGCAGATGCCAGTGGGTGAACCAGTCGGGCGTCATACTGAAGTCACCGTTGAGGATCTGCCGGGGCGCCGCTTTGCGCTGCAGGGCGAAAACTTCTTTCAGCAGCTCTTTTTCAGAGGTGTTGTCAAGGACCGCAAGGCGCATGGCGTCCATGGGCCACGCTTTGGGGAGTCCCGGCAGAAAGGCGGCATAAGCAGAAAGCTGTGCCAGACGCAGATATTTTTTCTCTCCGGTAAGTTCACTGTAAAACTTCATCAGGGGGTAGAATAAAGCGCCCCGGTGGCAGCTCAGGAGTCCGGCATGGATGGGGAGTGTTTCATCCAGAGGGGCTCCGGGATAAAGTTCATTCAGGTCGTTACGGTAAAAATCCAGATTGAGGGAGTTGCTGATCTCACGATGAAATGAGGGCAATATCTCCTTGTTCCCGGTGAGCAGATACATTTCCATCATGGCGGTGCAGCCGTACCAGACATGAAAAGGATCAAGTCTGCCGTGCCAGCGGAAAAGAGTCTGATCTTTCCTGCCGGGTTTGAGTTCATTTTTTTCGGTGTACTTTATCTGTTCCATAAAGCGGCGGGCGATTTTTTCATCGCCGGTGAAGCCGTAAAAGTCCGCAAGTCCCAGCAGATAACGCCCCAGTGAACGGGATCCCTGGATATATTTGTTGTTTATGGGACGGTTCATGTAGTTGGCGATCACCTCTTTTATCACGTCAAGACTTCTGAGATCCCCCGTGAGCAGATAGTGATAAAGAACGCCCTGAGGCCAGGAGTGGGAGAAATCATAGCCCACGCCCCCGGAATGATTGGAAGAGTGATAACAGGCGACACCCCCTGCTATATCCACATCTCTGTAATGTCTGGCGCGGTTCAGCGCCCACTTGAAAGGTTCAAGTTCGTTCATGCTGACGGCATAGATCATTTCGGAAAAGTCCAGATAGGACTCAAGATTGCCCCAGCCGCCGTCGCCGTAAACATCGCCGTAATTGAATACGCCGTGAAGGAAACGCCCCGTGTAGTTGAAGACCCGCTTCGCTTCACCTGAAAAGAAGAATCCGTAATCCCCCATGGAGTTCTTGAAGTGCGGCTGATCCTGGCGCAGGAATCCTGTGGGCAGAATGAAGAAACGGCTCTTTGCAAAGTATTCAGGCTTTGCCATGCCCACACTTTTGTATCCCAGTGAATCGGGAACATCTTTTCCGTTGGCGGCGGTAAAAAGAAACTCCCGGTGAAGAACGGTTCTGCGGCTGAGTATCAGGGATTTCAGATCATCGCTCCACAGATGGGCTGTGAATCTGCCTTTTTCATCGGCTTCAAGTTTGACCGGGTGGCGCAGTGAGGCTTCACGCATGAGGAGCGTTCCTCCGGCACTCCGGACAAAGCCGCATTTTCCGTCAGGAGCGTGGGTGAATTTTTCAAGTTTGCGGTCAAAATACTGTTTGTAAAGGGCTTTTGCACCTGCTTTGCCGCTTTCAATGTGCAAGGCGGCGTTTTTAAGCACCATCATGGAGGAATCGGGGTTGCGTATCAGGGCGCTGATTTCAACTCTTCCCGAAAGATGCCACACCTTCTGACGCACTTCGTAAGGGGCAAAGAATCGTTTTCCGCTGACCAGTCCGCCCCGGAAAAGGTAACAGGTGTAAAGTTTGCCCTCATATTCAACGATGGGGAGAGGTTTTTGTGAAAAATATTTCTTCCCGGTGCTGTCTGCGGCGGTAAGGGTGAAATCCAGAGGGGCTTTCCGGGGAATGTGAACCTTCACGCCGCTGCCTTTTTTCACGGTAAAGCGGTTGTTGCCTTTCTGCAGATCCGCTTCAAAAGAGAAAAGCACTGAACGGCAGCTGCCGTCTTTGGGCCAGCGGCTCAGGATCCGGGTCTGTGCAGGATAAACTTTTCCCCTGCTGTCGGCAACGTGCATCTGCTCCACCCCGAACCATTTGCCCTGAGGGAGCGGCAGCGCCATCTCAACAGGGACTTGGGAGCCTTTTACAGGGTAAGTAACATTGAACTCCCACTTGCCGTCAAGAGCAGCTCCGGCGGGAGCTTCTTTCTCACTGCCGACAGTGACAGAAGAGGTGTCAGGCGCAAGGCGTTTCGCCCCCTCTTCAAGGGAATAGGTTTTAGGGGCATATTCACGCCAGGGTGAAAGTCCCCCTTCTTCGATCTGTACGCAATCTGCCCACAGTGTGCCTTTGGAAAGGGGGGTGATGCGGCAGAACAAAGGGGCGGTCCCTGTGTCAAATTTCAGGTATTTTTTTGGGAGATTAAGGCGCAGACGCTGCCATTTTTCTGAAAGAGTGAACTCTTTTTCTGCAAGGCGCAGAGGGGAAAAGCGGTTGTAAGAGAAAAATTCAACCCTGACTTTGGCGCCGGGGGCGGCGCTTTTCATATAGATCGAGAACGTTCCGGGGGTGCAGAAACCTTCGGTCATGAGCACCAGCGGGGAACTGCCTGCTGAGCGCAAGGCGTATTTCCCGTGAAAAGCCGTTGAACTGTCACGGAGCCATGAAGGATCCGCCATGTAATTCTGATCGATCATTCTGTTCCACGGCCCGGGGATCCCCTTTTCAAAGCTGCTGTCGGGGAAAATGTTTTTGGAGCGCGCCAGATTTTTCAGACTTTTCACGGCGTTGGAAGAGAATTTCCCGCCCTTGTATTGAAGTGTTTTCTGATAATACTCCTTTGCCCTTTCAAAGTCGTTGGCTTTTTCGGCGCAAAGTCCTGCGTACCAGAGACACTCCGCCCGGTGTAGATCGGTCAGATGTTTGACTTCAGAGCATTTCCGGAAAAGCTCAAATCCCTTTTCATACTCCCCTTTTTTGTAAAAGGAGCGGGCAAAGGAAAGAGCTGTCCGCAAATTTTTGTATCCGGTTTCAGGGGGCAGAAGCACTTTGCTCTGGGTTTCACGGCTCCAAAGGACGGAGGAGGAAAAAATGATTCCTCCTGCCAGAAGAAGTTGTAAGAATTTCTTTTTATTCATGCTCTGCCCCCTGTATTTTCATTTCAGCTCAAATCTGATTGGCTTTGAAGACCCTGAGGAAGTTCTGCCCCATGATCTTGGCGATCTCTTCATCCTTGAAGCCCCGTGTGACCAGCGCCACAGTGAAAAGGGGCCAGTTGAGCCAGGCAAGACTGCCGTTGGCAAGGGTCTTGCCGGAGTTGTTGGTGTAGGGGTAGTTTGCCCAGTTGCCCCACCAGCGGTTGCCGTTGAATTCGGCGTTGGGATAGCCGCGGAGCATTTCTGCGGGGGTACCCCAGTCGTGGTTGTAGCGGTTGTCGGTGCAAATACCCACATGGTCCACACCCACCAGTTTTGCGATGTATTCCACATGATCCATCAGGGCGTTGATGTCGTTGGAAAGTCCCAGCATTCCGGGGTAGGCAAAGACGCCCACCATACCGCCGCCGTCGGCAATGGCTTTCAGAGTTTCATCATCTTTGCAGCGGATGAAGTTGTGCAGCGCACGGGCGCCGGTATGGGAGGCCATGATGGGTTTTTCTGAAACTTTTGCCGCTTCATAAGAGCTGCGCAAGCCGGTGTGGGGCACGTCAACGATGATGCCGCACTTGTTGAGGCGTTTGACCAGATCTTTGCCCAGGGCGCTCAAGCCGCCGTTGGCCTCTTCGGCACATCCGTCGCCCACAAAGTTCCGGCGGTTGTAGGTCAGGTGCATCAGGCGGACACCCATGCGCCGCCAGTCATCGACAAGGGCAAGTTCCTGTTCCATATCCTGAAGTTCCCCTGCCATGGGGGGACCGTTGACGCTCCAGATGATGGCCATTTTGCCTTCGGCGTTGATTTTTGCGATGTCGTCGGCGTTGTCAGCTTTGGCGATGATGTCGCGGAATTTTCTCAAAACCTGAGTATGTGCCGCCATGCGCTTGAAGTCCTCCATGTGGGATTTGCCTTCGGCGACGGTGGCGACCATGGCGTTGAGTCCTGAAGCCTTCATGGTTTTGCGGAACATTTCGGCGCATTCAGGATCGTAACAGGTTTCATCATACATGATGAACTCAGTTCTTTTCATCAGCTCTCTCTGACCGACGTTCTTTTCTCTCAGGGCGCTGAAAAGTTCGCCGAAGCGGTTGGTTCTGGCGGATGTGGGAAGAAATCCGAAGTGATCCATGGTGAAAAATTCATTGTGGATCTCAAGACCGTGTTCCAGCTGAGCCTGTGTGGGTTTCAGGATCTCAAGAGCGCAATTCCATGCCTCTTCATGGATGGGGGAAAGAAAATTCATTTTTTGTTTTCCTTAATATGTTAAAGTTGAAAAAAGTTTTTTTCAGGAGCTTTTCCGGTGGTCAGACCTGCAACGGTGAAACATCCGATGGCGCTTTCAGGCTCCGGATCGGCGGAAAAATCGTGGAGCGCCGCCAGATGCGCCGCCTGCCACCCCATTTCCCCTGTGGGGATGTGGATGGCTGTAACAGGCATGCCGGGGGAGACTTTTTCCGGTGTGAACTCCGCATAAGAAAGATTTTCAGGTATCTTTATCCCAAGTTCCTCAACAGCGCTGAGAAAAGCGGTTTTCCAGGGGGCGATGCAGACGTAGGCTGTGATATCGGGATTTTTCTCAAGGAGTTTTTTCACTGCGGAACTTTCTGAAAAGTCCCCGGCAAAGATCTGCACCGTCATGCCTGCGGCAGAGGCGGTGCGCCGCAAAGAGTCCTGCCGTTCCCGTACCCACTTGAGAGATTCAAAACGTTCAATAAATCCCAGATGGCGGTGCCCCTGGGCGCGGAGCATGTGGAGCAGGGACTTCCAGGCGGGGGTGCTGTCGTATATGACGCATCCGGCACCGGGGAGCTTTTCGTCAATGACGATTTGGGGGATCCGCATTTTGGCAAGTTCCATGATGGCAGAGGGCAGCGGTTCGGAACAGGCGCACCAGATGAAGGCATCCACTGCAAAGTTGCGGTAAAGATCAATGAGAGAAGCCGCACTTGAATGGTGGGAGCCGAAAGAGACTTCAATGGCTCTGGTCAGAGCAAGTTTCTGGACACCAGCGGCGATCTCTGCCTCAAAACTGCTGGAAACGACCCCTTCGGGGAGCATCAGACGGATCTTCCCCGTCACGCGGGGCATCAGGCACCGCTCTGCATCCGGGATCACAAAGCTGCCTCTGCCCTGTCTTTTAAGGATATAATTCTGGGAACGCAGATTTTCCAAAGCCTTGCGGAGCGTTTTCCGGCAGACACCGTAATGCGCCCTGAGCTGTTCCTCACCGGGCAGAGGGTGCTCCGGTGAAAATTCCCCGGCAAGGATCCGGCGGCGCAGATCATGCTCCACCTGGCTGTACTTGTTGTAAGTGAGCTTGTTTCCCTCTTTCACACTACTTGTATCCTCTTGTATACATTATTCTGGATAAATATAGCACGCAAAAAGATATTTTCAAGAAAATATCCGGGAAAAAACAATATTTTCCTTTACCGGCAGTTGTATATCCGGCGGTGATAAGAGATGATGCCCACAGCAATGGCGCGGGCAATCTGCTCCTGATATGCGGGATCCGCAAGTTTTTTTTCTTCAGCGGCGTTGGAAACGAATCCCATTTCAAGAAGGATCCCCGGCATATTGAGGTTTCTCAATACTGCAAATCTGCCCCGGCGGACGCCTCTGTCATGTCCTTTGGTCCGGAGCAGCATGGATCTTTGCATCTCAAAGGCAAGCAAAAAGTTGTTGCCGTCAAAAGCATTGCCCTTGAAGGCGGTGTTGGAGAGCTTTTTCTGGTTGGTGGATGACGCCCCCGCCGGCGTCAGACAGTAGGTTTCGATCCCGGCGGCGCGCCTGTCGGTGCTTGCGTTGCAGTGAAGCGAAACAAAAAGATCCCCTTTGCTGCGGTTGGCGAAAGCAGTGCGCTGATTCAGGGGGACAGAATAATCCCCTCTCCGGGTGAGGATACAGGTGTAACCGCATCTTGTAAGGATGGCAGCGCACCGTTTGGCGATTTGCAGAACAAGTTTTTTTTCAATGATGCTTTTACCGGCGGCGCCCCTGTCAACTCCTCCGTGACCCGGATCGAGGATGATGCGCCGGATCCCATGACGCCGGATGCTCTGCCGGGGCGTAAAAAGAGGACGCAAAATAGTATTTACGTCAATAGCGCTCAGGTAGAGGTGACCGCCGATCTGCCGGGCGGGGAAACTCCCGGCCACCGAGATGTTGGAAGAGCGGAAATCAGCCCGCTCCGGGCGGAAAATGAAATTTTCCCGGCCCCGGGCGATACAGTAATTCTTTCCGGAAACATAATAGCCGCATTTCAGTTCCCGCGACACGGCACCGGCATGGCGGTAGAGCTTGCCTTTGAGAATAAGGGTGGCTTTGGCTCCTGAAAGAGCCGCCGCCGTCAGGAGCAGCAGAATGATCTGGAGGAATTTCAGTAACTTCATCGCGGAATACCTCTGCTTTTCCGGGTTCCGTACCGTTCCATTTCTATAAGTTCAAGAGCATCCTCAACGGGGGGATACATGGCAGAAATGTTTTTACCTATTTCCACATTTTCTCTCAGTGATCCGAAGGTGAAGGCTTTGGCATCCTGCAGCATGTCGCTCCATGAAAAGTTCAGTGCCGTCAGCGCCGCCATTGCCGCTGAAAGGGTGCATCCGGTACCATGACCGGCACAGGGCGGGAGTTTGACTTTGGGGGAACTCAAAGTGTAAAGTTCACCCCGGTAGCAGACAAAGTCAACTGCCCGGCTGCCTTTCAGGTTGTGTCCCCCCTTCAGGAGGACATTTACAGAGAAACGGTCGGAAAATTCCTTTGCCGCGTCGGCGATATCTGATTCAGAATCAAGTTTTTTCCCCAGCAGAAATTCACATTCAGGGATATTGGGTGTGATCCAGAGCGCCAGAGGGAAGAGTTCCTGTTTGATGACCTCAACAGCGTCATCGTGACAGAGTTTTTTTCCGGAAGTCGAAACAAGCACCGGATCACAGATAAGTTTGAGTTTGTGCCTTTTGACGGCATCCGCAACGGCAGAGGCGTTTTCAGCGGAGCCCAGCATGCCGCTTTTGGCACAGCGGAGCGCGATCCGGGATGCAACAGCATCTATCTGGGCGGTGACTCCTGCGCCGGGTATCAGGTCGATCCGGGTGACAGTTTCCGGATTCTGGGCGGTGACAGCAGTGATGGCGGCACATCCGAAGACCCCAAGGGCATTGAAAGTACGCAGATCCGCCTGAATTCCGGCGCCGCCGCCGGAGTCGCTGCCGGCGATAGTCAGGGCGCTGGGATAATATTCAACGACGTTATTTTTTTTGTTGTCAGCCATGATGTTTTCTTTCTTCTTGGAATTTTCTGATCTTGAGGGGAGTTCCGGCAGAGCCGTCAAGGGCGGCGGCGGTACGGTTGCGGAACCAGGCGGCAATAGACTCCTGGCTCCGGGCGCCTGTATATTTTTCAAGAGCATTGAAGGGGGTGTACTCTCCGGAACTGAGAAGTACTCTGCCTTTGTCACTGTCATTGATATGGAACTGCAGGATCCGGCGGAGCTGTTCTGTCAGCTCCTCCTGTTCCACGGGAAACATGAGTTCAATACGGCGGTCAAGGTTTCTTGTCATCCAGTCGGCACTGGAAAGGTAGTACTCCGGACTCCCCTGATTGCGGAAATAAAAGATGCGGCTGTGTTCCAGAAAGCGGTCCACGATACTGATGATCCTGAGGTTTTTGCTTTGATTTTCCTGAGGACAGAGACAGCAGATGCCTCTGACGATAAGGGTGATCTGCACACCTTCATCTGCAGCCCGGTGGATGAAACGGACCATTTTTTCATCTGAAAAGCTGTTCATCTTGGCGATGATCTCCCCTTTCCCTCCCGCACGGACGTGTTCGATTTCCCGTTCAATGAGCTGCTCCAGTCTGGAACGCAGAGTGAAGGGGGCAAGTACCGCCTTGCGGTAATGGTTCCCCGGTGCGGAACAGCCGGTGAGAACGTTGAACATGTTGGCAATGTCGGAACAGAGTGCCGGATCGGAGCTCATCATGCCGATATCCGTGTAGGTAAGAGCAGTACGGTCATTATAGTTTCCTGTCCCCAGGTGACAATAACGCCGCAGGAATCCGTCTTCGCGTCTGACGATCAGAAGCGCTTTTGCATGGATCTTCAATCCGGCGATGCCGTAGACCACATGAGCGCCGCATTCATCCAGAGCCTGCGCCCAGGCGATATTGTTTTCTTCATCAAATCGAGCTTTGAGTTCAAGCACCACAGTGACCTGTTTGCCGTTTCGGGCGGCACGCTGGAGCGCCCGGACCACAGGTGAGTTGCCGCTGACCCGGTAGAGGGTCTGTTTGATGGCAAGGACATCCGGATCTGCTGCGGCCTCTTCAAGCATCCGCACCACAGGCGCGAAGTCGTGATAAGGTGGAGCAACAAGAATGTTTCCATAACGTCTGAGGACGGTGAAAACAGAAGCATTTTCCATGAATTCGACCGGCATGACAGGTTCATGCGGCGGCGCTGCCAGATGGGGCAGCTGAACTTTGGCGGCAAGTTCGGCAAACTGCTTCAAATGAAGTGCCCCGCGAATGGGATATTCAAAGAGTTCCTCAAGGGCAAAGGAGGAACGGATCCACTCCGCCAGAGGTCCCGCAGCTCCCGGAGGCAGCTCCAGACGCACCGGTTCCCGGCGGCGGCGCTGCTGCAGTTTCTGACCGATATACTCCAGCAGATCGGCGGCATTTTCATCCTCTGTTGAAAAATCCATGTCCCGGGTGATACGGAAGGGGAAACATTCTACGATCTCTGAACCGGCAAAGAGCCATTGCAGATTGTCGATGATAAGTTCTTCAAGGAGCATGAAGCGTTTCATGCCGCCGGGGGATGGGAGTTCCACAAAACGCTCCAGCAGTGCCGGCACCTCGACAAAGGCAAAAGTATCTTTCCCGGAATCTGAGGGGAGAAGGCGCAGCGCGATCTCTATGGCTCCGGAATTGAGCTGCGGGAAGGGATGGGCGGGATCCACGGCAAAGGGAGTGAGAACAGGCATGATCTCCGAGCGGAATATGTCGCTTGAAAGAAGTTTTTCGGCATCGGTCAGATCTTTGGGGTGAACGATGTAAACATCTGAGCGTTCCAGTTCCGGCAGGATCCTGCCGAAAAGCAGTTCGTACTGTCTCTGAAGGAAGAGATCGATTTTTTCGCGGGTCAGATGAAGCTGCGCCGGCGCATTGAGTCCGGCGGGGTCGCACCAGGGCTCCCCGTTCCGGAACATTTTCCGCAGTCCGGCGATGCGGACCATGAAAAATTCATCCAGATTTCCGGCGGTGATGGCGACAAACTTCAACCGTTCCAGAAGGGGGGTGGCGGGGATCTCCGCCTGATCCAGCACCCGGTTGTTGAAGTTGAGCCATGAAAGTTCACGGTTGATAAAAAGTCCGGTTCCGGCGACATCGTGGGGGGAGTGTTTCATTTTACGTGATCTCAGTTTTCCACAATTCTTACCTTGATGCCGAAGACCTGAGAAAAAAGTTCCCCTTTCTGCTCAAGTTCCCGTATTTCCGAATGGAAATCCCTTCCGCTGCCCCGGAGTTCCAGTACCACGCCCCGCCGGTGGATGATCATATTGCTGAAACGTCCTTTGCGGGCGCAGTCCAACGCATCGGCGACCCGGAGAATGGCAGCGAGTTTCAGCACCAGCACTCTGTGCTCCGGGAGCAGAGTCCGGCTTCCGGATCTGAGCATGGCACGTTCCACATCGCCCCGGTGGGCACCGGCGATCATGGCGGTGATGGAGTGCTCTTCGCTTTTAAGTCCCGGCAGCTGAGTGGCGGAAATAAGATAAGCGGAATGGAGATTGTGATCCCGGGTGTCAACAAATCTGCCGATATCGTGAAGCAGAGCCGCCGTTTCAAGGAGCATTTCTGAACGCTCAGGGAAGTTGAAAGATTTTTTCAGCTCTTCCAGGAGCATGGCTGCAGTTGAGCTGACGGTCCGGGCGTGTCCGGCATCAAATCCGAACTTGTGTCCCAGCGCAAAGCAGACGCTGCGGAGTTCTTTGCGGAAAGGCTCTTTTTCACAGGTGATCTCCTCCCGGATCATCAGTTCCACTGCCGCCTCGCGGGTGGAGATGGAAAAACAGGAGAATCTGACGGCGTTGAAGGTTTGCAGAAAGGACTCCAGCATCACTGCCGCTCCTGCGGCGGCGGCGCTGTCGTCGGCAGAGACCTCAAGTTTGCTGCTCAGTTCCTCAACGGGAGTCTGCCGGAACTTTCTCATTATGTTGACCGCTTCCTCAGGTGAGGCATCAAACTGCCCTGTACTGACCCCCGTCAGCAGCCGGGGAGCGGCACCCATGGTGACAAAGTGCACCTCGTCGCTGATCCTGAATCCGGTGGATTCTGCAAGGCGCTGGGGAATATCAAGTGCCCGCAGCTCTTCTGAAAACTGCTCAAGGGTGATGATGCCTGCACCGAAAAGTTCCGCCAGCCGGTCGGTTCCGAGAGGGATCTCTTCTGCAAAGCACAATTCGTTCTCTTTCACCAGAAGCACAAAGAGAGAGCCTGAACCGATAACCATGGCAAGGACTTGGGGTGCCGGAGCCGGGGTGTCAAGTTTAAGCTGCCGGAGCAGTGCCAGTGCAATCAGTTCCATTTCACGGGAGGATTCAAGGATCTCAAGGTCAATGCCGGAGTCCTGCCGGATCCTGTCGATGACCAGTTCCCTGTTCCGTGCTTCGCGGATGGCGCTTGTGGCAAAGGCGCGCACTCTTGAAATGCCGTACTCTTTGAGTTTTGCGGCATAATCGCACATGATGGCTGAGAAGGCGCTTGAAGTTTCCGGGGAGACAAAGTTTGTCCTGAAAACATCTGTTCCCAGCCGGGTGGCACGGGAAAGACTTTCAAGGAGCGTATAAGAACCATCTTTTTCAACTTCAAAGATCTCAAGCCTGACGGCATGGGCACCCACGTCTATGATGCCGGTCTGAAAAACGGTTTTATCCATGGCGATACTCAGAAGTAGGAGAAAAAGTTGCTGGAGTCAGGATTGAAAAAGACATAATTCTTTTTGGCAAATTTGACAATATTTTTGGCATGAAAATGGTCGATCCCCACTCTGAGGAAGACCCAGGTGTCGTTTTCATCTTCCGGAAGTTCCGGTACAAAACGAGCCAGAAGTTTGCCGTCGACCACAAAGGCGACCTGTTCATCCCTGAATCTGCCTGCCAGCAGCTGCCACTGGATCTTGCCCCGGCGGTCGAGTTTCAGTTTCAGATCGCACAGCTCCGGATTGCCGGGACGGACAACGATTCTGGCATCTTTAAGATTCTTGCTGGAAAAATTCTGATTGGCGTTGATATAGATCTCTCTGCCGTCAAGATCCCGGATAGGCTTCTCAAGATCCGTTGCCCGGGGATACTGAACGATGGAAAAAATACCGATCACGAACCGGGGACGGTAATCATCACTGTTGGGATTATCAGTATCAAGAGCGCCGGCTTCAAGAGCTTCTTCGATGATCTCGCAGCCCCCGGTTCCTGCTGCGAACATTATCAGCAGCAGCGGAAGAAATATCAGATTGAGGATTTTTTTCATATAAATACGGTCTCCCTGTTAAGTCGATAAAAACTGCATTCCATATACAATACTTTGATTTTTCAATTTTTTCAACCGGAAATTACGGAAAATGTTATAAAAGAGCTTGACAAAACAACATTTTGGTATCATATTATACAGAGTGGCGCTGTCCTCTCCCCAAGATGGCGGTGCCTGAAACAAGTGGTCCGGTAGCTCAGTGGATAGAGCAACTGCCTTCTAAGCAGTGGGTCGTGGGTTCAATTCCCCCCCGGACTACCATTTTTTTTGCAAAAAAAATGGTAAACGAAGCCGCAAGGCTTCACTTCTCGCTTTTATGCCAATAAAAGCTCTTCACTCAAAACCGAAGGTTTTCTTCCTTGCCACAGCGTAATGCAATGAAGCCGGGACATCTTCACCAAACCCGGAAGCCTTGCTTGCTTGTCCCGCCATAGCTCGCAGAGCGACGGCGGATGAAGTCGCTCCTTACAGTCGCTTGTGAAGTCGTTCCGCTACGCTCCACTTGCTTGTCACGGCGTAATCTGCGGAGCAGATGAAGACGGATGAAGTTTTCTCCCTTTGGGAGCAAGGATGGTGCTGTTTTTTTTAATTGCACATCTCTTCACGCTTTTATGCCAATAAAAACTCTTTTCTTTCCTGCCGCGGCTTTATTAAATTACGCCGCAATCTTGATACAATATCGCTGTGGAAGGAATGTATCAACGCGTTGCGGATCGCCCCGCCAGATGTCAGATAGAAGAGTTGAACTCCAGCGGCATACGCTGCTTTTTACTTTTCAAAAGGGCGTATGCGATATCATTGGCAAGTTTTCCGGCTCTGCCGTCGGCATTGTATGGTTCGGATTGTTCAAGAAAGGCTCTGGCAAAGTGCTGAAATGCCTTTTCCCAGCCTTTATCGACCTGAAATACCCGCTCGGTCCAGTGTTGATCTTTCAGTTTTTCATAGATAGCATCAATCTGCGCTTCGTAGGGACGTTCGGAGTGACCGCGTACAACTTTTTCCAGCGACAGCCCGCGTGTTTGCAATGATTCTTTTTCCGGCTGAGCCAATGTGCTGCGGACAGACTCCACAAAGTCGTAACCGTACCGCAGAGTTTCTTCATTGAATACCCCCCACGCCGGCGGAATTATTTTGTCGTAAACACCGTAATCTCCCCTGAGTTTCACATCGGTAAAATCATCCACCTGTGCCGCAAAGTTGGCGGCGAAAAATTCGGCAAACTCTTTGCCCAGACCGCCGTTTCCGGCAGTGTTGGTTGATAACAGCTGGAATCGGGAACCATCTTTGTATTCCAATATGATACAGTCATTTTCGGCATTCTCTGCGCCGGACATGTAGACCCGCCAGGGCGCTTCTTTGAAAATAAAACTTGCCAGATCCATAAAATGACACCCCTCGTAAACGATGGCTGGACGCTTGAAATAGAAACTTTGGGCGTTGCGCTTCTTATCAATGTTATCCATCTGCACCCGGTAAGTCACAAACCACGGACGGGGACGCTTGCTCAACTCCTTCAGCACCAGCGTGTATCCGGGGGCAAAACGGCGGTTGAAACCGATGGCAAGTCTGCCGGGATTGCGTTCTTCGGCGGCAATGATCGCCAGTGCCTCTTCATTGGTTTCGCACATGGGCTTTTCGCACCAGACCCATTTACCGGCATCAAGCGCTTCAATAATCAGTTTTGCGTGCATATCCTGTTTGGTACCGATAACAGCAATGTCTATTGTCGGATCGTTGAGTATATCTTTGTAATCTTTGGTAAAATAACCCACATCATACCGGGATTTATGTCTGTCAATGATTGAATCATCCAGTTCTGCGATAGCCGCAATATTTATATAGCCGGTTGCCGCTGCTGTTGGCAGATGCGTACAACTTATAAAACTGCCGGCGCCGATGAATCCGATATTGACCTTTTTCATAGAAGACCTTATTATTTATTGTTAAAAAAATTATTAAAAAATTGAATTTGCACTTTAAAATAGCACAACTTCATGCTATTGTAAATAGCAATATATATATGAGGATTTACCAAAAAGTAATATTCCGCTATGATTGAACTGCTTTACTGGAGCATCGGACCTGCCGCGCGCAGTGAAAAAATCCTGCTGCACCGGCACGATCACTGCCAGCTGGAAGTCATTCTGCAAAGCCGCCGCCGCTGCTGTTTATCTGACTGCAGAACACTTGAGCTGACCCAGGGAGATTCTGTGTTTATTCCACCGGGAATACTCCACGGATTTGCCCCGGCAGAAGTTGACGATTTGAAATATTTGAGTTTCAAGTTCCGGCTTGACAAGACAGACACTCATCTGCCGGAAACACTTTATGCGGTAAAACATGATTTTATGACAGACTTTCTGATAAACAGTTTCCGGGAACTTGCTCTGAAGTGCAGCACTGCCGGTTCGCCCCTTCATCTGGAGCTGCTGAACGGGTTGCTTGATATGTTTGTAAAGCACATACTCCGGGATCATCGCACTGATCCTGAACCGGAACTGCTGAAGAAAATGCGTGAACAGATTTTTCGCCACGGCGCCAAATGCAGCGTAAATTCAACTGCCGAAGCCCTCGGTCTGAGTCTGCCGCAGTTGCGGATCAAATTCCGCAAAGCCATGCACAGCCTGCCGCCGGAAGCCGCTCATTACAGCCGTCCCGCCGGATTCATTGCCGCCGAACTGACTGCTATTGCCGGGAGGCATTTACAGGAAAGCGATCTTGAGATTTCCAGAATTGCGGAACTTCTGCAATTCAACAACATTTACACTTTTTCAAGATTTTTCAAGCATAATACCGGATTTTCTCCTCAATCTTACCGCAAAAAGAACCGGCGTTTTTAAAAAGTCTGTTTTGGGTGTACAGTGCATCTTGATCCATAAATTTGTTGTTAAATTTTTCGTTCCGGGATTGTTTTATTTCCGAATTGACTGTATATTAAGCAACATCTGAAAATCAAAACAGGTCTCTTGTCATGCCGAACAGCAAAAAATACCGGATGGATATGTGTCATGGCTCTCTTTTCAGCCAGATATTCCGCTTTTCACTCCCCCTGATGGGAACCAATCTCATGGCGCTGCTGTTTCATGCGTCGGATCTGATCGTCCTGGGGCAGTTTGCCTCAGCTGAAGTCAGAACCGCTGCCACTGCCGCCGTGGGGGCGACATCGGCTTTGTATATTTTGTTTATCATCTTCTTTTCCGGATTCAGCGCCGGAGTCAACTCCATCGCCGCCCGGTACATCGGGGCGAAAGATGACAGAAAAGTCGCCTTGACGGTACACTCTTCCATGGCTCTGGGACTCTACGGGGGTATCGTGCTGATGCTTTTCGGGCTCTTCTTTTCCCGGACCGCCCTCAACTGGATGGGAACGCCGCCGGATGTTATTGACAAAGCGACCATCTATCTGCAGATCTACAGCATCGGCATACCTTTTGCGGTGCTTTACATGATCGGTGCCGCCATATTGCGCGCCATGGGTGACACCAAACGCCCCTTTATCTACATTACCGTTTCCGGAGTGGTCAATGTGATCCTGAATCTCTTTTTCGTTTCCGTCTTCAAGCTGGATGCCGCCGGCGTCGCCATCGCCACCAAGATATCAACGGTTCTTTCTGCTGTGCTGGTGCTCCGGGCGCTCTGCCGGACGGAGGGGGCTTTGCGGCTGTCGTTCCGCAAGCTCCGGTTTCACTGGGAAACTCTGAAAGAGATATTGTGGATCGGCATTCCCGCCGGATTGCAGGGGGCGCTCTATACTGTTTCCAACATATTCATCCAGTCTTCGGTCAACTCCCTGGGCAGCGCCGCCATGGCGGGCAACGCCGCCTGTCAGAGCCTTGAGGGATTGATCAATGTTCCAAGCAACGCCTATTATCAGACTGCCATGAGTTTTACCGGGCAGAATCTGGGGGGCAGAAAGTACAAACGGGTGGTCCGCAGTGTGCTGGTCTGCCTTTTGTATACGGGGGCGTTTCTGATGGTTTCCGGGGGGATCGTTCTGATCTTCGGCAGATCTCTTCTGGGATTTTACAACCCCGACCCTGTGGTCATCGGATGGGGCATGCAGCGCCTCGTCATTATGATGAGTACCTATTTTCTCTGCGGTATCATGGATGCCATTTCAGGTTCTCTCCGGGGCATGGGACATTCTGTCAAACCCACCTTCACCACCATTCTCGGCGCCTGCGGATTGAGGATCTTCTGGGTCTTCATGATCTTCCCCCACTGGAATACTTTGCGGAGCCTTGTCATATCCTATCCCATATCATGGCTCCTGACCGGGGGCGTCAACGGGATCATCCTTTTCTGGGTGTGCCGCAAGATGCTCAAGCAGCACACCCAGGGAAAGAAATTGATACTGCGTCAGGGGTGATTTGTTTTTGCTTCTGACGGCGTGTTTCTCTGTTTCCGGAACTGTTCCCGGTAGGCTCTGGGAGAAAGTCCGCAATATTTTTTGAAACTCCTGGAAAAATCCACATCCGATGAAAAGTGGCAGCTGAAAACGATCTCTTTGATACGCATGTTGGTGTTTTCAAGCAGTTCAACGGCGCGGAGCATCCGCTGGCGGAGCAGATATTCTTTGGGCGTCATCTGGTGCCGCTGACGGAAAAGACGTCTGAAGTGATCTTGTGAAAAGCCCGCCTTGGCGGCAAGAAGTTTGAAGTCGTACTTTTTGAAAGGCTCCCTCCGGAACATTTCAGCACACTCTTCCAGAGCGTCGCTCCCTGAGCCGGACTTCTTCACTTTTGATGAATTGACCGCAAGCGCCATAATCATTTCAGTCAGCGCCGCTATTTCGGCGTGGTGTTTTTCTTTGCTGCTGCGGTAAAGTTTAACGATACGGAAAAAGATCTTTCCCATTTCTTCCGGATCGGCAGGCGTGATGACTCCTGACGGAAAAAGGGCGTCAAGGGCATCCATCATACGGTCGGAGCGGGGACCTGTGAAGTCCAGGTAGAGGTGCTCGGTAATGCTTCCCCGCGGCGCATCGGGAGCGAAGACATACCGGAATTTCGTCCCGGTTCTGATCCAGTAAAAGGCTGGCGCTTTGAGCGCTTTCAACGTGCCGTTTTCATCTTCCAGAAACATTTCCCCCGATCGGATAAATTCCAGAGAATTTGTCTCTGAACGTGCGATTTGGCTGCCGTTGTAAATCTTGAACCGATGGGTTATGACCCGGTATTGTATATCTTTGAAGTAGTTGTCTTTCATGACGCTCCCCCTGAAAATAATATAGCACCCCCTTGAGGTTTTTCCAGAGCAGAGATGGATTTTTTTCAGGAAAATGTCGTTTTTTGTTAAGTTTTAACTGAATTTATCATTTACATATCGCACTTTTGGTTGTATAATAAGAAGAGATTAAATTTCACAAAAGAGCAAAAAAAGGAGTTTTATACAAATGAGCACCCTTGCCATCAACGGCGGCACACCGGTTTTCGGCGATAAGAAAATGATGGATCTGATCCCTCAGTGGCCCCCCCGTTATCCTGAAACTGAAGAAAAACTTCTTGAGGTCTACCGCTCCGGTGCATGGGGCGGATGCAAAACCTATGAACAGAAACTGATGAGCGGATTTGCCGCATTTCAGGATGCCCGTTACTCCGTCTGGATGGTCAACGGCACCGTCACCCTTGAGTGTGCTCTGCTTGCTCTGGGTATCGGCCCCGGCGACGAAGTCATCGTCCCCGGCGTCTCATGGATCGCCACCGCCGAAGCTCCCCTCTATGTGGGCGCCACCCCGGTGATCGTGGATATCGACCCCGAAACCTTGTGCATTGACCCCGCCCGCATCGAAGAGGCAATCACTCCCCGCACCCGCGCCATTATCCCTGTTCACCTCTTTTCCGCTGTGGCGGATATGGAGCGCATCATGACCATCGCCAAAAAGTACGACCTTGCCGTCATTGAGGACTGCGCCCATGCCCACGGCGCCAAACAGCACGGTAAAGGCGTGGGCAGCATCGGCGATGCGGGAAGTTTCTCATTCCAGCTTTCCAAACTGATGACCGCCGGTGAGGGCGGATGCTGCACCACCAATTCTGAAGAGCTGTGCGACAAGCTCTTCCGGGTGAGCCACATCGGCAACTCCCGTCTTTTCCCCAAAGAACCTCTCAAAGAGGGATTCATCTGCCACCAGTACCGTTTTACCGAGTTTCAGGCGGTGGTCATCTATGACCAGCTTCAGCATGAAAGCGAACTCCGTGCCAAACGTATTGCCGGCATGAAGCTGCTGAACACCCTTTTGAAAGATACGCCCGGGATCATCCAGCAGCAGAGCGCTTTTGCCGATGATGTACGCGCCTACTATTTCCCCACATTCCTTCTGAAAGACAACTGCCTCAAACCCGGTGTCACCCGGGCGGATATCTACGCGGCACTCAATGCCGAAGGCGTGCTCTTCCACGAGGGCTGGGGCGCGCCTCTTTACAGCTTCCCCGCCTGGAACGTGCCCGCCAGAGATTTCATCAAAAAGGAGACGCCAGTCTGTGATGATGTGATGTATAACAAGGTCCTCATCACCCACAATGCCCTGCTTTTGAGTGATGACGAGATCATTTCCAAAACGGCGGAAGCCCTTGATAAAGTCATGAGATTTTACACTGTTTGATTTTTGTGAAGAAAGGTTATAAAAATGTTCAAAACCGGTTGCGCTGAAATCCAGCTTGAAGTCCCCCTGTTTGCTGAACTTTACGGCTACGGGCACTTTGCCTGCCGCAGAAACACAGGTGTCCATGAACCCCTCTACTGCCGTGCTTTTTCATTCTTTGACGGCGAAAAACGCGCTGTTATCATCTATTCGGATCTCTGCACCACCGACGATCAGTTCGCCCGTGAACTCCGGGCGCAGATCGCCACCAGACTGCGTATGAATCCTGAGGGGATCGCCTTTGTTGCCACTCATACCCACTCCGGCCCCGCTCTCAGCTCAGAAAGCGCCGACACTTCAGGGATCCGGAACGCGGATTTCGCCGCCCACTGGAAAGCTGCTGTGCTCTCTGTTGCGCTCAAAGCCTTTGAAAACGAAGAAGAGATCTCCACCGTTGAGGCGGGTGCCGCTCCTCTTGAAAAAGCCATCGGCACCAACCGGGTGGAGCCGGAGCGGAACGTGACCGACCCCGCCATCCGCTGGATGTGTTTCAAGCGTCCTGACGGCTCTGTGAAACTGATTTGCCACAACCACGCCACCCACGGCATCGCCGATAACGGCCCCCTTTCGCGGAAAGTTTCCTCAGACTGGATGGGCGCCGCCAACAGAATGATCCGGGAGCAGGGCATCGCGGAGTACTCCCTCTTTCTTCAGGGACCCGCAGGGGATATCAATGCACGCACCTGCTGCGCCGCAGAAAAAAATGAAGAAGCAGGGCGGGGGCTTGCCGCTGAATATGTGAAATATCTTGCCGCTGATCTGAAAAACGGCACTGTTACCGCTCCCGGGAAAATCTCTTTTGTGATGCGGACCTGTGAGTTCCCCACCTGCCGCCAGACCCCTGAAGAGCTGCGCCGGGACGGTGATTCGCTCCGTGCCAGAGGCAGAAACGACCGGGAACGGGAGTACTGGGGGATCAACGCCCAGCGCCTTGATGAGATGGCTCTTCTGGTGGAAAAAGGATTTGATCTGGGGGCATGGCACGATCTTCAGGTGATCCGCATGGGAGACTCTGAGTTTTTCTTCATCCCCGGGGAACTTTATGTTGAACCAGGTCTGGAGATCCTTGACAATGCTTCTGCCAAATTCCCCTTTGTCGTCACTCTTGCCAACGGCAACGGACAATATTTCTTTACTGAAAAGAGCGGTCTGCGCTATCCTGAGATCTCATGCACTGCGGAAAAACTTTTTGGATTTTACGAGATCTACGGCTACATGCACCCCCTGAGATTCAAATATCAGAACAATATCTGTCCCTTTATCATCAGTAAAGTACAGGAATTGGAAAAGGAACTCTGATTCGCGGAAAAAAGAGCTTTCCCCTTGAAAATGAAGCTGTAAGGGGATATGTTTTCAACTCGATCATGGAGCCGACGGCAGGAAACAGGAAAAATGATAAACGGTAATTTGAAAGAACAGATGGCGGCGTTTTTCGCAGAAGAGGAAAAATGCGTCTGCGTCTGCCGCAGAAAACCTTTTGAAAATGAAGTTTCTCTTGAAAAGGGAGTTGTGTTTGAACTTTCTTCAAAACAGCTCCCCGGGACGGCTTTACAGGAGCTGAAGCGCGTCCTTGAGGCGTGGAAGATCCCCGCAGGCAGAAAGGGGTATCTTCTGCGTTTTGAGGATGATCCCGCTCTTGACAAAGAGGAGTTTCTTCTTGAAGTTTCTGAAGAAGCCTGCAAACTTGCTGCCTCAGGCAGTGAAGGGTTCCGCCGGGGCATCTACTTTTTGAGTTCCCGTCTTGCAAACAGCGCAGGAGCTTATCTCAAAAAGGAAACAGTCAGAAAAAATCAGAAAGTCCGGAACCGTATTTCACGCAGTTACTACGGACCTGCCCACAGACCTCCTGTTGATATTGATGAACTTGTTGACGATGTGGACTATTACCCTGAACCCTATCTGAACCGCCTTGCCAGAGAGGGGATCAACGGACTCTGGCTGACGGTTTACTTCAAAGAGGTGACTTTCAGCTCCATCCAACTGCCGGATCCCCTTATGGAAAAGCGTCTGGCAAAACTGAGAGAGGTGGTTAACAAATGCGCCCGGTACGGCATCAGGATCTTTTTGTTCTGCATTGAACCCCAGGGATTCACCGGCCCCCATCCCCTCAAGGAAAAGTATCCTGAACTGGGGGGCATCACCAACTGGGGATTTGACATGGTGGGGTTCTGTCCCTCCAATGAAACGGCGCAGAAGCATCTCAGAGAGCAGACCTTCAATCTCTTTTCAAAAGTTCCGGGACTGGGCGGTCTGCTGAACATTACAAGCGGCGAACAGCTTTCAAGCTGTTTTTTCAACCCGATCCCCGGATTCAGCTGCCCCCGGTGTTCCAAACTCACTCCGGTTGAGATCTTCAGGAATCTCCTCACCCCCATGGTGCAGGGCATGAAAGAGGCCGCCCCTGAGGCGGAGTATATTTCATGGTTTTACCGTTCATGCCCTGCTGAAAAGGAGAATCCCTACATCTACGACTGCGCGGCAAGTGTTCCTGAGGGCGTTGTCAACCTTTACAACTTTGAATCGGGACTCATCCGGAAACAGCAGGGCAAGACCCTTCACGGGGGAGATTACTGGAACTCCAAAACCGGCCCCGCCAAGAGGTTCAGACTTCTGGCGCAGCGCCTTGAAAAGAAAAAAGTGCGGTGCGGTGCAAAACTTCAGATCTCAAACGGACATGAACTTGCCACAGTGCCGGTGATCCCGGTTCCGGGACTCCTCTATCAGAAGTACAAATTTTTAGTTGAACACCATGTGGATACTGTGATGTACAGCTGGTATTTCGGCTCCTTCCCCGGCCTTATGAACCGGGCGGCGCTGGAACTTGGGACGTGGGATTTCAGCAAAAGTGAAAAAGAGTTCCTGACTGAGCTTGCTCAGGAGGAGTGGGGCGAAGATGCCCCCGTTGCCGCCGCCGCGTGGAAACATTTTTCCAGAGGCTACGGCAGCTATCCCCTCTGCACAGACATCCAGTATAACGGACCGTTCCACCACGGCATTGTCTGGCCTTTGTATCCTGAAGTCCGGTTCGTGGATCTTTACGCCTCATGGCAGCCCAACCCCGTCAGTGGCGACAGCATCGGCAGATGTCTGGGCGCTTTCACTCTTGAGGAGCTTGAAAAGCAGGCCGCTCTCATGGCGAAAAATTATGAAAAGGGGGTGAAACTCCTTTTGACTCTCAGAGAAAAGTACAAAGATGATCCCCTGAAAATGCGGGAGATCAACTACGCTCATGCCGTGGGAGTGCTTCTGAAGTCAGGATGGCACATCGCCCGTTTCTATCTGATGCGGAAGAAACTTTACAGCGGCGAGAGTAAAGTTCTTGATGAAATGGAAAAGATCATTCAGGCAGAGATCCGCTCTTCAGAAGAGATGATCCCCCTCTGCAGCGCTGAGTTCCTCATCGGCTACCACTCGGAGTCGGAAGATATGAAGTTCTCTTCCGGAGATCTTGAAGCGCGGATCTGCCAACTCAAAAATCTCCTTGAGAAAGATATTCCCGACCTGCGCCGCCGTCTGGCTCAGGGGGGATCCCCCCGGTTCCCCGAAGGCGCTTTTGCAAAGAACTGCCGTCCCGGGGAAGTGTATGAACAGCAGAGTTTTTCATGGCAGATGAAAGAGACTCCCAAATACCTTTATTTCAGTGCAGCGTGCCGTTTTATCCCGGATTCCAGCGCTGACAGGATCTACTTTGTCTTCTGCGATGAACTCTACTCCTCCATGCCTCAGATCGCCGCTTTTTCAGATAAAGGTCCCATGACCATAAACAACCATTTCCTTCAACCGGAAAAAATCAGCTGGGGAAAGAAAAAAGATCACTGGCATCTTTCATTCAGGATCCCTCGCAGCAAACTTGAGAAAAAGCCGACTTTCAACGTTTTCCGGCAGTCCGCAAGGGGTGGAAAGACTATTGTTGACTCCTGGTGTCCTGAGCCGGGCGTTTTTTCAACAGGTTCCGGTTCCGGTGTGATGCGTTCCGCCGCCATGGGAAGGATCATTTTAACTGCAAATGCAGAAAACAAATAAGAAAGGAGTTCGTTTTTTATGTACGATGAAGATGGTTCCCTTGAAAACAGAAAAAAATGTTTCCCGCAGAGAAAAGGCGTTTTTACGCTGATTGAACTACTGGTTGTTATTGCAATCATCGCCATTCTTGCCGCCATGCTGCTGCCCGCCTTGCAGCAGGCACGGGCCAGGGCGCGGGAAACGGCGTGTCTCAACACGCTTTCGCAGCTTGGAAAATACTGGTCCTTGTATATTGAACAGTATCACAACGTTCCCCCTTACAACCCCACCAGCTACAAACCTGTCGTCATTACCTGGTCCATGGCATTGGGCGAGTTTATCCGCCCCGGCGGAGACAACAGCGACTTCCGGATCTACCGCTCCGGCCAAAGGGGCAAATTCACCTGCGGTGACTGGGTCACCTGGCGTCCTCCGTCACAAATGGCTTATTCGCACGAGGTGGGATGGGGCTACAACGTGACCATCAATTCCTCCAGCGTCTCCCGTTATTACAAGAAGTGCACCTTCCCCACCCGGCTGATGCTGATGAGCGACGGACGCGCCAATCTGAACGGCGTGGATACTGCCACCATGACCAACTTCTTCTATCTCCACAACGGCAAGGCGAACATGCTTTACTTTGACGGACGCGCCGCCGCGCGCCGTCCCGGAACATTCCGCACCAACGGGGGACTTTCGCCTTTCTGGATCCCCACCACCCCCGGCAACTATTATCACCCCAGAACTGACTGATATTCGTAAAGGATAAAAAAAATGAGATTTTTCCGTTCCGCAAGAGAACCTTTTGCCGCCCGGCGCGAAGGGGATCTGGTCATCGTTGAAAACCGTTATGTGAAGTGTGTCCATGACCCTGCCGCAGGAGGCGGTATTTCAGAAGCCATTATCAAAAACGGCAGCGGCAAAAGCCTTTTTGCCGCTCCTCAGAGTTTTATTGTCGGCATTACTGAAAACGGCATCTATCACCTTTACAAGGCGTGTGAAGCTGATTGCCGTGTTTCAGAAAACAACGGTAATCCGGTGCTGGATTTTTCCGGTATTTTCAAGGATGCCGCAGGCGTTGTCCTTGAAGGGCTCCGTCTGGAGCTCCATGTGGAGTACACCCCCTGGGGCGAAGCCATGTTCCACGCCCAATTTGACGCCGCCCGGCGCATCGGCGATCTGGGCATGGTTCAGGTGGGAAGTTTGTACGTTTCTGAAGAGATGAACTGTCTCGCCCTTCAGGAGTCTTTGTTTGAATCCATCAGCCCTTACAGCGGCAATGCAGTCAAACACTACATGGATATCGCGCCGTCGCCTCATGCCGCTTATGAATCCTGCCATCTGCCCCGGACGCTCCTGATGTTCCGGAAAGGCGTTGAGGGCTTCCAGGTGGTGCTGGGGGATGATCTTGCCCAGTGGGACTCCATCGGCGGCACGCTCCCCGGATTGCAGATGGGATATGTGGCATGGCGCAACGCAAAGAAATATTACGAAGTCCGCTTTTCCGCCCTGGACTGCCGCCGCGACGGTCAGTATCTGGAGGGAAAAACACCCTTTGACTTCAGCATTGCATTCCCCTTTGTCAGAGAGAAAATGGCGCCCCTTGTGCCATGCTCCGGCAACATCTTCTACACTGAGCGGGGATTTGAAAACCGTTGGGCGCTCCAATCTGATATCGACGCCTTGAAAGAGGCGGGCGTTACATTGATGCGTCTCCACAACGACGGCGACTGTTTTGACAACGGCATCTTCTGGCGGGATGTGGATTATCCCCCTTATCCCCCCGATGAAATGGCGAAAATGGATCAGCTCCTTGAAATGGCAAACGCCGCAGGGATCGATGTGGCACCCTATTTTTCGCTCCACGAATATCACCCCGATGCCCCCGGATTCAAAGAAAATGCCGAAGAGTGGGGACGGATCGCCATTGAAGGCGACAGGATCATCCCCAGTTACAGCAGCCACGGCTACTATGGGTTCCAGATGTGTCTCAAGAGCGGATGGTTCAAAAAACGCATCGACACGATTGATGAGGTTTTGCAGAAACATCCTTTCAAAGCCCTCTATTATGACTGGTGCAGCGCCAAAGAGTGCCTTTCGGTCAAACACGGACGCCGCCACTGGGACTACCGGGAATTGATAGCACTGCTGGAGTGGAGCTATGACCGGGTGGCGGCGTATGACGGCGCCATCTATCTTCATCTGACAAGAGAACCCAATATCATCGCAGGCAACATCGCTTCACTGGTGCTGACCGAAGAAACCGGCGGCTCCATGATCTCCCCTTTCATGTTTTCCCCCCATGCCCACTTTATGAATGTGGCATCCCGGCAGGTGTGCTGCATGATCTCAACTTCGGCGCCGGAACCTGAACACCGCCGTTACGCCCTCTGTGCACTGCTCCATCATGCCACTGTCTCCCAGGGGGCAAAGGCCTACACTGATTTCTATAAACAGTACCGCTGTGAGCTTGAAGAGGTGGTGAAGTACGCCCGCCATACCGCTCCCGGCGAGGGACTTGCGACTGTGGGGAATGATAAGTGCGGCATCGCCGCCTACTGGAACGATAACGGCGAAGTTATGCTCTTTCTTGTCAATCTCTCTGAAGAAGAAGAGACAACTTCATGGCAGATCGGTCTGCCTGTGGGCAAAAAGTGCGGCGGGGAAAAGATTCCCCCCCTCTCTTTGAAAGTGATAAAGTTTACACTCTGAACAGGTTTAAAAAAGGAAAAAAAGTATGAAAAAACTCTTCTTATCGGCTCTTCTTGCCCTGGGCGCTCTGCTTCAGGCAGCAGAGATCCCGGACTCTCAGGTCCGTCCCGGCCGTTTTGCCCGTATCGGGAACAAAACGGTCATTTCCGCCACGGCTGAAAATACTCAGATCGTCATTGCCCCCAAGGCGCCTTCAACAGTGCGTTTTGCGGCTCAGGAGCTGCAATTTTTCCTCTCCCGCATTCTGGGAAAAGATATTCCGGTGGTGAGAAATGTCACTCCCGGCAAAGTCTCATTCATTCTGGGGGACAATGTCTGGAGCCGCAAAGCCGGGATCGATTTTTCCAAACTCTGCTCTGAAGGATTTTTTATCAAAAGCTCCGGCTCCAACATCTTCATCGCCGGAATAGATGACAAAAAAGCCAACGCCTTTTATGCCGTTGAAAAAGGGGGCGCCGCCACCCAGCGCTACGACCGGGGAACGGAACTGGGCGTCTACACCTTTCTTGAGCGTTTTGCCGGAGTCAGAATGTATTTCCCCGGAGAAATGGGAACCATCATCCCTGCTAAAAAGAGTCTTGATCTTCCCTCCATCGACCTTTTTGACCGTCCGGACTACACGATCCGCCGGACCTATACCTGGCATGACGGCGAATGGTTTGAAAAGGTGACTCCTGCTCAGCGTCTGGCGCTCAAAAATCTGAATCTTCACCGTCTCCGCATGGGCAGCAATAACTACATCATCTGCCACGGACTCAACCATTTCAAATACATTCAGCGTTTCGGCAAAACCAATCCCGAATACTTTGCCGTCAGCAGCAACGGCAGCCGCAGCAATGTGGCAGGCTCCCACTTTGCCGGACAGCTCTGTTTCAACAGTCCTGTGACCGAAGAGATCTATCAGGACTTGCGCTCCTATTTCAAGGGCGAACCCGCCTCCGTCCGCAAGGTTCTCAACTACAGGGGCACTGCCTACGGATGGGGACCCAATGTGAATCCGGGAAGAAATATCATCGACGTCATGCCCCAGGACTCCATGGAGGGATGCTGCTGCCCCAAATGTCTGCCTCTTGTTTCCACCAAAAAGCAGAATCCCCAGTACGCCACCGATTTCATCTGGAACCATGTGATCTCATGGGCGAACCGTCTGAAAAAAGAGGGACTCAAAGGCAATCTGGGAATGATGTCCTACTCCCCCTACGGCGGCATCCCCAAGGCGGATATCCCTGACAACATCATGGTTCAGGTCGCCACCGGCGGCCCCTGGTACATGAGCCATCTGGCTGAAGATAAAGTCCGGCTCAAGGCATGGGCTGAAAAACTCAACCACAAGGTCTTTCTGTGGAACTATATCAACGTGGGTTTCAGTATCCGGATCTATGCCATCCCCTACATGACTCCCAATGCTGTTGCTGAGTACTACAAGGCCGTCTCCCCCTGGGTGGACGGCGCTTTCGGCGAGTCTGAGGGAAAAAGATTCCTCTACCACTATCTGAACTACTACATTATGGGCCGCGTCACCTGGGATACCAAGGCCGACCACCGCGCCATATTGAAAGAGCACCACCGGCTTATGTTCGGCAAGGGGGCGCCCCAGATGGAAGAGTTCTACAATACGCTTGAGCGCAAGTGGCTCAATGAGATCGCCGGACGCACAGTCGATACGGAACTGGGCCCTGTGACCTCAGTCCCCTCTGACTACGATCTGTGGAACAAAGTCTATTCCCCCGCCGAACTCAAACGTCTGGAAGCTCTCTTTGACAAGGCTCTGAAGAGCGTTCCTGCCAAAAGCATGGAGTCCCGGCGTATCGCTTTCATGAAGAAGCACCTCTTTGACCCCATGGTTGAGGCGGCTTCTGCATACCGCAACTACTCCAACGCAGTCCGGGGATTCAAGTTCTATGCCGCAGAAGGCAGAGAGCTTTACTTGCGCCCTCTGCTTCTCAACGGCAGGACCAAAAAGAAAAGCACTGTTGCCACCGGCGTGAAGTTCGCTGTTGACAAAGAAAACCTTGTTGTCACATTCCGCTGCGAAGAGCCCCGGATGGCGGATCTTCTCACCGTCAAACGCAAACACGATGACATCGAAGTCTGGAAAGACAACGGCATTGAACTTTTCCTCAATCCCTCCTGCGACCGCAAGACCTTCTACCAGATCATCATCAACTCAGAAGGGGATTATTTCGACCAGAGAGAGATCTCCTGGGGCGGTAAAAAGGTGGGAACTCCCTCATGGGAATCCGGCGCCAAAGTCAAGATCACCAAAGGGGCGAAAGAGTGGACCGCCGCAGTGACGCTCCCCCTCAGGAATCTTCCCGGATTCAAGGGACAGCTTGTGGCTAACTTCTGCCGCAACCGCACCCTCAAATCAGGGAACGACTACGAACAGTACTACTGCTGGGGCCCCTTTGTCAGAGGGTTCCACGATGTGGAAAACTTCGGCACCATCACCTTTGAAAAAGACCGGAACATTCTTATCAACAGTGATTTTTCGCTTCCCAAGACCCGCCACGGCAACTACGGGATCTACAAGAACAACAAGTGGGCAGGCGGCTGGCACGGCAGCAAGCAGATGAAACTTGACTTTGACAACTTCGTTTCCGCCCCCTGCAGTATGCTTGTTTCAGGGAAGAATCCCAATGCGGCGCAGACCATCTACCACAAGATCATTCCCGGAAGAAAGTACCGTCTTTCCTTCTTCATGAAGTGTGAAAATGTGGTTCCCTCCTCCCGCAACGGCGGCCCCTGTGCCAACTTCGCCAACAACGGCAACAACTGGTTCCCCCAGCGCAAACCCACCGGAACCACCCCCTGGGTCTTCTATGAAACCGTCTACACCGGCAAGGAGCAGAAAAAAGGCAATCCCTATTTGTGGATGCGTATTCTCAACGGCACCGGGAAGGTCTGGTTCGATGATGTCAGACTGGAAGAACTTCCCTGAAAAAAAAGAAAAAGGATTTTTTGCTGAAAAATGTATTGACTTTTTCTCATTTTGAGATTACTGTATGTAAGATGTTGTGAAAAAGTCCGTTTGTAAACAAGCGTAATGTCTTATAAAAGGAGTTGAAAATGAGAAGAAGTCACGTTTTTACCTTGATTGAACTTCTGGTTACTACTGCACAACAGAACTGTCTTTCTAAAACAAAAACAACACATCCTTACGCCCGTCAGGGCGCCCTTCACGTTTGCCGGAAGGCAAACTCTTCACACCTTCACATCTTCACTCAATCAGCGTTCACGCTGATTGAACTACTGGTCGTGATCGCCATTATTGCTATTCTTGCCGCCATGCTCCTGCCTGCCTTGCAGCAGGCCCGGGAGCGGGGCAGGAGCAGTTCCTGCCTCAGCAATCTCAAGCAGTTCGGCTATGGCATCAACGCCTACTGCGACCAGAATAATGAAAAACTTGTCACCTACAACTTGAACTTCCCCGGCGCAAACACAGATTTCAACAAGAATTTCTGGAGCGGTCTTGAGGGCGGTCCACTGACCTTTGCCCTGGGAACCGGGAGCAAGTGTGTGGGCGGCGTGACCAATGCGGGGCTCAGGATCACAGCAAAGCACAAGTTGACCTGTCCCGGTCTGGTGCTGGATTCCTCTATCTATCTCAGCAACGGATTCGTGCCCTCTTACGGACTCAACGGCAACATCATTGATGCTCAGGTACACAAGCCCGCCATGCAGGGACATGTGTCAAGAGCCCGTTTTGTTGCTCCCGGGAAAACATGTATATTCGGTGATACCACCGGCCTTTCGTTCCAGCATACTTTTGCGCCCACGGGAACGGGTAAAGCCGGAGTCAAACTGACTGCGGTTTTCCGCCACAACGGTAATGCCAATGTGGTCTTTATGGACGGTCATACAGGGCAGTACAGAGGGAACGATCTTCCCACCAACCGGAACAATATTTTCTGGTATCCCTACCGGGGCATGAACCAGAACTGCGGGGCGATGCAGGATAATCCATTTTTGTAAGTGACTCAATTTAAGGAGTTTTTGAAACAATGAATAAAATCGGTGTTGCCGATTACGGCATGGGTGTGTGGGAAGGCGGCGCCTTTTCCACGGAGCGCCGTCTGGCAGTCGTGAAAGAGTGCGGCTATGACGGAATTGAAGTCCTGCGGGGCAGAAGTGTGGAAGAGATGGTGAACAAGGCCGCCGTCTACCGTAAACTTGGAATGGAGTTCATCAGCTGCAATGTGGCGGATGACCATGAAAATACATTCCGCTGCGCCGCTGCGCTGGGGTGCGAATATGTGTGGCTCAACTGCGGCAAATCCACCCGCGACGTGCCTTATGATGTTTATATCCGCCGGGCGAAAGAGTATGTGAAAGCCGCCGCCGACTGGGGCATGAAGTGCGCTCTGCACAACCATCTGGGAACAGTCATTGAATCTGAAGCGGAACTGCACAACTTTATGAACGATGTCCCCGAAGCTCTGCTTCTCTTTGATGTGGGCCATCTCGCCGCCATGGAGGGCGATGTCAAGGGTGTCATCACCCGTTATCTTGACCGTATTGCCGCAGTCCATATCAAGGATGTGCTTATTAAAGATCCCGCCATCCCCATGGGCGCCGACAACTGGTGGGATCGCCTTGAGTTCCGTGAATTCGGCGCGGGCAACATCGGTCTGGATATCCCCGGCGTGGTGAAGCACCTGAAAGAGTCCGGCTTTGACAAGTGGCTGCTGGTGGAGCAGGATACCCACAAGCGTGAACCTGCCATTGATCTGAAACACAATCTTGAGATCATGCAGGAGGCACTGCGCTGAAAACTCCAGCCGGCTGCAAATGATGACGGAGCAGAAAAAACTGTTCCGTCATTTTTTTTGAAAGTATGTGCTTGAAAAAGGTGTTTCAGAAGTTGGCTCCCGAAGCATTTTTTCTGTTTTTCCGGCAGATGATCACGGCAAAGGTGACCCAGATGAAAAGGGCGCCAAGAGAGATGCCCAGCATGATCTTCCATCCCAGCTGGAAAAGAAGTGTGAACGCCATTGCCGTCCAGAGTCCTCCGCCCATGAACGGCTCATGGAGCAGCTGTTTGTAGCCGAAAGCCTGCGTCGCGCAGGTTTTTGATTCGGGGTCAACTGCCCGCAGCAGCAGCAGTCCGGTCGCCGTAACGCCCAGAGCCTGACCGAAATCCGCAATAGCACATTCAAACCATGACTCTTTGAAAAGACGCGGCGCCACATAGATGACCATGAAAAGGGAAAAGATCAGTCCCAGAACGATGATGACAAGCAGCGATTGCCAGTTGGCGGCGACCACGGAGATCTTGATGGTCGCCATTGCAGAAAGAACCAGAAAGTCAAGTGCGGCGCCTGCCAGACGCTGCATCTGACCGCGATCCACAAGGGAGTCCACCTTGACCATACCTGCGAACTTCTGGATCAGCAATCCCCCGATCATACAGAGGGGGAAGAGGGGAAAGCCTTTGAATATCCGCATGGAACTTTCAGGAAAACAGTGTATTTCCAACCCCCTCAGTCCCTCAAGAATGCTGTATCCGCAGAGTACAGCCAGTCCCACCAGCGAAATGTGCCACGCAAGGGAGTCGATGGAGTCGCAATAAACCGTCTGCCATCCCGCAGAGGGACGTTCCGCAGAGTGGTAGATCCCGAGTTGCTGAAGTTTATTCTGGGAGTCAAAGGTGCGGATATTCTTTACATATCCCTTTCTTCCCGCCCAGTTGACAAGCATCATTCCCACCACCACGCCCAGGATCATACCCACTGTGGCAACGGTGTACCCCAGAGCGATACCATCCTCCCATCCGAGAGCGCGGAAACTTTCACTCATGCCCCCCACAGTGCCGTGTCCGCCCTGAAAACCGATCTCAAGCAGGTTGCCGAATGCTTCATGGGCACCGAAAAAAGGGATGAGCACAAATCCTGCGGCGGCAAAGCCTATTACATATTGTCCCCACGCCATGATCTGACCGAAACAGAGCTGGGGAAAGGCGGTCTGAAAGACTTTTTTCAGCGGGGGTGTTGCGACTCCGAGAAAAAGTGTGGCAAAGACGATGTTGATCATGAATCCCGGGATCTTGCTGACGGTCTGGATCATTTCAGGCTTGAAGAACTGGGGAAAGCACTGGAAAAGCCCCAGTCCGATAACGCCGCCTATGACAGAACTGGGCAGGTAACATCTTTGCAGCACAGGCAGGGCGACCCGGATGATTTTTCCGGCAAAAAGCAGCAGCGAAAGAAGGCAGAAAACAGTGATTGCCATAACGGACCTCTTGAAAGTTATATGGTTTAAGAATATTGTCAAGCCGATAATATAGCATCAAAACCCTATTTTGCAAATAAAAAAAACTCCGGAAAAATCCCGGAGTTTGCTTCTGTCCCTTTTCAAATCAGCGTTTATCAAAGGCTGCGGGATCAAGTCCGATGTTCCGTTTGCGGTATTCGGGAGCGGTGGCGATAAAGTCCGTGATGCGGAGCTTTTCATCCTGCCGCAGCTCTTTCTGGCGAGCGGTACGGAATTTGTTTTTGACCTCTTTGCCCCCTTTGCCCAGAACAAACTGGTCGTACCACTGCTGAAGTGATTCAAACTTGTGATAAAAGGGGAGGGCCTTCATTTGGGGATCGCTGAAAAGCGCTGTGGCTTTGCGGTTCAGCTCTTTGCAGAAAAGATCATAGGTGAGGATCTGATTGTAAAAGCGTCCCTGCCGCACCCACTCCTTGTTGAGAATGTCGCCGCCGTCGTTTTTGGGCAGTATTTTCCCATTCAGGCTGTTGAAGCCGATGATGGGTTTTTCCGCCCGGGGGACACGGACAAAGAATCCGTTGTCATGTTCCGTGAATGCGGCTATTTCAGAGGCCCCGAAAGTGGGGTTCTTGACCTTCTGGATCTCCTGACCCACAAAGATGCAGTGGTGCACTTTCGCCGGAGCCGTCATAGAGGTCATGATCCTGCCGTTGATGGTCTTGCCCCTGAAAAAGACACTGTGCCTGATTTCAAGGTCGGGACATTTGTAAAACTCATACCCTCCGAAAGGCGTAATGGCAACGCAGTTTTCGATCAGCATATTTTTCGTGTTGCTGCCCACAAAACTGCGCTGACTGCTGCCGGAACGGTTATCGTGGAAAATGCGTGAAATGCAGATGTCAGAACTGTCGCGGACAACCACGCTCCCCGCGTCGGAAACGGCTCCGGAACCTGCAAGGCGGATGAAATTCAAATTGTCGATTTTTACAAATTCCCTGCCCCGGATCTCCACACCCCGCAGAAGGGAACCGTCTCCGTCAATAATGACCTCTGCCCCCGGAGCGCCGGCAATGGTCAGCACCTTCCCCGGGCTGCCTGTGGCATGGACTTTCAAAGCCTCTCTGTAAACGCCGCTGTGGATGAGGATCGTATCCCCCGGCGCGGCGCGCTTGATGGCAGCGTTGATTCCCGCCATGGCTTTGGCAGGGGTGCTGCCGTCATTGAGATTGCTCCCTGAGGGTGAAACATGAAGTGTTTTGGGGGTATCTTTGCGGGCAGTTGTAAACTCAAAGACATAGCGCCGGGGCGCTGAGGAGGATTTGGGGGCGTTGGTCAGACGCTTTTCAGAAAGGGGAGTGACATCGCAGTATGCTTTGTAAGCCGCTCCGGGGCGGAGTCCTGTAAAGGAGAGGGAGTACTCGCCTCTGCCTTTTTCTGTTTTGGTGATGGTTTTTCCATCGGTTGCGGTCACTTTGACTGTACTTTGGGAACCGGCGGCAGTTCGGATGAGGAATGTGGCGCTTTCAGCTGAAACGGCACCCGGGCTTACCTGCATCCCATCTGTGATAAAGACGGTATCATAGCGGTACTGGCCTGTGGGGAATCCGTCGGCGGTTTTTCCGGCAAAGAGGCTGTGGTTTTTCAAGGTGAGGTCGCCTGCGCTGAGGTTGTTGAAGATGGGGGCAGGGGATTTCCAGGAGGAAATTTCAAAAGCGGGAACTGGGCCTTTGACATAGGCGTTCCAACCGGAAAATTCAGGCTTGCCTGAGTAGGAACTGCAAAAGATGTTCCCTCTCAGGAATCCACCATCGGCGCCCCTGAGAGAGGCGGCAAAAAGGTTATGCCGCACCCGGGTTTTGGCGGGCAGAACCGTATCTTTCAGAAAGGCGCAGCGCTTGACAAAAACGCCGTCGGTATTGATAAAGGTGACTTTTTCCATACAGTTCACATTTTCAAGGCGGACATTTTTGCAGTTTTCAAACTTCAGTTCACCTCTGAGGAGCGCGGGCATGGTTCCCCTGCCGCGGATGATGATATTTTTCAGATTTTTAAAGATAAGCGGCTTCCGGCGGGGAAGAGTCAGGTAGAGAGTTCCTCCGGAAATCAGTTTGGAGTCATCATCAAAGATCACTTTGGGGTCGTATCCTTTGATACCCCGGTCGCCCCCTTTGCGGAACCGGGAGTTTTTCAGCAGACGGAAATCCAGATGATCGGGATCGGCAAACTCTTTGCGGGGATCAAATCGGGGTTCCCGCTCCCGGCAGATGCTGTTTTTCGCCCTTCCGTGATAGTAGGTGTCCCCAGTGGTGAAAATGCAGTTTTCAATCAGCCGTGAACGGATGAGGGATGAGGCATAAGAGCCTTTGACCCACGCTGTGTCACTTGCATATTTGATCCAGATGTCGCCGTATTTGTTGTCAAAGGAGAAACAGTTTTCAATCAGGCAGCGGTCAAAAGGGGAGCCGTAGAAACGCTGCCCCGCCATGGCTGAGGCAAAGGTGATGACGTTCCGCTGGACAGTGGTCTTTCCGGGGCCGTAGCAAAGAAGGTTGCCGCCTGAACCGTTGAATTCGGTGTTGTTGGCAAAAAAGATGCACTCTTCAATAAGGGAGTCGGCGAATCTGTTGAAAGTCACTCCGCTGCCGCAGAGATAAACGATGCACTCTTTCACAGAGCAATTGACCGGGGCGCGCATATAGACGCCGCCGAAAGTGGACTTGTAGATTCCATTGGATGTTGCAGAGTTGTAGCCGCTGAAAATGATTCCTTTGACATGGACATTTTTTACGCTGGTGCCGGTGAAGCGCAAGCCGTCCCCCCTGAGCATGGAAAAGGAGATGGAGTGGTTTTCAGGCGCTCTGCTGTCGCTGGTGTGCAGATAGATGATCTTATTTTCCGCATCAAAAAAAGTACTGCCGGGAGTCGTTTCAACTTCAGACAGAGAGGGGACTTTTTGGTATTTCTGCACCGTGTCTCTTTCAAGAACATATTCAGGGAGCTTGTTGACTTTGCACATGTAGATCCCCGGAATTCCGGGCACAGCTTTGAAGGCAGGCGCAGGAACATCGCCGCGCATGTGGACTGTGCCTGAGATCCCGGCTCTGAAGGTGGTGGGGCGTTTCGGGTCGCCGGGAAAACGGAGCAGGACCTCTTCGTGATATTCTCCGGGGAGAATGGTGACAGTATCTCCGGGGACGATTTTTTTCGCGGCTTTATTGATGGTTCTGAAAGGCGTTTTTTCCGAAAGGCCGTTGTTCTGATCAGAACCCTTGACGCTTACAAAATATTCTGTTCCGCTGAGAAGCGAAAAAACAAAGGCAAAAGAAAAAAGAAGAATGTTTTTCAATTTCATGAGGTTTCCTTGATGATTATGAAAATGACGCAGATCATACAGTTATGCTATACTATATCTCCTGAAAGAGAATTTGCAAAGTCCGGAAATGAAAAATTCCCTGATTTCTCACAGGGGGGCAAGTGAAAGAACTCTTCCGCTCTGCAAAATGGGTGAAAAAAAGAGCTGTTATTGGCAAAGAGTTTTGTAAAGGAAGCCTTGAAAATTCAAAAAAGAGGTGCTATATTATATGAATGTGATGTGTCCCGGTACAGATTCCGTATTGCTTTATACGGTGCGGAATACCATATAACTCAGTAAAAAAATAAGGAAAAACGAAGATGAAAAGAACTTTTCAGCCCTCCAATCGGCGTCGCAAACGCCGGATCGGTTTCTTTGCCCGTATGGCTACTCACGCCGGACGTCTGGTCATCAAACGCCGCCGTCAGAAAGGCCGCAAGAGACTGACCGCCTGATCGGATCAGAATATAAAATTTCAGGGAACGGATCTTGGCGCTCCAACGCTTACATCTGCGTAAAAGCTCCAAACTGCAACGCAAGTCGGAGTTTGAACGTCTTAAAAGTGCGCCCTTTCGCCGTGCCGGTTCGCTTATGGCGGTCTCAGTGGCACCCGGCGAAGGGAAATTTGCCAAGTGCGGGGTAATATGCAGCAGAAAGTTCAGTCTGCTTGCCGTGGAACGGAATCGCGCCCGCCGGATGATGTGGGAGAGTTTCCGTCTGCTCGGCAGACGGATCCTTCCGTGCCGCATGGTGCTCATTCCGCGCCGCCGGATCAAAGATGCCGCACAACCCGATGTGATGAGAGAGTTGGAGCAGATACTTGCGGCTGCAGGTGTGCTCCGGAGTCCCTTCCCCGAAAAAAATGCGGCCTCGCAGCCGGAATCCTGATCCTGCTGATCAAGGTCTATCAGAAGACACTTTCTCCTTTGACGCCTGCGTGCTGCCGTTTTTATCCCAGTTGTTCCAATTATGCCCTGGAGGCACTCCGATTGCATGGATTCATGCGCGGGACGGTGCTGACGGTATGGCGTATTGTACGCTGCAATCCATGGTGCCCCGGCGGATATGATCCGGTGCCGCCTCCCAAATCAGGAAAAAATCACAATGAAGTTTGATAAAGCACAGATTTTTGTGTTGGTCGTGGGCATTGCCATACTGCTGGCATGGGATCCTGTCTGTAAATATATGGGGTGGTTTCAGGTCCCTGTGACAGCTCCTGCTGCGGCTCCTGAGGCGCCGGCAGCTCCCGCTGCTGCACCCGCCGCAAAAACGGCTCCTGCCGCCGCTGTGAAAACACAGCCCGCTGCTGCCGGAAGCGCCAAAAAGGCGCCTGTCGCCGCTGTTGCTCCCATGAAGGCTGTGGAGTTGAGCAATAAGGAGTTGAAGCTGGTTGTCGATCCTGTTTCCGGATCCGTGCTCGACTTTTTTGTTCCCGGTCATAAGCAGGCCGACCGGAAAGAGGATATCCGTCTTTCCCAGAATCTCCGCAATGCACTTTCCTTTACCGCTCTGACCCCTTCTCCTTTTGAAGGTGTTCCGGTCGTCATCAGCGCCAGAGCTGACAAAAAAGGCAATGCTCTTCAGGTCGTCCGCCGGCTTCAGTATGCCGACGGATCCGTCATCCGCCTTGAACACCAGTGGATCCTCGGTGAAAAAGGACGCAACATCGACTGCAAAGTGGCTGTGATCAATGAATCTGCTGCGCCGCGTACTTTCAATGGCTACGGCTTCACCGGCGGTCTCCTTGCTTCCTGGTCAAAGGTTTCAGGGGACAAGGTCCGCACCCCCTCCCACCGTTTGGACTATATGACTTCCAAAGGCAAGTTCAAGGATATTGCCGCCGATGATGATGAAGAGGACTTCACTGCCGCCAACGGCACCCTGGTGAAATGGGCGGGTGTCAGCAACAAATATTTCTGCATCCTCCTTTCAGGGAATGAGACTTTCCCCTTGAAGACAAAACGTTTTTACCTGCTTGACAGCAAAGAAAATCTTCCTGTGGCAGGTTGTGCCGCAGAGATCCCTGCCTTTGTCCTCAACAGCAAAGAAAAACGTGAATTCAGCTTCAAGGCCTATGCCGGCCCCAAAGTGATCTCTGAACTTGAAAGTTTTGATCCCTCTGCCGGACGCGTCATGCACCTTGCGTGGGGACCTCTGGATTATCTTGCCCGTGCTTTGCTCTGGATCCTGGTCAAGATCCACTCTCTGGGACTTTCCTACGGTTGGAGCATCATTGTGCTGACCCTTATTGTCAGACTGCTTTTCTACCCTGCCACCGCCAAGGCTAATGCCTCCATGAAAAAAATGCAGCAGGTGCAGCCCAAACTGCAGGCCCTCAAAGAGCAGTACAAAGATAATCCCCAGCTGATGAACGCCAAGATGATGGAGCTTTACCGTACCGAAGGAGTCAATCCTTTCGGCGGATGTCTCCCCCTGCTGCTGCAGCTCCCTGTCTTTATCGCTCTTTATACAACTCTTGACGGCGCCGTTGAACTGCGTCAGGTCCCTTTCTGGTGGAGTCCCGACCTTGCCGGTCCCGATACGGTCTGTCACATTCCGCTTTATTTCTATGACCTGCCGGTGAATCCCCTTGTCATCATAATGACCGTGCTCATGGTCATCCAGCAGCACATCACTCCCATGGGCGGCGATCCCATGCAGAAGAAGATGATGATGTGGATGCCTGTGGTCATGCTGCTGCTTTTCTACGATCTGCCTTCCGGTCTGACTTTGTACTGGAGCATCAGCAACTTGTTCAGCATCATCCAGCTTCTCATTCAGAAGAGAGGCTCAACCCCGGCAGACGCCACTGAGCCTGCCAAACAATAAATTTATTCTCAATACAGAAAGTATCAAATCATGTCGGAAGCAAACTTTGAAGAACAGAAAAAACGGATCGTTGATACCCTTTCAACCATGTTTGGTTACCTGGGCCTGACTGGCGATTTCCGTCTTGAAAGCAAAACCAACAACCGTATCGGCGTCAAGATCAGTTCCAGTGACGTGGGACGCATCATCGGCCGCCGCGGTCAGACTCTTGAAAGTCTTCAGCTGGTTCTCAACCGTATTGTGGGCAAGGATGACAAGGAGTTTCCCCTGGTACTGCTGGATATCGACGGCTATGCCGATGGTGAACGCGCCCCCCGGAAAGAGGGCGCTGAGGGCGAAGAGCAGACTGAAAGCAATCGTCCTGCCCGCGGATTCCGCCGCAGAGAGCGGGGCGACCGTGAAGAGGGGGGACAGCGTCTTTCTTCCAAAGAGCAGCTTGAGCGTCAGGCTCAGGATGCCGCCAAAGAGGTCAAGCGCTGGGGAGATCCCATCAAGCTGCCTGAAATGAATGCTCATGACCGCCGGATCATCCATCTGGCTCTCAAAGAAGATCCTGAAGTGGTTACCGAGTCCGAGGGCGAAGGCCCCATGCGGCAGGTGGTCATTTCTCTGAAAAAACAGGATCAGGAATAAGTTTCGATAACGCCGCATGATATTTGCGGCGTTTTTTGTTTTAAGGAGATTTTTCTCTTCAATGAACGAAGAACGAAAATTTGATTATCTGGTCATAGGGGATCCTGTGGCACACAGCCGTTCACCTCAGATGCAGAATGCCGCTTTTGAGGCGGCTGGTTTGGGACGTCCTTACGGAAAACTCCGGGTGGATCCCGCGAGGATCGGTGAGTTTGCCGATTATGCCAGAAAAAATCTCAAGGGCGTCAATCTGACGGTTCCCCACAAGCAGGTCATACTTCCTTTTGTTGATGAATTTTCCCCGCGGGCGGCGGCCTGTCAGAGTGTCAACACCCTCAAGATCGTGGAGGGGAAGATTTATGGATACTCTACTGACGGTGCCGGTATTTCAGGGGCTGTAAAAGAAAATTTCGGTCTGGCGCTCAAAGGACTCAATGTTCTGATGCTGGGCGCCGGGGGCGCCGCCACAGCCATCGCCTTTGAGCTGGGATGGCAGCAGAGCGCTTCTGTGGTCATCGCCAACAGAAGTGTTGATAAAGCCCAGGCTCTCGTTGATAAAGTCAAAGTCCATGCACCGGAGACCCTTATGAGCGCTATTCCTCTTGCGGATGAAGGCGCTCTTGCCGCAGCGGTCGCCAACGCAGATCTTCTGCTTCAGGTCACAAGTCTGGGACTCCACGATGAAGATCCCGCCCCCATGGATCTTGAATTGCTTGAACTGAATCCCGCACTGCGGGTCTTTGACGCCATCTATCGCCCCACACCCCTTTTGAAACGCGCCGCTCAACTGGGACTCCCCGCCGCCGACGGCAGGGAAATGCTGATCTATCAGGGAGCGGCCTCCTTTGAAATATGGACAAATATAAAACCCTCCATTGACGCCATGCGCCGGGGGTACGCTGAAGACGGGGAGTGAATGTGTCATGCTGACTGAATTGCCTTCGGCCGCCTATGACTGGTGGCAGCGTCTCGGATTTGATTATCCTGTGGTGTGGGGGAGTGCCATCTTTGCCGCCTTTGCTTTCGGCGCCTGTCTGGGGAGTTTTCTCAACGTCTGCATCTGGCGCATCCCCAGAGGCGAGTCGGTGGTCACAGCTCCCAGTCACTGCACCTCATGCGGTGCGGATATCCGCTGGTACGACAATCTGCCCATTATCAGTTATCTGGTTCTGAGGGGGCGCTGCCGTCACTGTCACACACCTTACTCCTGCCGCTATCTTGTTGTGGAGGCGCTGACAGGACTCCTCTTTGTGGCAGTGCTTTTGAAAGTGGGACTTGTTCAACAGGTTCCCTCGGTTCTGCCCCTCTACTACTGGTGCATCCTTCTTTCCATCAGCTCATCATGGATCGACGCAAAATGGCGCATCATCCCTGATGCTCTCACCTGGCCTGCCATTTTTTACGGTATCGTGATCCATGGTGCGCTCCCCTCTGCATGCGGCATGGAAACTTATTGGCAGGGCGCTCTTTATGCTCTTTTGTCAGCCCTTGTCCCCGGAGCTTTTCTGGCGCTCTTTGCCATTGCCGGCAAAAAGATGACCGGCAGGGATGTCCTTGGCTGGGGTGACGTGAAGTTTATCGCCGCCTGCGGTGCTTTGCTTGGATTCCCCGGAGCGCTTTTCGTGCTTCTGGCAGGCTCCCTTTCGGGAACTCTTTACGGTATCTGTCTTGCCCGGGCGCGTAAGAGATCTCTCAAACGCTGTTCCATTCCTTTCGGACCCTTTCTCGGCGCCGCCGCCGTTATCTGGTGTCTTGCGGGGAACTGGATCTGGCACTGGTATCTGGTATTTTCAGGAAGATGATTCTTTCTTACTAACATAATTTTTAAGGAACAAAACAAATGAAACTCAGAACTGCTTCGATTTTTCTGCCGCTGCTTCTTGCCGGTTGTACGGCTTGCTCAGCCCCCGCAACTCCTTCTGCCGCTCCCAAAGCCGCCGTTGCGCCCGTGGTTCAGAACAAAGTCAAACTTCAGCTTCCTCCTGCCATCTATGCCGTTCCCGGCATTGAGACAAATATCTATTTTGACAACGTTGTCTGTGTCATCAATCCTGACAATTATGTTTTTGATATCAAATGCACCAAAGGACGCAACGATCAGAAGCGCTGGCGGTATACTCCGAAAGCGGGGGAAGAGGGAATCTATGGTCTTGAACTGACCGTGATTTCAAATGCCGGCGTGGAAGCTGTCGGGACGACCAAACTCATCGTTACCTCCGCTGAAGCCGGTAAGGGCAAAAACTTCGGGATCCTGATTCTCGGCGACAGTCTTACCGCTGCCAGCGTCTACCCCAGTCGTCTTCATGAGCTTCTGACTGCCAACGGACATCCTCAGGTCAAGTTCCTCGGAACCTACGGCAGAAAAGGCACTCAGGCGCTCCATGAAGGATATGGCGGCTGGAAATGGTCTACATTCCTGACCAAAACCGCTCCCACCAAGGTTGCTCCCGGTGGAAAAACATTTCCCCGGCACCGTGCCAGTCCTTTCCTTTTTGACGGCAAGTTCAGTCTGGCTCAGTATCTGAAAAAAAATCACAATGGCAGAGTCCCTGACTTCATCACCATCCAGCTGGGTGTGAACGATGTTTTCGGCGCCACTGATGCAAATCAGCAAAGAGTGATCGACACCATTCTTGACAATGCCGACAAACTCATCGCCAATTTGCGTAAAGATGCTCCCAACGCCATTATCGGTGTGGGACTTGTCACCCCCGGCGCCAGAACTCAGGACGCCTTCGGCAGCAACTACGCCTGCGGACAGACCCGCTGGCAGTACAAGAAAAATCAGCATGCACTCAACGCCGCCATGCTGAAAAAGTTTGCTTCTTATCCTGACAAAAAGGTGTTCCTCGTGCCTTCCAATGTCAATCTGGATTGTGAAAACAACTACCCTGTCCGCAGAGAAGCTGTCAACGGAGTGCTTGTGAAAGGCGCCAGAAATTTCATTATCCGTCAGTCCAACGGTGTCCATCCTGCTCCTGCCGGTTACAATCAGATGGGCGACACTTTCTACTGCTGGATCAAATATCAGCTTTCAAGGTAAAAGATCATGTCCGAATGGGCGCTCCCGATCCTCGGCTCCGCTTTTGTACTGGGGATCTATGATGTTTTCAAAAAACATGCTGTGCGTGACAACAGCGTTATGCCGGTTCTCTTTCTGGCAACGCTGTCAGGCACTCTGTTTTTCATGCTGCTGACGGCGGTCAGAATGAGCAGTTCCGCCGCCGTTATCCACTGGAACAGCGGAGTGCTTTTTCTGGTCTTTCTGAAATCTCTTCTCGTTTCCGCAAGCTGGGCGTTTGTCTACTACGGCCTGCGGGAACTGCCTGTTTCCATCGCCTCGCCGCTCCGGGCGACAGCCCCTTTGTGGAGCATCATCGGCGCTGTGATCATCTTCGGGGAAATGCCTTTGAAGATACAATGGGCGGGCATGGTGCTGATCCTTGCGGGGTGTTTCCTTTTCACCCTGATCGGACAGAAAGAGAACTTTTCATGGCGTTCAAAGGGGATCCTTTACACCATGACGGGTACTTTGCTCGGATCGGCGTCGGCGCTCTACGATAAGTTTCTGCTGGGAACAAAACATCTGGATCCCCTCTCGCTTCAATTCCACTTCTCATGGATGCTGGTGGTGATCCTGGGAGCGGCTCTGCTCTGCCGTCATTTCTTTTTCTCTGCCGGGGGCAGGTTTCAGTGGCGCTGGAGCATCGTTGCCACAGGGATCCTGCTCATTATAGCAGATGCACTTTACTTTTACGCTTTGAGTCTGCCTGATGCGCAGATTTCCATACTTTCGCTGCTGCGCCGCTCCAGCGTGGTGGTCGCCTTTGCCGTGGGCGGGCGCTTTTTCAAGGAAAAAATGCTGCTGCCCAAAGCCGCTGTTCTCATGGTCATTCTTGCGGGTGCCGCCATATTGTCCCTATGCAAATAAGATCTGTTACAATTCTGCTGTTGACCTTTTCCCTGCTGTGCGCGGGGGAAAGGAGCCCCAATTTGTTGAGAGAGTGGCAAAATCCCGGAAATGGAAAAGTATTGTTGCCCCAATGGAGTTTCCGTGACTGGGGCAGGGGGAGTTCCAGTGTCAGACGCAGCAGTGGGAAAAAAAAGACTCTTCCATCGAAGGTTTCTCTCCGGAGCCATCAGGTCAGGCTTTCTGACGGCAAAGTACAGGTTATTCTTGAAAATCCTGATGAGGCACTTTCTTCCAACATGTTCTTCCGTTCTCTGACTCTGCCGGAAAAAGGTGTGGGGAGATACTGTTTCAGGGCGGTCATGGTCAACGGCACAAAAAAGCGTGCCCTTGTCCGGATCTCTCTGACAGCTTCCGGCGGCGGAAAGAATTTTACGGAACGCCGTTATTTTTCTGTTTCAGAAACGCCCTCTGCCGTAGAACTGCCCCTGACTTTACCCGTGAAATGCAGCGCACTGCAGATATCTCTGCTGCTTCTGGGGCCCGGAAAGGTTTCTTTTTCAGAACTGCAGCTGACTGCGGAGCCGGTTCCGGCAGCTCTTCCCGGCAATATCATGTGCAGGGGAAGTTTGACACTGCCGGAAAAGACACCCGTTGAATTTCCTCTGATTCTGCCCGCCGGATTCAAATTTTCTCAGGAAAACACCATCCTTGTGACACTGCCCTGGGGCGTCCGCCTTATCAACTGCCGGGGAGCACATATAAGTGGGGTCAAGGTAAAGGTCAGAGAGAAAACTGAGACGACCCTTGTCATTGATAAAAAGCATGCAAAGATCTACGGACTCTCTCTGCTTTTGAGCAGTGATCTGCCGGAGAGTGAAAAAACGCTCATGGGGTCGGTACAGCTGCAGAACGGAAAGGAAAAAGGGGAGAACTGTTATTTTGAGATCAGATGCGTCAGGGATATGGAGTTTCTGGCGCCCCGGCATTTCACCTTCGCTCTTTCGGCAAACGGAACTGTTCCGGCAAGGGAAAGTGCCCCTGCTTTTGAAAATGCGTTGCTCCGCTCTGGTGCCAATGTATTGGTGACGCCCCGGCAGCTTCTTTCACTCCGGCAGCTGCGGACGGCAAAGATTTCTCAGAGAGCATTTTTGACTGTCCACGCTGTCAAGGCGGAAAATCACTGTTATTACAGCATGCTCCGTGATGAGTCATTCTGGGAAAAATATTATCTGCCTCTTCTCTCAAGGCAGGTGGTGCGTCCCGGCGGACGCCATATAGAAGCTGTTATGTGCGGCTCTTTTCTGGGACAGCACCGCGCCATCCATTGTCTTTGTTCCCTTTGCCGTGTGGAGTTATGTGACTTTCTCCCCAAACTGCCCCCAAAAGATATTATGAATTGTTCCGCAGGTCTTCTTGAGGCGCGGTACGGCAGGGAACTGCAGAAGTTCCGGACAGCCCGGCTGAGGGCGCTGTGGGCCGGAGCCCGGCTTTATCTGCCGGTCAATGCCCGTGGATTCAGCCGCCGGCCGGCGCTTATACCGGTTTATCAGGTATCCCAGATCCTTACCGGGAAGTGCCATGTGTCGGGAAATGAAAGTGTTGTTGATCTTACACCGGGACATATTCTGCCCGACGGAAAAAAATATGATCCGGCAGTCAATTTCCTTGTAAGGAAACTCATTGTCAAGAGGTTCCGCGAGTATAACGTGCCCCGGAACCGGCTTACAGGCAAACTTGCTGTCCGTTCCGGTGTGATTTCTCCTGAAGAGCTGCAATTTGAACTGCTCAATCTCTTTTTCAGCGGTTTTTCCGGTGTCTGGCTTGAAATGACGCCTGGAACAGATTACAGCTTCCGTGTCAATGCCGGCAGCGCAGCCATGATTTTGCGGGAGTATGAGAACTATTTCCGCAAAGCCCCCCTTGAACAACATCAGTGGATCTTGCAGAGCAGTGCCGCCCCCCTTGAATTGCCGCCGGTGCCGGGACCTGCGGGGTATCCTCTGGATCTGCCCCGGGCTTTTTCTCCCCTGAAACTGCTGGTGTGGAGGCACGGAAACAATACCCTCGCCGCTGTTGGAAATTTTGCGGCAGAGCCTCTCAGATGCAATCTGCGCTTCCCCGCAGCCCCTCTTATGTGGCAGGGGAATGTCAATGGCGGATCTCTCAGCGGTCTCACGCTTCGCCGCAGCGGTATCGACCTGACGATCCCTCCCCGCGCCTGGCGCTTTCTGGAATTTGAAAAGCTTTGAAATTGCCTCAAGATATTAAAAAAGCCCTGTTCCGGCAGCGGAAAGGGCAATGGAAAAATTTTTCAGCACAGGAAGATCAGTTTCTTCTGTCAACGGGGATGTTTTTCCGCATGAAAGTGGGAATGTCCAGATTGACGCCGTCCACGATGACGGGAGGCGTTCCCTCCATAACCCCCACTTCATTGGTTTGGGCGGCGAAGAGATCCGGCTGGAACTCATCATCCGTTTCGCTGCGTTTCTTTTTGCCTCTTTTGGGGACCGCGGCGGGTTCAAGGGGACGCTCCGGGGTATCGCTTTTTTCAAACTTGACAGCAATGGCCACCAGCTGCATCCCGTCGCCCCAGGAACTGTCGGCACCGGCGCCGATCAGGACTTCGCAATCAGGGGAAAGATATTTCTGGGCATTTTCAAAAATGGAGCGGGCATCTCCCAGAGAAAGACCGCTGCCGCCGTTGAGGATCAGGAAAACGGCGTCGGCATTTTTGAGCTTTGAACTGCCGCCCAGCATGGGGGAGTCCATAAGGTTTTCGACAAGTTTGCGTTCTTTTTCCGGATCATCAGGCGCCACTGAAGCGTACCCGATGCTGCAGGAAGAGCTTTGGCGGTTGAGCAGACCGCTCAGCGTATCGTAGTCTGCCGCCAGCCGGTTCCCGGAACAAAGGGTGACCGCCAGCGCCCTGGCCGACTCAGCCATGACTTTGTCAGCAAGGGCGAAGGCTTCCTCATGGGCAACTGTTGAACTCAATGTGCAGAAAAGCAGATCGTTGGGCACTGTGATGACTGCCCCGGCAAGGGGGAGCAGATCCACCTGTATGGTCTGTTCGGCAATTTTTCTGCGGGAACTGCCCTCAAAACGGAACGGGGTATTCAGCAGAAAGATGGTGGGGATCTTCAGTTTCGAGGTGACGCTCTGAATGACTGACATGGCTCCGGAGCCGAAACCTCTGCCCAAACCGGCGATGACCACCAGCAGGGGTGTTTCTGCCAGAACTCCGGCGAGAGTTTCTCTTTCTGCTGCGGCAGCGGTTTTGCCGTCGTTGATTCTGCCGCCGCATCCGCGACCTTCGCGCCATTTTTCACATGCAAGGATCCGGTTTTCTTCCGGGAGTCCTGAATTTTTAAGAGCTTCAGCGTCACAGTCAAATCCCAGCAGCCGCAGATTTTCGGCGCCGGGGAGAGTGTTGAGGATTCCTGTGATCCGGCATCCGGCGGATCCCACTCCGAGTACAGTCAATTTTTTCATGGTCAAAACTTGAATGCTTTCCATAATTTACCGATCCACCGGGGCAGATACAGCCAGATATTGTTCATTCCTTCGATGATGTTCTGCAGGGCGCCTTCGCGGTTTCTGCCGTAAAAGGTACGGTAGTAGTATGCCGCCACTTTGAGTGCGCCCCAGACGGCGCTGTACCGGGGGGAGTCCAGATTGGTCAGGGAGCCTGAAGCGTCGGCAACACTGCCTTCCCGGCAGGGGATCCCGAAAACCTTGGTGAAGATCTCAAGGGCTGGGGGATAAAGGGCTCCGCCGCCTGTGAGAACACCGCTTGCCTGACCGCCGGGGACATGCACTTTGCGGGCAACTTCTTCAAAAATCTCACGCAGCCGTGCTTCAATGATGGTTTCAAACTGGCTGAGAGGGATCTCTCTGGAGCCGCCCATGGGGGATTCTATACGCAAGGAATTCAAATTCTGCTCAAAGGCATTTTTCAAAGTTCCGTTTTCAAAGAGTTTGCGGCATGCTGTGAACGAAAGTCCCAGACCGATGGCAAGGTCGTTGGCAACATGATCGAATCCCAACTGCAATGTGCCTGCTTCAAGAACGCCGCCGTCGTGGGCGGTCAGGTAATCGGTACATCCGGCACCCATGTCGATAAGAACTGCACCGTCATCCACCTCGCGGTCGGTCAGGATCCCTTCTTTGGCGCAGATGGGAGCGTAAACAGGATAGAGTTCCGCATTTTCCAACTCTGAACTTTTTATCAGATTGGCAAAGTTGTCAAGACGGGGAACATGCCCTTGAACGATCAGTGCCTTGACTTCAAGTTTCCGTCCCCGCTGGTTGAGGGGATTCCCCACCCGGCGGTTATCCAGGCGCCAGTAGATATCATCGGTGTTGATGATTTTCCAGTCAGAGGCAAGCTCGATGACTTGTGCGTTGCTGCGTGCTTCGTTCATTTCAGCTTCACCGACGACGCCATTTTGATTTCTCACGGCGGCAGTGCCGATGCCGCTGGTGCAGAGGACGCCGCCTCCTGAGATCAGCAGTGTTACAAGCTGACTGCGGAGCAGTTGGTTTCCGGAGGAGTCGTCAGCCTGTGTGAGCGCCTGTTCCAGAGCTTTGGCGGCGGACTCCATATTGCGTATTTCGCCCTTGACCACAGCGTCGCCGGAGGAGGCACTGCCTCTGCCGATGATGCTGACAGAATCACCGGTCACTTCACCCACCAGAATATTGATCTGTGAAGTACCGATCTCAATTGCTGAAACGATTGCGGTTCCTTTAGCCATAATACCAGTTAAATTTGAAATAAAAACAGCGGATCATCCGTATAAAGCTAAATATAACAGTGTTTCATTCAAAAGTCAACTCTCCCTTTGGAATTTGACATAAAAAAAACACAAGAGACTTGACATTTCAGGAAAAAAGGTGTAATGTAAGTACAGGACAGTTTTATTCATGCTGAAATGAGCTGTCCCTAACAACCAAACAATAAAAAGAGCAGGAGGTTTTACCATGCGCGCACTTTCCAAGATTTCCCCCGATTGGTGGGATTACACGACTCTTGACCGCGAGATCCTTGACGAAGCGGCGAAGATCAACATCGACAATCTGAAATCCTTTGAGCGTCCCGGATTCAAAATCAATATCTTTGACACTTTCCAGGAGTTCTACTGCGCCGAAGCTCTGGAATATATCGACGCCTGGAAAAAAGCCACTCCCGACAATCCCTGCGGTATCTGCGGCCCCATCGGCCCCACCGAACAGCTGCCCCTGGTCGCTCAGATCGTCAACGCTACCGGTTTGAGCCTGAAGAACGCTCACTTCTGGGGCATGGATGAGTGGGCCCTCGGCGACAAAGCTGCTGACATCAACTTCCCCCTGGGCTTCGCCAAGGCTGATATGGAGCTTTGCTTCAACCGCATCCGTCCCGAATTGCGTATGCCCAAAGAGAACATGCACTTCCCCAGCGAGAACGTGCAGGAATACATCGAAACCTACAAGCAGGCCAAGTGCCTCATCATGCAGGGCGGACAGGGAGAGACCAAACACTGGGCATTCAACGACCCCGTGAAACGTGAAGGCAAATACAAAGACAATCCTCCCACCCCCGAAGAGTACCGTCAGCTGGGTACCCGTCATGTGGAACTCCATCCCATCACTCTGATCCAGAACGCCCGTACCTCCGGCGGCGGCACCGTGCAGAATGTTCCCTCCAGCGCCTTCACCGTCGGTCCCATGGAAACCTGGATGTGCGATCGTGTCTCCATCTGGCATCCCGGACACCATGACAACCCCTTCGGTATGCGTCTGACCACCTTCATGATCTCCCGGAAGATCGCTGACAGTGCCGTGCCCATGTCTCTGCTCTCTCAGCATGATGATGTGGTCTTCAACTTCTACCGTCCCGGTTTCGGCGTTTGCGACGTGGAGATGCATTGATCATGAAGAAAGTTGCTTTTGCGATCGCCTGTCATCCTGATGACATTGAATTCATGATGGCAGGAACTCTGACCCGCCTCAAAGAGGATCTGGGTTATGAGATCCACTATATGAACATTGCCAACGGTTCACTGGGCAGCGAAGTCTACAAGGCTGAAGAACTGATCAAAATCCGCCGTGAAGAGGCCATGAACTCCGCCAAACTCATGGGCGCAGTCTATCATGAATCCATTACCAACGACCTTGAAGTTTTCTATAACTCCGAGCAGCTCGCCAAAGTGGTTTCTGAGATCCGCAAGGTCAAACCCCAGATCGTTCTGACCCACGGTCCTTATGACTACATGGAAGATCATGTCAACGCCGGAAGACTTGCCACTTCTGCAGCTTTCTGCCGCGGCATGATGAATTTCCGCAACGTGGCTGAACCCATGTTCAGCGATGAAGTTGCGGTCTATCACTCTCTGCCCCTGAGTCTCAAGGATCAGCTCAATAAGCCTGTGATCCCTGATGTCTTTGTGGATGTGACCAATGTGATCGAAAAGAAACGTGCTTTCCTCAACTGTCACCGTTCCCAGAAAGAGTGGCTGGATGCTTCTCAGGGACTGGATGCCTACCTGGACGATATGCAGCAGCGCTGCGTCGCCATGGGGAAACTTGCCGGTTTCTGCGACTTTGCCGAAGGCTGGATCCGTCACAATCCCTGCGGATTTTGCGCTGAGGATTACGATCCTCTGGCTGAGATCGCGCGCCCCGCTGCAAAGTGATGAACTGAAAAAAGTTCTTTTACAGGTGCTGCAAGACTTGATAAGTTTTGCGGCACTTTTTTTTGTCCGGAAGGCGAAAAAAAGAAGAAAAAAACTCCGGCGTTTTGAGGCGCCGGAGCTTTGCAGTTAAGAGAAAACTCTTATTCAGTGATCCGCAGATAGTTCTCAAAGGTGATGGCATCGTAAGCCTTCTTTGAGAGTTTTCCTGTATCAAGACCGGTTTTGAGATATTCAATGATGGGGGGCATGGGTTCATCAATGCCGGTAAAGCGGTCAGTGCCGAAGCAGACCTGCTTGTGGAACTTTTCAAGGAACTCATAGCCTTTGGGATCCTTGCTCAGAGCCCGGTGGGCGCTGCCCGCAGAACAGTCACCGTAAAGGTTGGGATTCTGCTCAAACATATCCCACAGAATACCCTTTTTCGTGTAGGGCGTGGTGGGGTATGAAGCCTTTTCCTCACCGGTAAGCTCGCCGTCGATCTCGTTCCAGAAACAGGGGGAGTGCCCCAGGAAGATGGTATCGGGACAGAGCTTCAGAGCCTTCTGAAGCCGGGGCAGTCCGGAATCGTCGATGGCACCGTAGCTGGTGTTATCAGGACGCTGGAAGTGGAAGATCATGGGCATCTTGAATTCACCCGCCGTCTGGAAGATGCGGATATAACGCTCATCATCCACCGGAAGTCCCGCGCAGATCTCGCCCAGACCCTTGCAGCCCAGATCCTTGAAGACCTTGAAAAGATCCCGGATCTTTCCGTCTGCCGTGTTGAACATGGCGCGGGGATCAATGTTGCAGAAGCAGTCAAAACGGTCGGGATGTTTCCGCGCCGCTTCAATACATTCTGTATTGCCGGTGACACCGTAAAAGTCCATATTCTCAGGGGAACACAGCGGCAGCAGCACAGAACGGTCAATGCCTTCCATATCCATACGGTAGAGAAGCACATCCGCGGTAAAAGGTCCCCTGCCGAGAAAGACTTTGGGGAACTCCGGGAAGTGTTCGTAGGTGATATGGGTGTGGATATCGATCATCATTTTTCAAGCTCTCCTGAAAAGATCATTTAACTGCGAAAGCGGCATCCACTTTGCGGAACGCATTCATGACCATTTCGGCTTCCTCAACATCCCAGCTTTCCCTGATGAAGAAGAGGAAGTTGTCTTCCATGGCCTGCATAACGTTGGGCAGGGGGAATTCGCGGCAGGGATCTCCCTGGCAGAGGGGGTTGTTCCAGGGGTGCTTGTTTTTACGGTCCTGGAACCAGGGGAAGGTGGAGGGCAGTGCCGCCTTGTAGTCAGGTGAAACAGGCAATCCTTCAGCCATCAACGCGTCAAAGAACTCTTTTCTGGAACAGGTAAGAGCGGTCAGGTTCACGTTGAGACGCATCCACCAGTAGGAGTTGACGGTGCCGGGGAGTGCTTCGGGAACAGAGATGGTTTTGAGTTCGCCGATCCCCATGCTCTTGAGCAGTTCAACGAAACGGCGGCGTCCGGCGACGATGCCGGGGAGTTTTTTCAGCTGGGCTCTGCCGATGGCGGCGTGGAGTTCATCCATGTTGCAGTTGATGGCAGGGATGACATTGCCCTGGGGAGGCGTGATGCCGAAGGGTTTGCCCCGGTCGGCGGCACGGCGCTGACGGAAATAGAGTTCTTCGGTTTTGGTGAAGACCATTCCGCCCTGTCCTCCGGTGCAGAAGTGTTTGCCGAACATGACAGAGAAAGAACCGTAGGTACCGAAAGTTCCCACATACTGACCGTCAACCTGAGCAGCGTGAGCCTGGGCGCAGTCCTCAACCACAGGGATCCCGTGACGGTTGGCGATTTCCATGATGCCCTTGATGTCAGCAGGTTCGCCGCCGATGTGGGGAACCACGATGGCGGATGTCTGGGGCGTAATGCATTTTTCAACCTGCTCAGGACCGATGTTGAATCTGCCGGGCATGGTGTCGCAGACCACGGGGATGCAGCTGTTGAGAACGATGGGCATCATGCCGCCGGCATCGGTGACAGCACCCACGATGACTTCAGAAAAGGGCTTCAGGTCAAGGGCGCGGAGCGCGGTGAAGACCGCATTGGTTCCGCCGTTGACGCCGTCGGCGTAGCCGCCGCCCAGAAATTCGGCAAATTCTTTGCAGAAAGCCTCTTCTTCGGCACCATTGTAACCGAAAGGCTCACCTGAGGCAATGGATTTGTCAAAGAGCTGCATGGCAGCTTCTTTTTCTTCAACTCCGAAATGGAAACGGGCTTTCAGCGCCCCCACCGCTTTGGTTCCGCCGTTGATGGCGAGTTTTTCTTTGTCTGACATTTTTGTACCTTTGGATACTTTTTTTTATTTACATCTGACAGGCAGATATTGACTTTGACTTAAATTAACCTCTTTTGAGTGCAAATGCAAGTCATCTTTATAAAATAAACTCTTTATTCTTCCGGAAAAAGCAGTTACAGCAACCCTTTCCCCTCCCAGTCGGGATCGGGTGCAACCCCCAGGATCCCGGCAATGGTGGGGGCGATGTCGATGATATTGGTGTCGCCGGAAATGACTCCGGGGGCAATGGTGCTGTGACGCAGAAACATCGGGATCACCATATCAGTGTCATTCTCAGTGCCGTGGCTCCTGTCGTGGCCGCCGTGGTCGGCGGTGAGGATGAAATGATAATCCGGAGGCATCTGACGGATCACGCGCTGCACATTGTCGAGAGAGTTGCGGATCGACTGAAAATACTCTTCTGACATCCACTTGTACTTATGCCCCATCTCATCCACCTGACACTGGTAAAAGAAGACAAAGTCCGGCGCTTCGCCTGACTGGAACATCCTTTCAGCATCATCAGCGAGCTTGACATCGGCAACGTCGTAGCCGTAACTTCTGCCGCAGTAGTAAGAGGCGCGGGCGAGGTTCAGGGGCCTTGCCAGATCGCGCAGAGGCTCCCAGGAGTAGAAAAAGGCAGAGGTTTTTCCGGCGCCGTTCAGGACTTCGCAGATCCCGTTGACCGGGCGCACCTGGGGGACGTAGGTGTTGGTCAGGATTCCGTGCCGGTCGGCGCTGACACTGTGGAAAAGAGACATGTGGCAGGGCAGGGTCACTGAGGGCATGACGGTACGCATGTTCATGGTGTAACGGCTTGTGGAAAGGAGTTCCTGAAACAAAGGGTGATTGCAAACGGCAAGCGCGTCGGGACGCATACCATCCAGCAGAGCAAGAAATACTTTTGACATGATATCCAATTCCTTGAAATTTTGAGGCAATTTCAAAACTCCTCAAAATTGTCAAAGCGCCCTCGCTTCGATCTGATAAAGGGAGCGTTTTCGGCTGTTACCTTGCAGGTAGCAGCCTCAAACTACCCTTTACAGCTCTTTGCGAATGACATCTTTGCCA
>JAFWBQ010000123.1 GCA_017507125.1 Lentisphaeria bacterium
CAGACCGGGATTTTGCTATTGCCTTCTTTCAGATTCCACCTCACGATGGACACCCTTGGCTTTCGCTAACAGTTCCTACTGACAAGGTCTGTATCGGACTTTCACCGACGAGTCAATGCGCATGCCGCGCATACTAAGAAAGGCGCGGTCCGGAACACTCCGTTGACCGCGCCTTTTATATTCGGCGTAAAAGAATTATTCAACCACTTTGACGCCCAGAGCGAACTCGGAGCCGTCCGCAGCGGCAAGTGCCGCCGCAGAGGTGACGGGGTTGGAAAATTCAGCAAAGATGCCGCCGTCGATGACGTAGTTGACACAGCACTCTTCGCAGGCGGCGTCAAAGTCACTGGTCATCTGATCGTCGGCAGGTTTGTTGCATTCGTAGGTGGAAATGTAACGCAATTCGCCGGGTTTGAGTTCAAACTCACGGACAAGGACGGCATCCTTGCGGATGATGCCCAGATAACCCACAGGACGCAGACGGCTCACTGCGGCGACAATGCGGGGAGTGTCCAGAGAGTCCTTTTCATAGTCCAGCGCCAGCAGTCCCAGAGTGAAAGCGTCGCGGACAGGCATTCCGGCGGCGATCTTTTCAGCGATGGGGTCGGTCTGGGAACCGTTGGAAACAACAGCGTATTCACCGGCGATACGGACGCAATTGTAGCTGATATAGGGGTTCTTTGCAAGATCGCCCTCAAAGCCGGGACGGGGCAGAATAGCCACTTTATCCCCCTGAAGCACTGCCATACGATTGGGGAAAGAACGGGAGGAAACCCGGTAAAAGGCTCCGGCGCGTCCGGATTTGGTCATTCCGATGGCAACGATACGTCCGAGATACATAATTCCAATTCTCCATATATTAAAATTGATAAAGGTTGACGCGACATAAGATACACCCGCAAAGGGCAAAACTCAAGAGCCGATTTAAAAAAATAGTTCAAATACCTGCCGTCACCGCCTTTTTAAAGGTTGCAAATTAAAGAAACTGATGCTATCTTATTTGAAGTTATAAGAAATGGAGTCAAATTGTGGATAAGAGTGAACTGAAAAGTCTTGCATGTCAGCTTCTTGACCGGGATCAGGTGAAAATCATCGCTTCAGGTGAAAAACTTTTGCGGATGCCGGAACTTTCATATAAGGAAAACCGGACAGCCGGTTTTGCCGTTGAACACCTTGAAGGTCTGGGACTGAAAGTCAAAAAAGGCCTTGCCATAACCGGATTCCGCGCCGACGCCGCCACCGGCAGACCCGGGCCGACTCTGGGGATCCTCGGCGAACTGGATGGTCTCATCGTTCCAAATCATGCCTTTGCAGATCCCGCGACCCATGCCGCCCACGCCTGCGGACACCATGCGGCATTCAACGCCATGCTTCACGCAGCGGCATATCTTACAGCGCCTGAGGTACTTCAGCACCTGTCAGGCACTCTTGCTTTCGTGGGGACGCCCTCGGAAGAGTGTCAGGATCAACCCTATATCGCCTCCCTTGTGCGCCAGGGGAAACTTGAGTTTTTCGGCGGGAAATCCCAAATGATCGCCGAGGGGGTCTTTGATGACATCGACCTTGCCATGATGCTCCACGCCGGGAGCGCCAACTTCACCCCCTCCGGCTTCAACGGATTTGTGATGAAGCGTCTGATCTTCAAAGGCAGATCCGCCCACGCAGGCGCCTGTCCTGAGCGGGGAATCAATGCCATTTCCATGATGCGCTGTGCCATGGCGATGATCGATGCCCAGCGGGATACATTCCGGGATGAGGATCATGTGCGGATCCACGGATATATCCCGGAAGGGGGCGAAGCGGTGAATGTTGTCCCCGACAACACGGTTTTTACATTACAGGTCCGCGCCGGTTCCCCGGAGGCCATTGAAGATGCCTCTGCCAAAGTGGACCGCTGCGTCCGCGCCGCCGCCATTGCTTTCGGCGGTGAAAGCGAAGTGCAGAACATCTTCGGATTCATGCCCCTTGTGCCTTACAGCGATTTTGATGCGCTCCATGAAGAGAACGTCCGTCTGGTCGCTCCTGACGCCCCCTTTACGAGAGGCATCTACCGTCCTTCATCCACAGACATGGGTGATGTCAGCATGATCCGTCCCTCCCTTCACGCCTACTTCAGGGGCTTTGAAGGGAGCGCCCATACAGACACCTTTCTTGCCGCCGATAAAAAGGCCGCATACGTTGACTCTGTCAAATACCTTGTGCTCAATACCATAGACCTTTTGTACGGCGATGCGGAAAAAGGACTCCGGATCGCCTCGCTGCCCACGCCTATGAGCAAACAGGAGTATATAAAAGCCATGCACAGTTTTTCATCTGTAAAAAAATTCAGTAACCAATAAAGAGGAGGAAAAATGAAAAAACTTTTAACACTGACCGCCTTGTGTGCCATCTTTTCGTTGTGGGGCGTAAAAGTCTCTGATTACGGCGCAGGTCCCATGCTGAAACCTGCCCGGACATTTTACGTTTCTTTGAAAGGAAACGACAAGAATGACGGCAGATCCCTTGCCAAAGCCTTCCGCACCATTGGGAAAGGCGCGTCCCAGCTCCGTGCGGGGGATACGCTTCTTATTGATGAGGGGGAATACTTTGAGCCTGAGATCCGGATCAATGTGAAAGAAGATTTTGTCGGTTACGATCTTCAGTGCGGCAAACCCGGTTCCCCCATCCGCATCATGGGTATGAAAGGGAAAAAAGCGGTCATCGTGGGCGGCGAAAAACTTTTCAACGGCAGAAAGGAGGGGCCTGTTTATGTCTTCCCCTGCAAAAGGGCGCCTCTTTACAATATGATCCATGAGCTCCCTTCCGGAATCGAGCTTCAGCGCGTCCCCGTTCTTGAAGCGGCAAAAGAGCTGGCAGGAACTTATTACCTTGATGAAAAAAAACAACTTCTTTACGTTCACTTTGCCGCCGCAGAACAAAAGGGAGTTTCTCTCCTCAGACACCGTGTTTCTCTGCGGGTACACGGCAGTTACATCCATATTGAAAACCTCACCTTCATGTACAGCGGCGAACCGATCCTTGTCCGCATGAACCGCCCTTATGACAAAAACAAGGCAAGCCACGTCACCGTCACAAACTGCTCCTTTTATCACAACACCGCCTGCGGCATCATCTTTGACGGCGCTTCATGGAGTCTGATCAAAAACAACCGCGCCGCCCATAATACCTACCGGGGCAACTATATGACCCTGACCAAGGCCCATGACAATCTGATCATCGGAAACTGGAGCGGTCCCACTTTCTGCTCACTCCGCCACCGTACGCCTCAGGAGCTGAACTTCGGCATCAACCACTACGGCAAGCAGAGTCCCCGGAATCATGTGATCGCCAACTATGTGGAATCAAAGCCTTCATTCCGCTGGAAATCCGGTTCCCCCCATGGCGTTGTCAGCGACAACATCTTCTTCGGCAGTTTCAGAGGCGATTCAAAGCCGGTTCCCGGCATCATCACCCGCAATCTTTTCAAAGGCACTGTTGCCTGGCACGGTCTCGGCGGGCCGGATTCCTGGGATCACACATTCAAAGGGACCATTATAAAATTTTCCGGCAACTTCCGTAAAGAAGCTGACTTCAAACCTCTTCATCCGGAGCTGGTAAAGGCAAAAGCACTGAAAGTAAAGCTGCCTGAACCCAAATTCCCCGCAGTCACCTTCAAGGAGCTGAAAGCGCAATACATTTCCAACGACGGCGCCGTCATCACCTGGAAAACCCCCGACTGCGACGGATGGGGAAGTGTCCAGTATTGGCCCACCGGCAGAAAAAAGATCCGCACCGCCATTTCCAGCTCTCAGGGTTCTGTCCACAGACTCGGACTGGAAGGTCTTTCACCCAACACTCAATACACCTACAAAGCCTTCTTCCGCAGCCGCCGCGGCGGTGCCACTGTCGGTTCGGCAGAGGGCACTTTCAAAACCGCAGCTGCCCCCCGTGCAGCCAAAGTGTGGGAAGTCGGCCCCGGGAAACTCACTCTTGAAGAGGTCTCCTGTGCCGTTCTCCCCGGCGACACTGTGAAACTGCTCCCCGGAGTCCACACCGGTCAGTTCATTCCTCTGCGCGCAGGCACTCCGGAAAAACCCATCACCATCACCGGCAACAGAAAAGCTGTCATTGATGCAAAAGGTTTTTATTCCCCCTCCATTTCTCTCTACCACAAAGGGCACTTCATCATTGACGGAATCAAGTTCATCAACGGTGACACGACCACAAGAAAGGATATCATCCGTCTTTCCTACGCTCCCGGCGTGACGGTCCGCAACTGCTATTCCGAATCCGACTGGCGCGCCGGAGGCTTCATCACCGCCGGCAAGTCCCCCGGTCTGACCGTTGAAAACAATGTGATTGTGGATGGGGACTACCCCCTCAACATTTCTGACGGAAACATCAAAGTCATCAACAACACCATCGTCAATGCGGTCATGGTCTCTCTGCTTTTCTGGAGTCCTGCCAATGTTGAGATCAGAAACAACATTTTCTACCGTCCCTGTGTTGACAACAAGCGGAACCCCGCTCTGCTTTTCCACAATGTCAAGGGAAAAATTGTTTCTGACGGAAACGTTTTCTGGTCCCCCATCAAAGAGCATCCCACCGGTGGATGGATCAGAGACGGCAAGGCAAAGACCCTCATTAACTCCAAAACTCTTGCCGAATGGCAGAAACTTTCAGGCATGGATAAGACAAGTATTCATGCCGATCCCATGTTCGTTGACGTTAAAAACAGAGATTTCCGGCTCAAACCCGGTTCCCCTGCGAAAGGCAAGGGGGCAACGTTGTGAAAAAGTTTCTCTTTGCAGCTTCTCTTTTGAGTACACTTGCGGTTTCAGCTGTCAACTGCGCCGACTACGGGGCAGGTCCCATGCTGAAACCTGCCCAGACCTTTTATGTTTCCACCAAAGGCAGCAATAAAAATGACGGAAAGTCCCTCAAAAGGGCGTTCCGCTCCATTGAGTACGGAGCATCAAAACTCCGTGCCGGCGATACGCTTCTCATTGAGGGCGGGGAATATTTCGGAGAACAGATCCAGCTCAATGTAAAAGAAGGCACCACAGGCTTTTCAGAGCAGTGCGGCCGCCCCGGATCCCCCATCCGCATCATGGGCATGAAAGGCCACAACGTGATCCTCAGGGGCGGCACACACCTTAAACGCCCCGCCGATTCCAAAGGACAGCTCTGCAAGTTCAAATTCTCAGGACGCCTCTGGAAAAAGCTCATCCACGAACTTCCCGCCGGAACCGAACTTCAGTATGTCCGTTCCCCGGAGGTGGTCAGGGAGTATCCCGGCACCTTCTGTTATGATGAAAAGAAAAAAGAGCTGCTTGTTCACTTTGCCGCCCTGGAGCAGACAGGGGTATCCGTAATGAAAGGCCGCGTGGGAGTGCGGATCCACGGCAGTTATGTCCATGTTGAAAATCTCACCTTCACCCACTACAGCGAACCCATCTATGTCCGCATGAACCGCCCCTATGAGAAAAATAAGGCATCCCATATCACCATTCAGAACTGCAACTTTTACTGGAACACCCTTGCCGGAGTCATCCTTGACGGCGCCAGCTGGAGTCTGGTCAGAAACAACCGGGGTGCCTGCAACACCGACCGGGGAAACTTTCTCAATCTTTCCCGTGCCCATGACAACCTTTTCACCGGCAACTGGAGCGGTCCTGTGCCCCAGACTTTGCGCCATCTCCGCGACAATGATACCAACTACGGCATCAACAGCTACGGCGGCAGACCGCCCCGGAACCATGTCATCGCCAATCTGATAGAATCCTCTCTGGGGTTCCGCTGGAAAGCTGCGGGAGAGGGGAATATTTTCAGCGACAACATCGTTCACGGAATATTTCATGTTGAGAGCGCTCCCACCTCCGTTACGGTCAAGAACAACTTTTTCGGCGGCCGCTTCAGCTGGCCCGGCATCTGCGGTTACAACGGCTGGGAGCAGGATTTGAAAAACACGCCCGTCAAATTCAGCGGCAACGTGCGGAAACTTTCTGAGTTCAAGTCCGCTCATCCGGAGCTGCTCAAAGCAAAATCCCTGAAACTTGAACTGCCCAAAGTCCGTTTTCCTGAGGTCACGTTCAAAAATATGCGGGTGGAGCATATCACCGATGAAAGCGCTGTTTTCAAGTGGCAGACACCTGAATGCGACGGATTCCCCTCTGTTGCCCTCAGAGCAAAAGGAGAGCGGAAGATCCGTTACTTTGCCTCAGGGATCCAGGGGAGCAATCATGCCGTGGGACTTACCGGACTCAAACCGGATACCGAATACATCGTCAACGCCCACTTCAACAACCGCCGGGGCAGAAAGACAACAGAGTGCACTGAAAAAATCACTTTCAAAACCGCCTCCGCCCTGCGAGCGCCGAAGATCCTTGAAGTCGGTCCCGGCAAACTCACTCTTGAAGAGGCTGCCTGCGCCGCCATTCCGGGAGATACCGTCAAACTTCTCCCCGGAGTCCATCACGGCAGATTCATCCCTGTCCGCAGCGGCAAGCCCGGCAAACCCATCACCCTTACAGGCGGGGGCAAAGCCACCATTGACGCTCAGCATTTTTACTCTCACTCCATTCTGATCCGCAAAAGGGAACACATCATCATTGACGGCATCAACTTCATCAATCCGGATGAAACAGTACGCAAAGGAGTCATTCTGGTTGAGGGGGGGAGCAATATCACCGTCAGAAACTGCCGCGCAGATGTGCCATGGACCGCCGGAAACTTTCTCACCTTCAACAATGCCCCCGGTTCTGTGGCTCAAAACAATATCATCCGGGGAGGCGATTATCCCATCACCGTCAGCGGCAAAGGGGTGAAGATCCTCAACAACACATTTGTTGATGCCACCATGCTGACCATCATGTGCTGGAGTTCTTCAGATATTGAGATCAGGAACAACATTTTTTACCGTCCCTGTGTGCCCAGCAAGAAAAATCAGGCGCTGCTCTTCCACGATCCGGGTAAAAACATCGTTTCTGACGGCAATGTTTACTGGTCGCCCTACAAATACCACACCGTCGGCGGCAGGATCCGCGACAGTAAGAGCAAAATTATTTTCGCCTCCAACACTCTTGAAGAGTGGCAGAAATACTCCGGGCAGGATAAGACAAGCATCCACGCCGATCCCATGTTCGTTGACTATGAAAAGGGAGATTTCCGCCTGAAACCCGGATCGCCCGCAAAAGGTAAAGGAGCTTCATTGTGAAAAATATCCTTTTTGCTTTTCTGCTGTTATTTACACTGCACCTTGCCGGTATCAACTATGCTGACTACGGAGCTGGCCCCATGCTGAAACCGGCACGGACTTTTTACGTTTCCCCCAAAGGAAGCGATAAAAATGACGGAAAAACTTTGAACACGGCATTCAAAACGCTCCACAAGGGCTTTCACCAGCTCAGAGCCGGCGATACGCTGCTGATTGATGAAGGCATCTATTTTCAGGATGAACTGAAACTCAATGTCAAAGATGGCGTTGTTGGATTCGCCGAACAGTGCGGCAAACCCGGCTCCCCCATCCGCATCATGGGTATGAAGGGTAAAAAAGTCATCCTCACCGGGGGAAGATTCCTTGAACCCGTCAAAACAACAGGACAGCTGGCTGAATACAAGTACAATTTGCCCATTCTGAACAATCTCATCCATGAGCGTCCATCCGGCATAGAGCTGCAGAATGTGGACAGCGAAGAGCTTGCCAGAGAGATCCCCGGAACCTTCTTCTATGACATGAAGAATAAAAGACTCCTCGTCCACTATGCGGCGCTGGAACAGACCGGCATCAGCGCTTCCGCCCGACGTATCGGGATCCGGATCCACGGCAGCTATATCCACCTTGAGAATCTGGAGTTCCGTCACTACTATGAAGCCGTCTATGCCCGTATGAACAAACCCTACGACAAAAACAAGGTAAGCCACATCACCATTCAGAACTGCCGGTTCTTCTACAACACCCAGAACGGCGTCGTCCTGGACGGCACTTCCTGGAGCGTGGTCAAAAACAATCAGGCCGCTTTCAACACCACTCAGGGCCACTTTCTGAACATGGCAAAGGCCACCGACAACCTCTATCTGGGGAACTGGTGCGGCACAACAGCCCACACCCTGCGCCAGAAAAGAGAGAACGTCGTCAACTACGGCATCAACAGCTACGGCGGCAGACCGCCCCGGAACCATACCATCGCCAACTACGTTGAAAGCCGCCTTTCATTCAGATGGAAAAGTGCCAACCCCGACGGTATCATCAAAGACAATGTGTTCCGCGGCGCCTGGCACACCGAAAGTCAACCTGTCCCCGCAACCATTACAGGGAACCTTTTTCTGGGCCGCTTCAGCTGGCCAGGCGTCTGCGGCGACAACGGCTGGGAAGAGGATCTTAAAAACACGCCCATGAAAATGTACGGCAATTTCCGCAAAGAAAGTGAGTTCCGCTGTGACAATCCGGAACTTGCCAAAGCCAAGTCTCTCAGGCTCACTTTCCCGGCTCCCAAGTTCCCCGCAGTTACATTCAAGGATCTCAGGATCGCTTACATCGGCAAAGAGGGCGCCGCTCTCATCTGGGAAACTCCCGACTGTGACGGATGGGGCGAAGCTGTTGTCAACAAAAAAGGAGAGAGGAAACAGCGTTATTTTTCCTCCGGACTTCAAGGCGCACGCCACAGCGTGGGCATTACCGGACTTGAACCTGACACCGTCTATGAAGTGCGCGCCTTTTTCAGAAACCGCCGGGGCGGAAAATCGGTTTATTCAAAGAAATACACCTTCAAGACCGCACTCAAGGACCGCGCCCCCAAAGTTCTTGAGGTGGGCAAAGGGAAAATGACCCTTGAAGAAGCAAGCATCGCAGCTGTTCCGGGAGACACCATCAAGCTGCTTCCCGGCACCCACAGCGGCAGATTCATCCCCCTGCGCAACGGACTCCCCGGAAAGCCCATCACATTGCTGGGCAAGGACGCCATTCTGGATGCCCGGAAATTTTACTCTCCCTCAGTCATTCTCAAAAACAGACACCATATCATCATTGACGGCGTCACCTTTGCCAATCCGGATCCCACCACAGGAGCCGGGATCATTTCCACAGAAAAGGGCAGCCATGTCATCGTCCGCAACTGCCGGGTCGACAACATGGACTGGCGCGCAGGAGACTTTATCAATGTGCGCCACACGCCCCACTCTGTTGTGGAGCACAACATCATTCAGGGGGGATCCTATCCCATCCGGGTTTTCGGCAAAAAGGTCAAAGTCCTCAACAACACTGTTGTGGACGCCATTATGGTCAGCATCAACATGTGGGATGTGGATGAACTTGAGATCCGCAACAACATCTTCTACCGCCCCTGTATCCCCTCCAAGAAAAATCCGGCGATCCTTTTTACCGCCGCGGGCAAAAATATCATCTGTGACGGCAACGTTTTCTGGTCGCCTGTCAAAGAACATCCCATGGGGGGCAGAGTCAGAGACGGAAAAAGAAGGATCCTTGTCCAGACCCGTACCCTCGCCGAATGGCAGAAGCTGACCGGGTTCGATAAAAACAGTATCCATGCCGATCCCATGTTCGTCGATTATGAAAAAGGAGATTACCGCCTGAAACCCGGTTCTCCCGCCAAAGGAAAAGGAGCTTTATTGTGAAAAAAATATTTACTGTTTCCGCGCTTTTCTGTGCTGTGCTGCTTTCAGCCATCAACCTTGCAGATTACGGCGCAGGCCCCATGCTGAAACCGGGACGCACTTTTTATGTTTCCACCAAAGGGGACAATAAGAATGACGGTTCCTCCCTTGCAAAAGCATTCCGCACCATCAGCCACGGCGTGTGGAAACTCCGGGCAGGAGACACGCTTCTTATTGAGGGCGGAACCTACTTTGAGCCTGAGATCCCCATCAACGTCAAAGATGGATCTGTGGGTTACAATGTTCAGAGCGGCCGCCCCGGCTCCCCCATCCGCATCATGGGTATGAAAGGTCACACCGTCCGTCTCCACGGCGGAACGGAACTTTACAAAACCATCAGCAAAAAAGGACAGGTCAGCTTGTTTGAGTACAAACTCCCCATGCGCCTGAAATCTCTTCAAGAGATTCCCTCCGGGATCGAACTTCAGCCTGTTCCCTCTGAAAAAGAGGTCATGGAACTGCCGGGAACTTTTTATTACGACCCCGACAAAAAGACCATTCTGGTTCACTATGCCGCTCTTGAACAGAAAGGGGTTTCAGTTTACAGACGGCGGGTGGGGATCCGGATCCACGGCAGCTATATCCATCTGGAAAACCTCAATTTCTCCTATTACAGAGAGCCCGTCTATGTCCGCATGAACCGTCCTTTTGACAAGAACAAGGCAAGCCATGTCACCATTCAGAACTGCAACTTCACTCACAACGCCATGGCAGGTATCGTTCTGGACGGCGCCAGCTGGAGTCTGGTCAGGAACAACCGGGGATACGGCAACACCATAAGAGGAAACTTTCTCAATCTCGGCAATGCAAGCGACAATCTTATCTGGGGCAACTGGAGCGGTCCCACCCCCCAGACGCTCCGCCACAAACGGCTCCATGAGTACAACTACGGCATCAACAGTTACATCGGGTCACCTCCCCGGAATCATGTCGTCGGCAACCTGATCGAAGGCACTCTCTCGTTCCGCTGGAAACGTGCCGGAGAAGGCAACATCTTTCAGGACAACATCGTAAAAGGCTCTTTCCATGTGGAAAGCCCCGCATACAAGGTCTTCATGCGGAACAACTATTTCGGCGGCAGAGTCAGCTGGCCCGGCATCTGCGGTTTCAACGGTTGGGAAAAAGATTTTGAAAACACGCCGGTCAAATTCACCAACAACACCCGGGATCTTGCAAAATTCCGCCCCCTGACCCCTGCCATTGAAGAGGCGAAAAAGCTGAAGATCCCCCTGCCTGTCATCAAGTTCCCTGCCGTCACTTTCAAGAATCTCCGGGCGGCGCATATTTCCAATGACGGCGCCGCCATCATGTGGGAAACCCCCGACTGCGACGGCTGGGGCTCCCTTGCCGTCAGAGAAGAGGGCAAAAAAGGCAAACCCGTTTATATCAACTCTGCCCTTCAGGGCTCCAGACACATCGTCGGCATCACTGGACTCAAGCCTGATACGACCTACACCTGTCAGGCGGGATTCACCAACCGCCGCGGCGGAAAAAAGGTGTGGTCGACCGCAATGAAGTTCCGTACTTCAAAAACCATGCGCGCCCCCAAAGTCCTTGAGGTGGGCAAAGGCAAATATACTCTTGAAGAGGCGGCGGCAGCGGCGATCCCCGGTGATACAGTCAAACTGCTCCCCGGAGTCCACAGCGGCAGATTCGTCCCCATCCGCAGCGGACTCCCCGGCAAACCCATCACCCTTTACGGCAAAGGCGCCAAACTTGACGCCAGGGGTTTCTACACCCCCGCGGTGCTCCTCAGCGAAAAAGAGTACATCACTATTGACGGAGTCCACTTTGACAACGCGGATATCACCTCAGGTCAGGGCGTGATCAGGGTGAGAAAGTGCCGTAATATCACCATCCGCAACTGCCGCTCCAAGCAGGATTGGCAGGCGGGAAACTTTGTTACCATGAGCCATTCTCCGGGTTCCGTCATTGAAAACAACGTTATCAACGACGGCTCTTACCCCATTGAGATCGCAGGCGGCGGCGTCAGGATCCTCAACAACACCATTGTGAACGCCACCATGATCTCACTGCTGCTCTGGGATCCCTTTGATATTGAAGTCAGAAACAACATCTTCTACCGTCCCTGTATCGACATCAAACGCAGTCAGGCCATACTGCTGAACAACCCCGGTAAAAATATCATTTCCGAGGGCAACGTCTTCTGGTCCCCCTACAAGCATCATCCTGTGGGCGGCAAGATCCGGGACAAAAAAATCAAAGTGCTTGTGAGTTCACAAACCCTTGAAGAGTGGCAGAGACTCTCCGGATTTGACAAAACAAGCGTCCATGTGGATCCCCTCTTTGTGGACTATAAAAACGAAGATTTCCGTCTCCGGCCCGATTCACCTGTTAAAGGGAAAGGAGCTTCACTTTGAAAAAACTGCTTTTTGCCGCAGTGCTCCTGTGCGGAACGCTGCTTTCAGGTATCAACTATGCCGACTACGGGGCGGGCCCCATGCTGAAACCGGGGCGCACCTTTTATGTTTCCAACAGAGGAAACGATAAAAATGACGGCACAACTCTTGAAAAGGCGTTCCGGACCATCAACAAAGGAGTCAGCCGGCTTAAAGCAGGTGACACACTTCTTATTGAGGGGGGGAGATACTTTGAATCCGAAATCAGGATCAACGTAAATGACGGGAGCGTCAACTTCAATGCCCAGTGCGGACGCCCCGGCGCCCCCATCCGCATCATGGGCATGAAAGGTCAGAGACCGGTGCTGACAGGGGGCAAGATCGTTTCCCCCCTGAAACGGGAGGGGCAGATCGCAGAATTTGTCTGCAAAACCGCCCCTGCTTATGATACTGTCCATGAGCTGCCCTCAGGCATTGAACTTCAGAGACTTGCCAACGAAGCACTGGTGCGGAAATATCCCGGAACCTTTTTCTTTGATGGGGCAAAAAAGCGTCTTCTCGTTCACTTCGCCGCCATTGAACAGAAAGAGATCAGTATTGCACGGCACCGTATCGGGATCCGGATCCACGGCAGTTACATCCACATTGAAAATCTGGAGTTCCGCCACTTCTATGAGGCGATCTACGCCCGCATGAATGCCCCTTATGATAAAAATGAGGCGCGGAACATCACCATCACCGACTGCAATTTCTTCTGGAACTATCAGTGCGGCGTGGTCCTTGACGGCACAACATGGTCTCTGGTGAAAAACAACAGAGCCGCCTTCAACACCAAACGGGGCAACTACATGAATCTCTCGCGCGCCCATGACAATCTCTATATGGGCAACTGGAGCGGCACAACTGCCAATACGCTGCGCTACAAAAAGAATCACTCCATCAACTACGGGCTCCAGAGCTACGGCGGCAATCCGCCCCGGAACCACATCATCGGCAACTTTGTGGAGTCAGAGTGCTCGTTCCGCTGGAAAGGGGGATGCCCGGGAAGCATCGTCAGAGACAACATCTTTCTCGGATCTTTCCACTCTGAAAGCAAGGTGATCCCCGCCGTCATCAACAACAACGTTTTCGCAGGCAGGATCAGCTATTTCTCTCTCGGCGGCAACATCTGGGAAAAGGAATTCGCCCCCACTGCCATCAAATTTTACAACAACGTCCGGAAAAAAGCGGACTTCAAGCCCTTGGGCAAAGAGATCATCAAAGCTCAGCAGCTCAAGATCGATTTCCCTGCCCCCAAGTTCCCCAAAGTCGTCTTCAAGGATCTGAAAGCCGGTCACATCACAGCCGACAGCGCGGTCATCACATGGCAGACTCCCGACAACGATGGATGGGGCTCTTTGCAGATCTGGAAAAAGGGGAGCAGCTCCAGAAAGTGGGTCGGCGGCTCAGGCGTTCAGGGAGTTGACCATGTTGCAGGAGTTTCAAAACTTGCGCCTGATACAGAGTACTGCTGCCGTGCCTTTTTCAGAAGCCGCCGGGGAGGCGGATGGACGGCCTCTGCTGAAAGTTCATTCAGAACCGCAAAAACAAATCCCCCACCCCGGGTCCTTGAGGTGGGAAAAGGGAAATATTCCCTCTTTGAAGCAGGCTGCGCCGCAAGAGCCGGGGACACCATCAAACTTCTCCCCGGAACCCACATCGGACAGCTGGTACTTCTCAACAGCGGCACAAAGGAAAACCCCATCACCATTACAGGAGAAAAGAAAGCGGTCATTGACGGTGCTCTTTTCCACGCGCCTCTTCTGACGGCGGAGTGGAAATCCTATATCAATATTGACGGCATCACCTTTTCCAATCCCGCCCCCAACGCTTCCGGAAGCATCATCGTGCTTAACGGCGGCAGCAATATCTCTGTCAGAAACTGCCGTACCACCTATTTCCCCTACACTGCGGGCGGATTTATACGCAGCAACAACACCCCGGGACTCCATATTGAAAACAATGTGATCCACGGCGGGGACTACCCCATCAATCTGAATGCCGCCAGAGCGAAGATCCTCAACAACACCATTGTGGATGCCACCATGCTGACGGTACTGCTCTGGAATCCCCTTGATGTGGAAATCCGCAACAACATCTTTTACCGTCCCTGCGTTCCCGACAAACGGAATCCCGCATTGCTTCTGCAAAATATCAGCGGGAAAGTCGTTTCCGACGGAAACATCTACTGGTCACCTGTAAAAGAACACCCCGCCGGGGGTGTCATCCGGGACAAACGTGCAAAAGTCCTCTTTGCCTCACGGACTCTTGAAGAGTGGCAGAAGAAAACCGGCATGGACAAAAACAGCCGTCATATCGACCCTCAACTGGTTGACTATAACAAGGGGGATTTCCGCCTTAAACCCGGCTCACCCGCCAAAGGAAAAGGAGCTTCATTATGAAAAATTTACTCTTTACCGCACTTTTGCTGTGCATCGGAGCTCTTGCTGCCGCTGCCGTTGATATAGATTACAGCAAATACGGTGCAGGCCCCATGGTGAAACCCGGCAGGACCTTTTACGTTTCTCTGAAAGGAAATGATAAAAACGACGGAAAAACATTGCAGAGCGCTTTCCGGACTCTTCACAAGGGAGCCGCTCAGCTCCGGGCCGGGGATACCCTTTTGATCGATGAGGGGACCTATTACCAAAATGAGATCCCAATCAATGTCAAAGAAGATACACTCCGATATCAGCAGCAGTGCGGCGTCCCCGGTTCTCCCATCCGGATCATGGGACTCCCCGGTAAAAAGGTGATCCTCACAGGGGGAATTCAGCTGAAAGCTCTCAAACAGCAGGGACAGCTTGCAGAGTTTGCCCACAAAAGAGAACTTGTTTATGATATGGTTCAGGAACTCCCCTCAGGCATAGAGCTTCAGCGTGTGGCAAGCAGGAAGATCGTTGAGGAAATACCGGGCACCTTTTACTATGATACCGGCGCAAAACGGATCTATGTCCACTACGCGGCATTGGATCAGACCGGTATCAGCGCCGCCCGCCAGCGAATCGGCATCCGTATCCACGGCAGTTACATCCACCTTGAAAATCTGGAGTTCCGCCACTACTATGAAGCCGTCTATGCCCGTATGAACAGACCCTTTGATCAAAACAAAGCAAGCCATATCACCATTCAGAACTGCCGGTTCTTCTACAATTACAAGAGCGGTATCGTCCTTGACGGTACTTCATGGAGTCTGATCAAAAATAATCAGGGCGCTTTCAACACCCGGCGGGGACACTTTATGAACCTCTCACGGGCAACTGACAATCTCTATCTGGGGAACTGGTGCGGTTCGACTGCCAACACCCTGCGTCAGAAAAAAGAGCACTCCATCAACTACGGCATCAACAGCTACGGCGGCAACCCGCCGCGGAACCATGTTGTCGCCAACTGCATCGAAAGCCGCCTTTCCTACCGCTGGAAAGGGGGCGGCCCCGGAAACATCGTCAAAGACAATATTTTCCGCGGCGCCTGGCACTCTGAGAGCAAACCCATTCCTGTGGTCATGACCGGTAATCTCTTTCTGGGCAGAGTCAGCTGGCCGGGGATCTGCGGATACAACGGCTGGGATAAAGATTTCAAAGGAAGTCCCGTCCGCTTCTACGGCAATTTCCGCGATGAAAAAAACTTCAAATGCACCGCTCCGGAGCTGGCAAAGGCATGTTCTCTCAAGGTTGAACTGCCTGTTCCCAGGTTCCCTGAGGTCACTTTCAAAGGCCTGAGAGCCGATCATATCGGCAAAGAGAGCGCTGCTGTCATCTGGGAAACGCCCGACTGTGACGGAACAGGGGAAGTTGCCGTCAATAAAAAAGGGGAGAGAAAAAAGAGGTATTTTTCTTCACCTCTTCAGGGCTCCAGACATGTGGTGGGCATTACGGGACTTGAACCCGGAACGGAATATGAGTTCAGGGCAACCTTTATCAACCGCCGGGGCAGAACAAGAAGCATTTCTGCCCTGAAAAGTTTCAAGACCGCTCTCACCGACCGCGCCCCCCGGATCCTTGAAGTGGGCAATGGGAAACTCTCTCTTGAAGAAGCAAGCGTCGCCGCCATGGCAGGGGATACACTCAAACTTCTCCCCGGAAAACATCACGGCAGATTCATCCCCATCCGCGACGGAGCTCCCGGCAAACCCATCACCCTCAAAGGGTGCAAAGGTGCCGTCATTGACGCGCTGCAATTTTACTCCCCCTCGGTTTTGCTTGCCAACAGACACCATATCGTTATTGACGGCGTCACCTTTGCCAATGCAGACCCCACTTCAGGCGCCGATGTCATCGTGGTCAGAAAGGGCAGTCATGTCACCGTGCAAAATTGCCGCATGATCAACCTTGACTGGCGTGCCGGAGACTTTGTCGCCTTGAGTAATGCCCCCCATTCACTCATCCGCAACAACATGATCCACGGCGGCGCCTACCCCATCCGTATTTCGGGCAAAAAGGTGAAGATCCTCAACAACACCATTGTGGATGCCACCATGCTGACCCTCAATCTCTGGAGCGTTGATGAGCTTGAGATCAGAAACAATATTTTCTACCGTCCCTGCATCCCCAAAAAGCGGAACCCTGCCATCCAGATCACTGATGGAGGAAAAAACATTATTTCTGAGGGCAATGTATTCTGGTCGCCAGTGAAAGAACATCCCGCAGGAGGCAGAGTCAGAGACGCAAAAATAAAAGTGGTCATCAACTCAAAAACTCTCGCCCAGTGGCAGAAAGAATCAGGAATGGATAAAACAAGTATCCACGCAGATCCTATGTTTGTTGATTATGCCAAAGGGGATTTCCGCCTTAAACCCGGCTCACCCGCCAAAGGAAAAGGAGCTTCATTATGAAAAATTTACTCCTTACCGCACTTTTGCTGTGCATCGGAGCTCTTGCTGCCGCTGCCGTTGATATAGATTACAGCAAATACGGTGCAGGCCCCATGGTGAAACCCGGCAGGACTTTTTACGTTTCTCTGAAAGGAAATGATAAAAACGACGGCAGACAGCTTAAAACCGCGTTCCGGACCATTAAACGGGGCGCAGCTGAACTGAAAGCCGGAGATACGCTCCTGATCGAGGGAGGAGAATACTTTGAGCGCGAAATACAGCTCAATGTGAAAGAGAAAAGCAAAGGCTTTTCCGGACAGTGCGGGATCCCCGGTTCCCCTATCCGCATCATGGGCATGAAAGGTCACAAAGTCGTGCTCAGAGGAACGGATATGCTCCCGTTGGGAAAAAAAGAGGGGAATATCTATAAGTTCAGATACACTTCCCGCCTGATATACAACACGGTCCAGGAGTATCCCTCAGGCATTGAGCTGCAAAGAGTCTATGACGAAAAGCTCGTCCGGGAATACCCCGGCACCTTCTTTTACGATCAGGCGAAAAAGCTTCTGCTGGTCAACCCTGTTTCTCTTGACCAGACCCACATTTCCCCTGCGCTGAGGCGTATCGGGATCCGGATCCACGGCAGTTACATCCATATTGAAAACATTCAATTCCGGTCCTTTTACGAGGCCATTTACAGCCGCATGAATAGCCCCTATGAAGCGAATCATGCCTCGCACATCACCATTCAGAACTGTACCTTTTTCCACAATTACAAGAACGGCATCGTTTTTCAGGGCGCCAGCTGGAGTCTGGTGAAAAACAACTCGTTTCACAGCAACACCAACTACGGCGGCATCATGACTCAAAGAGAGTCCCATGACAATCTTTTCACGGAAAACTACTTCGGATACAACGAACAGACTCTGCGCCATGAACGCCCCCACAGTTACGATTTCGGTTACAGCAACTACGGCGGGATGCCCCCACGGAACCACATCATCGCCAATTACTTTGACACCCCCACAGCGTTCCGCTGGAAAGCCGGATGCCCCGGCAGCGTCATCCGCGACAATGCCATTCTCGGCTCTTTTTATGCCGAAAGTCCCGCCGTTCCCGCCCTCATCACCAACAACCTCATCACCGGCAAAGTCGGCTGGATGGCTCTGGGACACGGCATCTGGGATAAGGAGTTCGCCCCCACCCACGTCAAATTTTACGGCAACCACAGGGACAAGGCGTCATTCAAGGCCTCTCCAAGCCTTCTGAAAGCAAAGTCTCTTGCGATCAGGATCCCTGAAGTCCGTTTCCCCGCCGTGACCTTCAAAGATCTCAGCGCCCGTTTCACCACTGCCGACAGTACGGCTGTCTGCTGGCAGACTCCCGGCTGCGACGGATGGGGCGAAGTGCTTCTTTACGACGCCAAAGGGAAGTATATCAGAAGATATATTTCAGAGATCCAGGGGGCGCGTCATACGGTGGGGGTGACAAAACTCCTCCCCGGCAGGGAGTACCGTTACCGTGCCGCGTTCAGAAACCGCCGGGGCGGCAAGGTGACTCTTTCTGAGATGAAAAGTTTCAAAACGCCTCTCAAAACCAGATCGCCCCGGATCCTTGAAGTGGGCCCCGGCAGACTCACTCTGACCGAAGCCGCCGCCGCCGCCATTCCCGGGGATACAGTCAAACTGCTCCCCGGTACACATCAGGGACAATTCAATCTGCTCCGCAGCGGAGCGCCCGGCAAACCCATAACCCTTACGGGAGATAAAAAGGCTTTTCTGGATGCACAGAAATTCCATGCGCCCATGATCGTGCTCAAAAACAAACATCATGTCATCGTTGACGGCATCACCTTTATAAATCCTGAATCCACTGTCCGCAAGGGGATCATCCGGGCAGAGGGAGGCAGCTGTGTTACGATCCGCAACTGTCATGCGCCCCTCTTCAGTTACACTGCCGGACCTTTTGTCACGCTCCGCAATGTCCCCGGATCGGTGGTTGAAAACAACATCATCCACGGCGGAGACTACCCCATCGCCACCGTGGGGAAAAATATAAAGATACGCCGCAACACCATTGTGGACGCCACCATGCTGACTCTTTCCATCTGGGATCCTGCCGATCTTGAAATAAGGGACAACATCTTCTTCCGCCCCTGCATCCCCCAAAAACGCAATCAGGTGATGACACTGAACAGCATTAAAGGAAAGATCATTTCTGAGGGGAACGTTTTCTGGTCCCCGGTAAAAGAGCATCCTGTGGGCGGCAGGATCAGGGATCACAGAGGATATATCCTCAAAGAGTCCAAAACTCTTGAAGAGTGGCAGAAGATCAGCGGACTTGATAAAACAAGTATCCACGCAGATCCCATGTTCGTTGATTATGCCAAAGGGGATTTCCGCCTGAAACCGGGATCTCCGGCAAAAAATAAAGGAGCAAGATTGTAAAAATGAACTTTATCTGTGAATTCCACGAACAGGCGTGGAACAGTGCCCTTGATCTGCTGAAACCCACCCCCGCACAGCTGGATCACGGTCTGGAACTTCATCGTGACCTCTTTTGTATGGATCACTTCGGATTTCTCCCTCACGGCTGCTGGAACCACACCATCGTCAGCAAATGGGATGAATTCAAAGAACGGAACGTTGGTGAACGCACCCTTGAGAAACGCATTGAGTACATGCAGTACGATGAGTGCTGCAAAGATCCTGAATGTGCTGACAGGTTCCGCAAAGCCATGGCGGCGTCAGGCTTGAAGTGCATGGTGCAGACCGTGGCTGAGGGAAAATCCCGGGAAGAGGATTTCAGACGCATGTCCTGCAATATGGAGCTGCTCCGCACTTTTTCAGACATCATCGCCCAGGCCGGTTCCCCCGAAGAGATCAAACGGGTCAATGATGAGGGCAAGACCGCTGTCGTCTGGAGCGTCAACGGTCCCCCCATCGTGGGCGAACTTCAGGATCTGGAACAGGAACTTGAGTTTGTCTATGACTGGTACCGCGCCGGAGTCCGGCTTATGCATTTATCCTACAACCGCCGCAACTGCATCGCCGACGGATGCACCGAAGAGGCGGACGCAGGCATCAGTGATCTGGGTAAGGAACTGATCAAACGCATGAACGAAGTGGGTATCATCGTTGACGTTCCCCATACCGGCCGACAAAGCTCCATTGAGGCGGCAAAGTTTTCTTCAAAGCCCATCATGGCGTCCCACACCGCCGCCCGTGCCCTCTTTGACTTCCCCCGCTGCAAGGATGATGAAACGCTCCGCGCCATAGCCGCTTCCGGTGGTATGGTGGGGGTCTATGCCTACGGCAGTCTGTTGGGCGGTTCAGGAGACCTGGCCATGCTGCTCAACCACATTGATCATATCGTCAAGACCATCGGCATCGACCATGTGGGTATCGGTACTGACCTCTGCTATCACCGCAAGTGGCCCGATGAGGTCTACGCCATGAAGACCTATCCCAATGCGGAGTACTCCAGCCGCTGGTGGGGCAACTGGAAAAGTGCCCCGCACACGGCACCTAAAAAGGGCGAGAACAGCTACGGAAGTCTTGCGTGGATCAACTGGCCTCTTTACACAGTGGGACTGGTCACACGCGGTTACACCGACGACCAGATCGCCAAGATCCAGGGAGAGAACTTCCTGCGGGTCCTGGGAGCAAACCAGCCTGCCCGGTAAGCGCGTTACAAAATGTCAAAAGCCGTTGACAGCACGAATCGCTGTCAACGGCTTTTTAAGTGTTCCGGCGTCTCTTAAAAGGCAACTTCCGGATGAAGTGAGCGCATGATCCCCATTTCCAATCCTCTGAGAGCGGCAAGACCTCTCATGCGGCCCAGACCGCCGTATCCGGGATTGGGATTGGGCTGCTTGGCAAGGTCATCCATGATATCCGCGCCGTGGTCGGGGCGGAAGGGAATGCGCCAGTCCTCTCTGCCTTCGGCTTTGCGGCGGAGCTGTTCTTCGCAGACGGCTTTGACCAGTTCATACATATCGACTCTGCCCTCAAGGTGGGGGGCTTCGTAGAAGTCGCCGTTGGGGAGCACCTGAGTGCTGCGGAGATGAAGAAATCCCACATGGTCGGCGCAGGATTTGAACATTTCAACCACATTATTATCCTCTCTGGCGCTGAAACTCCCGGCACAGAAGCAGATGCCGTTGGCGGGACTTGAGGAAATGGCAAGGAGCGATTTGATGTCATCCATATTGCTGAAGATGCGGGGCAGTCCCAGAATGGAACGGGGGGGATCATCGGGGTGGATCACCAAACGGCATCCCCACTCTTCGGCGACAGGAACCACTTCAGTAAGAAAGGCTGCCAGATTTTCCCGCAGACGTTCTGCAGAAAAGTTTTCGTACTTTGACAGCATGGCGCGGACATCTTCAAGGGTGACGCCCTTGAATCCGGGGAAGTTGTCAATGATGGAGCGCCTCAGAACAAAGCGCTGGTGTTCATCCATTCCCTGAAACATTTTCTCAGCTTTGGCAAGGATCTCAGGAGTGTAATCTTTTTCGGCACCTTTACGCTGAAGTATAAAAAGCTCAAAAACAGCGAACTCCACCTGATTGAAATAGAGCACCTTGGAGCCGTCAGGCAATTGATGGTGAAGATCTGTTCTGACCCAGTCCAGCACCGGCATGAAGTTGTAGGTGATGGTTTTGACGCCGCATTTACCCAGATTGCGGATGGACTGCTTGTAAATGTCTGTATAACGTTTGCAGGAGCCTGTGGCATTTTTGATATCTTCATGGACAGGGAGACTTTCCACAACACTCCAGGTCATTCCTGCCTCTTCGATCAACCTTTTACGCTCAAGGATCGCCTCACAGCTCCAGAGGACACCATAGGGAATGTAATGCAGAGAGGTAACGACTCCCGTAGCCCCTGTCTGGGGAATAAAATTCAATGCGACTGGATCTTCGGGTCCGTACCAACGGAAAGAGGGCTCCATGAACATGGCTGTGCCGGCTCCTATTTTAACTTGTAATACCTTCTTTGACACATGTTAAATATACCACATGAAAACAATATTGCAAGAAGAAAAGTAAAAAAATATCTATATTTTTCTACTCAGCATAAAACAAAGATGTGGAACAAGAAAGAAAAGTTCGTAAATCCCCGGCAAAGTCCTGGTGTGAGAATTATTTTCTGAGACTTTCCGGAACTCCGGGAGCAATGACTTCCCCTTTGCAAGTGGTGAAAGAAGTGCACATTTTCAGCAAACGGGGAAAGGCCAGCTGAGCGGGCACGCACCAGTCTGTGTAGGCTTTCATGGGAGTTCCCGGCAGTTCGCTTTCGTAACAGGTAAAAAGATCCTGACACATATACAAAGAAGCGTGGGCTTCAAGCATCTGATGAAAATGTGCAATATCCCCGTATTCCAGAAGCCCCCTGCCCAGAGAAACATGGGGCCAGTGGTCAAAACAAAGGAGGTACTGAGCCGGATAATTCAACGCAGTCAATCCACGGATCATCCCCTGACGCTCAAAGCGGCCGCAGATGATCTTCGCAGCCTCCTCAGGTGCAAGGACTCCGGATTCAAGGAGCTCCGGATAATAGCGGTAGTTGGCAAATGCCCACTCCATATCAGCGGTGAAGCTGGTTATTTCAGCCGGATTACTTATGCGGTAGGGAAGAAATGAAAAGCGTTTTCCCAGATCCGCAACGGCAAATTCAAAGCGACGCTTCAAAGTGTTGTAAAAATCCTGAACCTCAAAGAGATCGGGCAGGACATGGAACTTTTCAAGGAGCACGATCAGCATTTTCATGCCCCGCAGGACAGATGCGTTGTTGTGAAAATATTCATCTTTCCTCTCTCTGAGGTCGGCTTCGGGAGAGCCTGCCAGAAGTCCATAGGCGCTTGCGGAGGGATTCATCACACAGTCGAGCAGATCCCGCAGAAGGCGGTATATGAGAAGAAGATCACTCTTTACCGCAGCAAAAAACGCCTCTCCCCCGGCTCCGGAACTCAATTCACATCCCAACCGGATCAGCTGTCCGTATTCAGCAATGGAACTGCCGTAATAGCGGAGCGTTCCGTCAGGGCGCAGAAACCTTTCAAAGTAGCGCAAATAAAGTTCTCTTGCCGAGTGAAGATCTCCGAATTCTCTGAGGGCGCCTGCGGCAGAAAGCAAAGTGGGGGGGAATCCGTCATGGCGCATACAGCCATACTCTTCAACGCCGTATTTGGTATGAGTTCCCCAGAATGCGCTGAAGCTCTGTATAAATGAACTTTTCCACGCCTTTTCACTCCACTCTGAAACGCCGGGGATCTCTTCAAGGCGGGAAAGAAAGTTGTCCCAGTACGCAGTCACGCGGTGCTGTGCTTTTTCATATTCCCCGCAAGAGACCTCTGCAGCCCCCGGATAGATGAGGCACACATTGTTATGTCTGCGCCAGAGATTTTTTCCGGAGGCAAAAAGTTCATCAACGATCCTGCCGGAATGGGGTTCTATCATCTGCAATACAGGGTAAAACCCCTTCTTCCACTGCCGTTTCCCCTGAGCGGCAATGAAAAGGTGTTCCGTTTCCGCCGCCTGCCGCAGACCGGGCAGAACAGGGGTGTCGTTTTCATGATAGAGTCTGACTTTCCCTGAAAACTCCACAATGAAAGTTTCAATGGCTTCAGGATCAGAAAGAAAACAGTAATCCTCAACAGGCGTCATCTGCATTATCTGCAATTCGCGGCTCATTTCAGTCCCCATATAACACACCAGTTCTTACCATCTGCAAAGCGGGCAGCAGCATGGCGGCCAAAATAACGATGATGGCTGTCACAACAAGAAGTTCGATCAGCGTAAAAAACAACAGTTTTTTTCTCTTTCATAAAAATTTACTCAGGCATATTGATTCAGCAGAAGTGAAAGTTCAGAAAAAAGGCTGCGGAAAAGCCCGTGAGATACAATAACATCAATTTTGCTATTTTTCAAGGGGCAGCAACAGAATAGTTGTTTTTTTGAATGATTTTTGAAATTACCTCTATTTTCAAAAGCCATTCTGTTTCCGGAGCTGCTGAAATTTAAATAAATTTTCTTCTTGCACAAGGAAAAGCTGTGGAAAAATATCTCTTTCTGTGCTATTTTATATAAAATGTATTTTTTCCAAAAGGAGTTATTCACCATGAGCGAAAATCTGGATTTTATCAGAGAGATCGTCGACACCGACGTTAAAAACGGCAAACACGGCGGCAAGGTCATCACCCGCTTTCCTCCCGAACCCAACGGTTATATTCATATCGGCCACTCCAAAGCGATCTGTCTGGACTTCGGCGTTGCCAAAGAATACAACGGCATCTGCAATCTGCGCTTTGACGATACCAATCCCACCAAAGAGAGCACCGAGTACATGGAGTCCATCATCAACGACATCAAGTGGCTGGGATTTGCCCCCGAAGAGCGTATCTATTACGCCAGCGACTACTTTGAGAAAATGTACGAGTGCGCCGTGGAACTTATCAAAAAAGGCCTTGCCTATGTCTGCGACCTCAGCGCCGATGAGTGGGAAAAATACCGCGGTGACTCCACCCGTCCCGGCATTGAACCGCCCGGCAGACAGCGCTCCATTGAAGAAAACCTTGACCTTTTCACCCGGATGCGGAACGGTGAATTTGAAGACGGCGCCATGGTCCTGCGCGCCCGGATCGATCTGAGTTCCCCCAATATCCACATGCGCGACCCTGCACTCTACCGTATCCGCCGTGCCCACCACTTCCGCCACGGCGACAAGTGGTGCATCTACCCCATGTATGACTACGCCCACCCCCTTGAGGATGCCTTTGAAGGTGTGACCCACTCTCTCTGCACCCTTGAGTTTGAAGTCCACCGTCCCCTTTACGACTGGGTCCTTGACGCCCTGGGCTACGAGGTGAACAACCGTCCCCGCCAGATCGAATTTTCACGTCTGAACATCACCGACACGGTCATGAGCAAACGCAAGCTGCTCCAGCTGGTCACTGAAAAGCACGTTTCCAACTGGGACGATCCCCGTATGCCCACCATCTGCGGACTCCGCCGCCGGGGCGTGCCCGCTGAAGCGATCCGCAACTTCTGCGCCATGGTGGGCATCACCAAGGTGGACGGCATCACCGACTCCGCTGTGCTTGACTACTGCACAAGAGAAGTCCTCAACGCCCGCTGCCGCCGCTATCTGGGGGTCCTTGATCCCCTGAAAGTGACCATCACCAACTATCCTGAAGAGGGCATTGCCGATCTGGATGCAGTCAACAATCCTGAAGATCCCGCCGCCGGTTCCCGCAAGATCCCCTTCGGCAAGACGCTTTACATTGAAAAGAGCGACTTCATGGTGGAGCCCCCCAAAGGTTATTTCCGCCTTGCCCCCGGCAAAGAGGTGCGTCTGCGCTACGGATACTTTATCAAATGCGAAGAGTACGTCACCGATGCCAACGGCGAAGTCATTGAACTCAAATGCACCTTTGATCCTGCCACCCGGGGCGGCAACGCTCCCGACGGACGCAAAGTCAAAGGTACGATCCACTGGGTCTCTGCGGACTCCGCAGTTGAAGCTGAAGTGCGTCTTTATGACAAACTTTTCACCGTTCAGGCTCCCGGCGCCGACGGCGTGGATTTCCTGACCCAGCTCAATCCCGACTCTCTCAAGGTCATCACCGGATACCTTGAGCCCGCTCTGGGCGAAATCAAACCCGGTGAGTCCGTGCAGTTTGAGCGTATCGGTTACTTCTGCTGCGATCCTGATTCAAAAGATGGCAAACAGGTCTTCAACCGGACCGTTACCCTGAAAGATTCCTGGAAACCCGGAAAATAAAGGATTTTCAAGATGAAAAAGCTGTTCCTGTTTTTTTTACTGATCTGTGCTGTTGTTTTGAGTGCCGGGGAAAAACTCCCCAAATACATCATCCTTTTTATCGGTGACGGCATGTCAACTCCCCAGCGGATGATGGCAGAAGAGTTCGCCCGGAAAACCGGCAGAGGGGAACTTATCATCAACCACTTCCCCTTTCACGCCTCCACCCGTACCGTGTCAACAAGCTCTCTTGTGACTGATTCAGCAGCGGCAGGAACAGCTATCGCCTGCGGCACAAAAACTGCCAACGGCAGGATCGGCGTCACTCCTGACGGCAAGATCCGCTTTGAATCTGTGGCGGAACTAGCCAAAAAGAAAAACTATAAGGTGGGAATCGTTACCACCATGACCATCAATCACGCCACCCCTGCCAGTTTCTACGGACACCGCATTTCACGCAGCCAGTACTACGAACTGGGAGTTGATCTGGTGAACTCCGACTTTGATTACTTCGCAGGGGGCGGCGTTGCCTTCCCCGCAGGGAAGCCTGCCAAAAAAGGCGCTCCCGCGCCCAATCTCCCCAACATTTATGACCTTGCCGCCAAAAAAGGATACAAGGTTTTGAAAGACAAAAAAGCCTTCATGGCTTTGAAACCGGGAAGCGGCAAGATCCTCTACTCCGGCGCCCCCGGCAGGATCTCCGCCGCCATTGACGCCGGCAAAGAGGATATCACTCTGGCAGAGCTGACCGCCAAAGGTCTGGAACTGCTGAAAAATGAGAAGGGCTTTTTCCTCATGGTCGAGGGAGGAACCATTGACAGTTACGGTCACGGAAATGAAGCGGCGTCCAATTTGAGAGAGGTGCTGGCTCTTGATGATGCGGTGAAAGAGGCTGTCAAGTTCATGAAAAAGCATCCTCAGGATACTTTGATCGTGGTCACAGGCGACCATGAAACAGGAGGTATGACCATGGGGTTTGCCGGTTCCGGCTACGCAATGTATATGGATCGTCTTGCCCATCAGAAAGTTTCCATCAGCAAGTTCGGAAGTTTACTCAAAGATGCCCGCAAGGCAAAAAAGGATTTTTCATACGCTGATGTCCAGAAAATGGTGACCCGTTATTTCGGACTTCAGTTCACCGGCGATCCTAAAAAGGAGCCTATGGCGCTTTCTGCCGAGCAAAAGAAAGCTCTTGAAGCAGCCTGGAAAAAGAATCGTCTCCCCGGCGCACTCAAGCTCATCATGAACCAGAAAGCCGGTATCGGCTGGACCACCGGCGCCCACACGGCGCTCCCGGTGCTGACCACAGCCACCGGTGCTCAGGCAAAGCGTTTTTCCGGATTTATTGACAATACCGACATTGCCAATATCCTCAAATCTCTTTTGAAATGAAAAAAGAGTTTTCTCAGCACCTTATTGCAATAGCAGTGACCTGCCTTTTATCGGCGGCACTGCTTTTTTTGCCTGATCCCCCCGCCATGAACAAAGGGGATTTTTCTCTCTGCCGTGCCCGTGTTGTAAGCGTTGATGACAGTGCGGTGGAGCTTCACGGGCTTTTGAAATTCGGCTCCCAGAGGCTTGAAGTTGAGATCCTGTCAGGGAAACACCGGGGCAGAAAATTCCGCGCCAACAATGAACTGCGCGCCCAGATGGAGCTGGATAAGGAGTTCAAAGTAAACGACATCATCACAGTAAATATGCCCCTTGCCGATCCGGCTCCTGACACAGTGCTGCAGGCAAGGGATCATCACCGTTCCTTCTGGATCTGGATCCTCGGGACAGTGTTTTGCGTCTTTCTCGTCATCTTCGGCTCATGGGTGGGGATCAAAGCCATATTGAGCTTTATTTTCAGCTTTATCGTCATCTGGAAAGCAGTTATTCCGGCAACCCTTGCCGGATGGGCTCCTGAGGCGGTCATCGCTTTGACAACTCTGATCCTCACCTTTTCCATCATCTTTCTTGTTGCGGGATTCACACGCAAAGGAACGGCAGCTTTTCTGGGCTCCATGGCTGGAGTCCTTACCGGATTGATGCTGAGTTCTCTTTTCGTCCATCTCATCAAGATCAACGGCGCCGTCATGCCCTATTGCCAGACACTTTATTATTCAGGGTACGATTTCCTCAATCTCCAGCGTCTCTTTGCCGGAACCCTTATACTGGGCGCCTCGGGCGCAGTCATGGATCTTGCCATGGACATCGCCTCAGGCATTGAAGAGATCGTGCGGCACAACCCGGCTCTCCCCCGCCGGGAACTTATACGCTCCGGAATGCGTATGGGGCGCAGTGTGGTGGGGACAATGACCACCACATTGCTTCTTGCATATTCCGCAGGATTCCTTACACTGCTCATGATGTTCCGGGTGGAGGGGCACTCCCCTCTGCTCCTTCTTGACAACCCTCTGGTCGCCTCAGAAGCGGTCAAAACTCTTATCGGCAGTTTCGCCCTTGTACTGACCGCTCCTCTGACGGCGCTCATTTCAGGGATCATTTATACGCCGCCTCTGCCGGAAAAGAGTGCGGAAAAATCTTAAAAAGAAGGATTTATCATGAAAGTGTTCTGGAATCCCTCAGATACTCCACAGGAACTTCATTCCATCTTGCAAAACGTTTCAGAGGAATATCCTGTTGAAAGATCCACTCAAAACGCCAATGTGAAGTTCCGCTTTCTGCCCGATGCCCCCGACACCCTGAAGGTCAGCTGCAAGGAAGATCAGTGGCTCATTGAATACGGCAGAAAAACTCTCGCCGCAAGGGGCGTGGCACATCTCCTTGCCGGACAGAGCTGTGATGAAAATGCTTTCTTTACCACATTCGGTATCCTTCTGGACTGCACCCGGGGCAATGTGGTGACCGTCTCCCGCTTCAAAGTGTGGCTCCGCCGCCTTGCCATGATGGGATACAATATGGCGATGATCTACGTCAAAGATGCCTACCAGCTCCCCGGGGAACCCTACTTCGGCTACATGCGGGGCGCCTACTCCATTGAGGAGATCAAAGAGATCGATGCCTGCGCTCAGGCTCTGGGCATTGAAATGATCGCCTCCATCCAGGCTCTCGGACATGTGGAGCCCGTCCTGCGCTGGAATGCCTACAACCACGTCAAAGATACCGCCGATGTGATGCTGGTGGATGAACCCAAAACCTACGAACTCATTGAAAAGATGCTCCGATTCTGGAGCGAAGCTCTTTCTTCACGGCGCATCCATCTGGGCATGGACGAAACCCAGACTCTGGGACGGGGCAAATTTCTTGACAAATACGGTTACGAAAATCCCTACTTCACCTACAAGCGCCATTTGGAAAAGGTGTGTGCCATTTGTGACAAGTTCCAGCTGAAGCCCACCATCTGGTCTGATATGTACATCCATTATGCCCGGAAAGAGATGGGGTACAAAGATATCTGGCAGCCGGTGCCTGAAGAGATCCGCAAAGAAACGCCTCAGAATGTTCAGTTTTCCTACTGGAACTACTACGCAAGGGATATTGACACCTATGAGGTCTACCTCAAACGCAACCGCGAACTCAACGGCACAACTCCCATGATGGCGTCAGGTATCTGGACCTGGTACCGCAACTGGACCGACTACGAATACAGCTTCAATACGGTACGTCCCTGTATGGAAGGTTGCCGCAGAAGCAACACCAAAGAGCTGCTCCTCACCCTCTGGGGCGACGACGGCGGCTACTGTGAATTCAACTCCGCACTGGCGGGGCTTGCCTGGGCGGCAGATCTGGCTTACACCAATAAGGAAGATGAAGAGCGCACAGCACAGATTTTTGAAGCGGTCTGCGGCACGTCATACAAGCGCCAGCTTCTCTGCGAAAAGCTGACATACACAGGCTTTGATGAAGAAGGCAAAGTCATTGACAAGATCTCCTCTGCCTCCATGCTCTGGGACGACCCCATCATGGGGATCGTCTGGAACGAACTCCCGGCGACCAAACTCAAAGACCCCATTGAAAACATGCTTGCCAACTATCAGAGCGTCCGGGAGAATACGGCAGAGTACAGAGAAGATCACGCCGCAGGGGATTTGAACTGCGCATGGACTCTTGCCGATCTGCTCTGCCGCAAGATCGAAGTGAGAAAGAATCTGCTCAAAGCCTACGCAGAAAAGAACATGAAAGCTCTTGACCGTATCGCCGAGTTTGAGATACCCGGCGTCCTTGAAGCAATAGAAAACTTCAGCGATGCCTTCCGCACCCAGTGGAAACGGAGCTTCAAACCCTACGGCCTTGAACTGATGCAGATCCGTCTGGGGGGCTTGAATGAACGTTACTGCGAACTTTTACGGCTCATTGAAGAGTTCCGGAACGGCGAGATAGAGTCCATCCCGGAATTGGAGGTCAAACATACCCCCTCAGGTCCCGTTCCCCACCAGTATTTCCGCTGTGTTACAGGGTGTTTCTTTGTTTGATATGTAAGTGTTGTCTGAACCGCCTTTGGAGCGGTGATTCATTATTTTTATTTGGAGTGATCATGCGTTTTGCTGAATTTTTCCCTGAGAAAACAGGAGATACAAAAATCAATATCCATTCACCGGAGTCTCTGGCACTTATTCCTTATGATCAGGAGTTGGAACTGAAAAACAAGGCTCTGAAAGCACTTTTGAAAGAGGGAAAGATCAAAGCTCCCCTTGCCGGACTCCTCCCCTCGCCTCTTCCCCGCAATTACCGCACAACGGGCAAAAGAAGAGTCACATATAGTGAGGGCAAACTTTTCTTTCACATGGGTAAAAACCATGATAAAACGCAGGTCTCCACCTCTGTGCTTGAAGCTCCGGAGCATCAGCAGATTTATGATTTCTGTCACAAAAAACTTTCCCTTCCCCGCAACAGAGAAGCGGCAGCAGCCCTCAATTATGTGATCCTCAGGGGGAGTTATACAGAACACACCCTCATCTTCAACGTAAAACGTCTCAACGGCGGCATTGTCCGCACACTCCGTGCCGTTGCCGATGAAGCCGTGGCAACTATTCCGCCGCTGCGGAGCGCCTTCATCTATCTGGATGAAAGCTCCTCAGACTACTACCTTGAGGCGGAACGCCCCGAAAAAGGGGTGGCGTTCAAAAAACTCTGCGGCCCTGAATATCTGGCTTTGAAACTGGAAAATAAAAAATTACTCTATCCGCCGACTGTCTTCTCTCAAATCAACGAATCCATTATACCGGTCTTTTTGAAGGAGTTGGAAAAATACCTGCTCCCCAATAATGAAACTTCTCTCATCGACCTTTACTGCGGTTACGGTCTCTGGTCTCTGGCGCTGGGGGAAAAATTAAATTCCGTCTGGGGGGCAGAGCTTTCCGGAGATGCCATAAAGGCGGCGAAATCCAATGCCCTCTTTCATTATCCGGATAAAAACTTTCACTACGAAGCACTCTCCATCACTGCCGACGCCTTGAAAGGGAAACTGCCCCCTCTCAAAGGCAAAAAGGAGTGCATACTCCTTGATCCGCCCCGGAAAGGATGCGCCTCAGGAGTGCTTGAAACACTTATTGCCCGCCGTCCGGGAAAGATCCTCCATCTATTCTGCGGCGCCGATGAAATCGTTCCCGCTCTGCAAGTGTATCAGTCAAATGGATGCACCATTGAAAAGCTGATCCCCTTTGACTTTTTCCCGGGCAGCATGAACGTTGAAGTCCTTGCCGTTATCAGCAAAAAATGATTTCTTCCCCTTTTTAACGGGAACAGAGCTGAAAAAAAGAGGTGCCGCAAAACAACTGAAGAAGTTTTGCGGCACCTTTTGATTTCACGATTAAAAACCGTCACCTCATTTGCTGAGGATATACTTCTTGAAGTCCACTTTGGCAGGAAGTTTTTTCACATTCTTGTGATCTGCGACGGCATCAGCGGCATTGCCCCCGGCAAGGATGATACCGCCGTTATTCAGAAATTCAGTCAGAACTTTTTTGCTGTAAGGGGTGTTCATATATTTTTTGGTAAGGGCTCCGTCAGCGTGAGGCAGAACCAGAAAATCCAGATGCCTGAGCCAACCTTTATTGATCTCGCTCAACATGATATAATGAAGGTCAATATCAGGGTGACGTTCAAGATCAAGCATGGTTTTGACGGGACCGTGACCGATAAGCGCAGAAGTCACTATTCCCACCCGCACAGGGCGGAAATTCTTTTTGGGGTAGACAGGAGTCATTCTCACACCCGTGACCGCATAGAAACATCCCAGCATGATATCGTGGTTCTCCTCCTGATATTCAGGATGAAAACTTGTGGCAATGACCTTGCCTTTGCCGAAAGTTCCGTAAAGGATCGCAGGACTGCCGATGAACTTGGTGGGATCGTATCCGGGACGGGTGACGGAGGTTTTGAAAAAGGCAATGGGATCCCCTTTCCCTTCCACCCTGGCAGAGGGGAGCTTGTAGACAATGGGACCGCCTGAATAACGCACCGCACGGAGTCCGGGTTTGATGCCCAGGAGTTTGGCGCCTTCCTTTGAAATTTCAACAGTGACCTGACCGGTACTCCCCGTTGCTTTCCGGTGAGGCACAAAGGGGAGCAGATTCATCCGGTTTTTGCCGAAAGTCACATTGGTCATACCGGCACAGGTGCCGACATAGCTGCCCCCTTTTCTCAAAAAGTCATGGAGTTTTGAAATATGTGCAGGTCCGATGGCATAGAACTGCCGCCAGGCGGCGCCGCCAGGAACCACCAGCACATCCAGAGAAGAAAGTTTTCCGTCCCGGATATCCTGCCCCATGACGGTCACAAGTTCCGTCTGGGGGGAATGGGCGATCAGACTTGCCAGATGAAAGACACCGTTGCCCCGGGAGCCTTTATCCACCAGCAGCCCCACTCTGAGCTTTTTGGCGGACGCAGGAGTTTTTCCGGCAGCAGCATTGCTGCTCACGGGAACGAGGCAAAGAACTGCGGTCAAAAGGATGACTGAAAACTTATTCATGATTCAAAAAACTTTTTTACTTTTAGCGCTGTTCCCTTCACGGGTTAGTAAAATATTTTTTTACAAAAGACTTTTACAGACCGCTTTTTATTTTTGAGAACTCAAAAATGAAAAGCGTTACTGAAAAAGGTTTGGGAAAAGGGGGTGGGGTTTGGGGCGGGGGAAA
>JAFWBQ010000124.1 GCA_017507125.1 Lentisphaeria bacterium
CACGATGGACACCCTTGGCTTTCGCTAACAGTTCCTACTGACAAGGTCTGTATCGGACTTTCACCGACGAGTCAATGCGCATGCCGCGCATACTAAAAAATGCACCTCAAAGGTTGTGTCCAACTTTTGGGGTGCACTTCATTACCGGAGAGCAGGGGATTTTTTTATGTTTTTGAGGGAAAAGTACCTTGAAAATAACGTTCTTTATGCTATATTTTATAAAATAAAGAAACTCATACAAGTAATGGAGCAAAATTCAGATGTTCAACAGTAAAAGTTTAAAATTTCTTGAAGACTTTATGATGACTTCAAGTCCCTCTGGCTATGAGATGGAAGCCGGAAAAGTGTTCCGTTCCTATCTTTCAGAGTGCTGCGATGAAGTCAAAGCTGATGTGTTGGGAAACTCCATCGCTGTTCTGAATCCCGGTGCAAAAACCAGAGTCATGCTTGCCGGACATTATGATGAAATCGGTTTTCAGGTCGTTTACATTTCTGAAGATGGTCTCATTTATTTCCGTCCCAACGGCGGGATCGACAAGCTCAATGTTCCCTCTTCTGAAGTTGAGATCCTGACTCCTTCCGGACGAATCCCCGGCGTCATCGGCAAAAAACCGATCCACCTGCTTAAAGATGCCGAGCGGAGCAAGGCGCTTGAACTGAGCGATATGTGGATCGACATCGGGGCAGAATCCAAGGAAGAAGCGCTGAAAGTTGTTTCTGTGGGCGATCCCATTGCCATGCGTTCCAACTTCAGATTTGTGGGCAAGAACCGTTTTTACTCCAAAGGCGTTGATGACAAGATCGGAGCCTTTATCATTGCGGAAACCATGAAAGCACTTTCCAAACGGAAACTCAATGTTGCTGTTTACGGTGTGGGAACTGTTCAGGAAGAGGTAGGCACCCGTGGTGTTGAAACTGCGGCATTTGCCATTGATCCTCAGATCGGTTTTGCCCTTGACGTGGGTTTTGCCACAGATCTGCCTGATATTCCCAAGAAACAGTTGGGCGATGTCACTCTCGGAGCGGGCCCCATCCTGACCCGCAGCTGCGATAACAACATTGTCCTCGGCAAGATCATGAGAAAAGCTGCCGATGCTAAAAAGATCCCCTATCAGGAGTCTGCGGCACATCGCGCCACAGGCGGCACCGACACTGCCAAGCTGCAGATGACCCGTGCCGGAGTTGCCACGGCATTGATCAGCATTCCCAACCGTTACATGCACTCACAGGTTGAAATGTGTGATCTCCGCGATGCCGAAGGTGCTGTGAAGATCCTGACCGAAACCATTGCCTCTCTCAAAGGGACTGAATCCTTTATCCCCGGAGAAGATTGATAAAGATGGCAGAATCAGCAGAACGCAAAAAACGCCGCAGCGGTAAAAAAGGTGAGCTTCACAGCTACCTTTACAGCGGCGGCTTTCACCGTTTGGAAGGGAGATCGACAGCCCCCGGAAGTCTGGCAAGACCGGAAAACCACATCTTCCGGAAAGTCTGTCTTATCGGTGCGGAGATCCTTTTCCTCGCCATCGGTCTCTGGTATATGTTCCGCTGATTTTCTCTCTCGTACTCTTTGCGTCCCTGCCCGATCGGCAGGGCGTTTTTTTTTGCACAAAAAAGCTGCTCCTGTTATAAAAGAGCAGCTTGGAATCAAAGGCAAATGTTCAAAGTTCGATCCATTGTCCGCCCCCTGCGGCGCTGCGGCAGATGGCGAAACAGGCTTTGTGGCTGTTGACCGCAGAAGCCACATTGTGTTCAGAATCCCTGCCCTCTTTGAGACATTCAATGAAATGGTCAACCATGGCAGGGAAAGGATGTCCGTAAACATCCCCGGTTTTCCTGACACCGGTATCAATGGAGAAAAACTCTTTCTGCTCCTGAAAACGGCGCAAATAAAAGCGATCATTGAGAATAGTGCCGTCCTCACCGATAATGTGGGTATTTGCCGTATAGGGCACGAATCCCGTAAGAGAACAGGAAAATACCCCTTTGGCACCATTGGCAAAACGGACTTGTGCCGTTTCAACAGGGGGATAATCGTACCAGTCACCGACTTGCACACTGTCACCACGCACAGCTGCGATCTGAGTTCCCAGAAGATAACAGGCAAGATCCACGCTGTGACAACCGCCCAGCACAAAGGCGCCGCCTGAGCGTTTGCCCTCGCGCATCCAGCCGCCCCGGTCACGGCCGAACCAGTAGTCCACATTGGCAAGAAAGACATTTCCAAGTTCCCCCTGGGCGATCAGACGCTTCTGCATAATGCTCAAGGGGTTGAAACGTAAGACAAGCCCCATGATGGTTTTAGTCCGGTACTCGTCAAGGGTTTTGACAAGTTTATCAAGCTCATCAGGATCAACGGCAGCAGGCTTTTCCAGAAAAATCTGTTTGCCCGCCTTTGCCGCCATCATCGCCTCTTCAGCGTGAAGGTCATTTGGGGTGCAGATGGAAACGACATCCACACGCTCATCGTTGAGAAGAGCTTCAAAAGTAGGATAAATCACACACTCCTGCAAGCCGAACTCGGCGATTTTTGCTTTGGCACTTTCGGGATTCCTGCTGCCGAGACCGACAAAGTGACAATCCTTATTTTTGAGGTAAGCGGCGATATGACCGCTTGCCACCCAGCCGCATCCCCAGAGGGCGCATCCGAATTTTCCATTTATCATAGTTTTTCTTCCTTGAATTTATCAAATTCCCAGGAGCCAACCGGCATCAGCGGGGTTATAGGTAACATGGGTCAGACGGGATTTCCAGGGATGATTTCCGCCCCATGTTTCAATATTTCCCTCTGTATCCTTTGCTGTGACATAAACACGCATGGGCAAGCCGGGCTCTCTGAACTCTTCAAAGAAGGCAAGAGGCATTTCTGCACGAAGTGTATCTTCAGTTTCACTAAAGATGATTTCAGGCACTTCGCGGCAGATAAAATAGCTTGCCGTTTTGGCACCATCGGCATTAAAACTCACATAGAATCGGCTCCACAGTCTGCGAGGCTCAATGGAGATAGTATAATTCATCTTCTTTCTATTGCTGATCTCAAAGATCATCTTGCCGTTTTCGGCGGAAATACGCCATGAAGAACCGCTTTTTCCGATAGGATAAAAGAGGCCGGCCTGAGCGGTGAGTCCCTTAGGATTCTCTCCGGTCCACTCTTTGACAAAGGGCGCCTTGAGATCAAAGGCGGGAAAATCTTTTTCAAGAAGATGGCAGAGCAATTCTTTCCGGCATTCCAGACGCTCAGGATGGAAAAGAAAGGCTTCTGCCTCTGAATGATATCCCAAACGGGGGTCTGCAAGACAGAGTTGTTTCATCTGCAAAGTGTTGCAGATTTCAGACTCCACCAGCTTTCTCATGCTTTCAAGTTCGCTGATACCGGTACGGAACATTCTTTCGCGGGCCTCGTAAAAGAGCAGCGTATTGAGGGTACTTTTGATCTGAAGTCCCACAGCGAGCGCAATGCCGATATCCTCTCTGCGATCGGGATTGTCTGCATATTCGGCATAGAGTTCTTTCATAATGGCGCTGCCCTTTTCCCACTCCTCATCCATGCTCCGTACTATGGCGACAGCGTCCGCAAGATTGTGGTGAAGTCCCAGACTTTCACCGATACGGTCGCCGGAGATCTCAGGGAACTGATGGATCAGCCAGCTGGGCGCCAGAGGTTCATCCACCGGGAAGAGATGCCATGGCCATGCAATGGAGTGATGCAGCGGGCCATACCATTCAAAGCAGATATTCATGGGGAACTTGCGGTAGGCTGCAGAAAAGTGGCTCCATGCGTCGGCGACACGGGGCGCATTTTTGCGCCAGTCAGGAGCGGCAAGTTTTTCCAGAAACTCCTTTTCTGAAGCAGGGAACGGAGCAAAAGAAAGTTCCCCTGCCGCCTGATTCATCAATCCGGGGTAATTGCCGAAATACCAGCACTGCATGACAGCGGTCACATCGTGCTCATGAAGATATTTGTACTTTTCATACAAATTGGAAGGCACAGGGATAAAGGGCACGGAGGCATCTTCATGGGAACATCCCACCTGAAGTTTTGCGGCCTTTTTCGTGCAGCGTTCAGTCATTTCAGCAAATTGCTTTGACGGTCCCACATAGGCAAGGGAGTAATCAAAGACGGTTCGCATTTTACCGAGCTGCTCAGCCATACCGCCTGACTCAAAGTTGTAAAGGAAGAAACACTCTTCGGGCCACTCTTTTTCCACTTCGGCCATATAAGCTGCTGTTTTTGAGCCATCTCTTGAGCCGGGGGCATAAAACCACCCCAGAAATTCACTCTCAGGGGAGTATTTTTTCATCGCGGCATACATGATCCCGGCCTGTTCACGGAATACGGCAGGGCCGCCCCGCCTGAAACACTCAGGACAGTGTTCTGCATATTCATAGCTGAAAAGTCCGGGACAGGTTCCGTTATCTTCGCCGAACATGATGTTGATAAATCCCCCCAGCCCGTGAACGTTGGAAAAGAGCGCCTCAATGGATTCCCTTATAAAAGTCTTGCCCGCCTCTGTGGAAGTACAAAAACGGTCATGCAGCTGTCGCAATTCGGGATGATCTTTGGCAGATTCACAGGGATAAGCGTGGGGCTTGAAGTTATCCATGAAGAATTTGGGTTCGCTGAAAAAAACATAGATCTTAATGCCGTAACGGGCGCATTTTTCAACGGTTTTCTGCAACTTTGCAAAACGCTGCGGTGCATCCTTGCCGTGATCCGGAAAAACGGAGGAAGGCATGTCAAAGAAGTACATGGTCAGCCACAAACCGTTGATCCCCTCATGGGCGAGTTTGTTCAAATATTCTTCAGGATAGTAATCCACATCGTTCATCAGCTCATCAATGAAGAAAGGCGGTCTTCCCGTAGGACCGAAAAAGCAGCGGGAAATACGGATCTTTACCTGAGCTTTACGGTGCCAGAAACCGGCGGTGCACAGCTCTTTGGCACACTCTCTGATCCTGTCTTCAAAGAAATAAACGCCCCGGCGCAAACCATCTTCATCTGACGCTGTCAGCTTGATTCCGGAGTCTGATGCTTCAAGCTCAAACTCCTCCTTTTCCCAGGAGTTTTCAAAGGCAAATGTCACAGGGATCCCCCCCGCAGCTTCAGTAACGCCCTTGGCGGTAAGAACCCGGCGCAAAGAGATCAATGCGGTCTCCGGGACAATGGCTCCATTTACAAATTCCACACTTATTCCGGGACATTTTTCATCATCTGAAAAATATTCCCGTTTCGCACTTTTCAAGGCATTTATAAACTGCTCCTGCCCCAGAGGAGGCTGAGGCAGAGCAGCATATTCATTCAACAACACTCTATTCATTTTCAAATCCCGTATAAAAAGCTTTTCTTATTTTTATCCCCGCTGTCGGGCCAGCAGCGCCAGAAAGCATTCACTGAATAATAAATATCTGCCGGTCTGCGGCTGTTAAAGGGCATTGCTGACATGCGGCGGGTTGAAACATGACCGTCAAAGTGAACAAGATTGGTCGCCGTATTATGGCGCCCGAAGACACCGGCTCTCATATAAGTTGAATCGTTAGTTCCCTCATAATAGTAAGAGAGGTAATCATTAGAACACTCCGTTTCTGCGATGATCGTTGTCACTGAAGGTTTCAGGACTTGCGCCAGCCGCACCGGAGTATCATAAAGAAAACGGCTCATGTTCCAACTGAGATAACCATTGGCTGAAGCGGGTTTCGGCGGCTGCCCCAAGGCGGGACAGGCGTAACGGCTCCTTTGAACAGCGCCGCTGTCAAGGTAGCGGAGTCCTCCCAGATAGTCACATTTATCACTGCCAAGATAGGTTGCGAGCAATCCGATACGTCCGTATTTAAGAGCCGCTCCCTGATTCCAACAGCCGTTTGAGGTATAGTAACTTGATTCGGGACCGCCGTTGTAGTAGTTGAAATACCAATCCTTGTTGTCAGCAACATACTGAGTTATGGCAAGTCCGATTTCCTTGAAATTATTCAAACATGAAGTTGCTTTTGCCCGTTCCCGCGCCTGATTCAAAGCCGGTAAAAGCATTGCGGCAAGAATGGCGATAATGGCAATAACAACAAGAAGTTCGATCAGGGTAAAAGTTTTTTTGAAACACATAGGAAGTCCTCTTATTTTATTTCAGTAATGGAAACATCATCATACCACGCTTCACCTGCGGCGTTCCAGATCCAGAGACCGACAACGCAGGGAGTTTCAGGTGTTATGTAATCAGGCGTTTTGATTTCAAAGGTGCGTCTGTGCCAGTCGGTATTCCCTGAAATACGGATATTGGGACAGGCTTTTTGAAATTTGCCTAAAGAAAGATAGGCTCCTGCGCCGAGTTTTCCACTTATATTCCGGGTTCTGAGGAAGAAAGAGAAACGGTAACGGGTATTGGGTTTCATGCCTTTGAACTTCTGTCCGGCAGAAACGCGCTGATTCATTTTATTCATCAGGTGCAGAGAAGCGGTTCCCGTCATGAAAACTTTTTTATCCAGTTCAGCGCGTTTGACTTTGTATCCTTCGGAACTCCACATTCCCCAGGCGCCGGCATAGTAGGGGAAACGGGTCTTCTGAATTTCAAAATCACCGTCTTTAAGCAGATTTTTTTCAGCTGCAGCACCGAATTTCATCATGCCCCAGCGTTCTGTTGCATGGAACGATCTGCCTGCAGCGGGACTCCACTGATAATAGATCTCTTTGACTTTTGACGCCTCTGCCCCTTTGATGGAGCGGTGGCGTGCGAAGTTCACCGGAAAACCTTTGGTATCATATTTACCGATGGATTTTTTGGGAAGAACGATTTCAATGGCGAACCCCTCTGCACGTTTTGTAATTTTCACTTTGCAGTTGGAGTTCCATTTGTAATCGGCTTTTCCATGCCGTTTCCAGGCTGAGTCAGCCACAGATCCGTTGGTATTGACAACAAGATGAAAATAGTTCTTTCTGTCACCTGAGGGATTGAGTAACAGCTCCACGCAGGAGTCTGTAAAATTCTCCTTGTTATCCAAACCTTTGCACTCGGCAGAAATGTGTTTCATAAGTGGCTCTTCGCACTCATAGGTAAAGATGAAGTTTTCAGCATCTTCCCTGGCGGAAACAGCAGTGGTCACATCGCACACATCGCCTTTATAGGGACGCAGTCCCACAGTTCCGGGCAGAGAAAAGCTCCAGCTGCCCATAAGTTCTCTGGATTGGGCAAATTTCTCAGCAGCAGCGTTGATGGGACCGAGCATTTCACGGCGCATGAATTCAAGACGTCTGCACACAGCAGGATCTTTGGCGGCGGCCTTTTTTGCTCTTGTGATGTAACTGTCAAGTTCTTTCAATTTTGCGGGTGAATAGATCTTGCTCCACACTTCAAACTCGTTGGGGAGTTTTGCAACAGGTCCCAGAGGAGTATCCATAATGTTGCCGATGATCTTTTTGCACCAGAGCTCTTCAAGTTCATCAAAGAAGCGTTTCATCTCACCGGCTCCGGCTCCGAACATGACCTTGTAGTGTTCGTCAAGAAGTTTGTCAAGATCGGTATTCAAATCCCATGAAACTTTAGCAAAGGTGTAATAGTTAAGATAGTTGAAGATCTCATAGTCTGTTTCACTTTCAAGGAAGACACCGTAGATATAATTTTTGACATGCTGAAGATAAAGAGCTGTCTGACGGTGCATCATGGCAGGGATACCTTTCATTTCAGCCTTGCTCATGTGCTTTCCGGGATAGGTCCAGATGGAGATTTTTCCGCGGGTTTTACGGCTCCATTTTTCCAGCAGAGAGACATCCGCCGCCCAGTATTCAGGTTTCCCCATACCTTTGACAGCCAGCTGGACGGCAACATTTTCCGGGATCTCACACTCAGGCAGACGGTCAAGACATCCGTAAGCCATCTGAGTCACAACAGCATTGATCTTATCTTTTTTCAGGCGGCGCGCCACATCGGCAGTATATTTCCACAGGAAGTTGCTGATGGCTTGGGCAGCTTTGGGATCGTTCTGATAGACGCGCGCACCGGGAGCAGTCTTTGCACACCTGGCACAGCAGCACCAGTAGAGCCAATCCTGAGGCATGACGGAAACATAGGGTTTGGAGGCAAAATTGACGCTCCAGGCTTTTATGCCGCGGGAAGATGCAGGTTTTCCGGTAAAGAAGGCTTTGATATCTTTGTAGATCTCTTCTGTCATGCCGCTGTTGTAGCAGATGTGTCCGGGATGAACCATGCCCGGCTCTTTGTAACGCTGTCCGTCGGGCATAAGGGCAAAGTATTCGGGATTGGAATTTCCAAAACGCTTGATGAGGTCAAGATAGGCAAGACCATGACCGAAAGGTAAAGCTCTGTCGGAATAGCGCTGACGCAGAAAACTCAAGTTGAAACCTTTAAGTGAGCCGAAAAATGTGTCTTTTTTATCGTACCATCTGGATTTGTGTCCGCTGTAATTTTCGCGGCTGATAAGATCAGGGCGGTCAACAATGTCAATATGATCCGGCAGCAGTAAGCCTTTTCCCGCCGGAACGACAGTTCCGTACTCACCGGGGAAATAAAAACGTACTCCGGCGAAGCGTTCAAGAAAATCATAAACAGCGGTCAGAGTCCCGCGTTTTCCCCACATTTTCCAGCGGTTTCTTGCAGGATCAAAGGCAGGATCATCAACTCCCAAAAGGAAAATATGCTTCCCCTGACGTTTGATAAAAAATCCTTCGCTGGCAAGGCGTCTCACATCAAGTCCTGCGCTGCGTGCATATTTATTGTCGCCGAGGATCAGGGAGATCCTCCCTTTGACAGGGGCAGCTGTAATCTGCGCCCTGATACCGGCAGCCTGCAAAAGAAATCTTTGCAGTTCTTCTGCCGCAAATTTCAGCACCGGAGCGGATTCGGGAATAACGATCCCCAGTTCCGTAACATTCCGGACAGAAGTTGAAATGTTGATCCGACGCTCTCCGCGCGGAAATTCTACGGCTGACAGCCCGCTGAGCATCAGCACCGCAAGAGAAAATAACAGTGTTTTTTTCATAGTAAATTTCCTTTGTTATCTTTAAGTCAACTTATATAGCATCCTGATGAACCGGAAACTCCCGGAACGGTCAGGCGGATAGCGGTCTTTTTGTCTTTTGTTTCAGCTTTTTAACTCCATAATATAGAACTGCACAATTCAACAGAGAAACCATGATCCACGAGATGGGGTAAGAGATGAAGAGTCCGAAAAAAGAGCGGTAATGAGGCAGTACGGCGTAAATCCAGAAGACCCGGAAAATACATGCACCGAAAAGAGTGATGAACATGGAACTGAAAGCAAATCCTAAAGCACGCAAGCTGCCGTTGAGGGTTTCCATGACACCTAAAAGCATATAGGTCGTAAACATGACCTTTGCCCGCTGCATCGCCCAGTCGATGACCTGGGGATCCGGATTGAAGATCCCCATTATACTGTGACCGAAGATATAAAAGAGCCAGCCGACAATAGTACATAAGACAAAGGCACATGCAAGGCATCCGTAGATACTCTGGAGGACTCTTTTGTAGTTTCCGGCGCCCCGGTTCTGCGCCACAAAAGCGACCGAAGTATGGAAGAAGGAAACTGAGCACACATGCAAGATCGACTCCACCACACCTTCAGTGGTGCTGCCTGCCATGGCATAGGTTCCGAAAGAGTTGATGGAAGACTGGATGATCAGATTTGAAAGAGTAAAAAATGAACTCTGAATGGCGGCAGGGATACCGATTTTAAGCATATCCTTCATTAAAGACCAATCAATTCGCATCTTTTTCCAGTAAAAGCGTATATCTTTATCGTTCCTCAGCATGGCACGAACCAGCAGAAAGGATGCAACGATGAAAGAAATAGCTGTGGCAAAGGCAACTCCTGCCACGTCCATTTTGAAAACGATGACAAAAAGCAGATTGAGCAATACGTTGCAGACGCCGCCGATCGTCAGGTAATACAGCGGGCGTTTTGTGTCGCCTACGGCACGCATGATGGCGCTGCCGATATTGTAGACCAACTGAAAAGGCATCGCCGAATAGTAGATCCAGGAATAGAGACAGGCTTTCGGCAATACTTCAGCAGGGGTTTCCATAGCGGTCAGGATGGGTTTGACTGCGAACAATCCCATTATGGTTACGAGAACACCGCCCCAGATGGCAAAAGCCATACCCGTATGAATGGCGCGTGAGAGTTTTTTCTTATCTTTTGCACCAAAAAAGCGTCCCACATAAACGCCGACTCCGGCGGAAAGTCCGCCGAAGATATTGACGACCATCACATTAAGAGTGCCTGTCGCCCCCACTGCCGCCACAGATTCATGAGATGAAAACTGACCGATAACAAGAATGTCTATGGCATGAAAAATCAACTGCAGTGCAGTTGAAAGCATCAAAGGGATGGCAAATACAACGATCTTGCTGAAAAGCGGACCGCTGCACATATCCATCTGGTATTTGGCAGTTGCCATATTAAATTTTCCTCTTATGGAAAAAAAGGACTGAAAAAGCCTTTTTCAGCTGCTTTTCAGTCCTTTTTTCAAAAGTACCGGAGTTTCTCAGAAACCGATTTTATTCTCCAGATAATCACGCAGCTGGGTAATGTTGACACGCTCCTGGAGCATGGTGTCGCGGTCACGGACAGTAACAGCATTATCGTTGAGAGAATCAAAGTCAAAGGTCACGCAGTAAGGAGTTCCGATCTCATCCTGACGGCGGTAGCGTTTACCGATACTTCCGGTTTCATCATATTCAGCGCGGAAGTAACGGGAAATGTTTTTGTAGAGAGCCTCAGCATTTTCCTTGAGCTTCTTGGACTGGGGCAGCACAGCCACCTGAATGGGAGCCACAAGAGCGGGCAGATGGAGCACGATTCTGACGTCTTCCTCCATACCTTCTTTCTTGGTGGCGGCAGTATCTTCATCATAAGCCTTGCCCAGCAGAGCCAGGATGGTACGGTCAAGTCCCACACTGGTTTCAATAACAGTGGGCATAAGAGTACGGCGGTTATCGTGATCCACATAGCTCAAATCACTACCGGAGAATTTACTGTGCTGGGAAAGATCCCAGGTACCGCGATGGTGGACACCCTCAAGTTCGCCCCAACCGAAGGGGAACTTCACTTCAATATCAATAGCGGCCTTGGCGTAGTGAGCAAGTTTCTCATGCTCATAAATACGCATGAAGTCATCGGTAAATCCCAGTTTGTTGCGGTAGTAGTTGATCCGCTGTTCTTTCCAGTACTCAAACCACTCCATTCCCTCTTCGCCGTCGCAGAAGAACTCCATTTCCATCTGGGTGAACTCGCGGCTGCGGAATGTAAAGTTACGGGGATTGATCTCGTTACGGAAAGCTTTACCGATCTGAGCCACACCGAAGGGCAGTTTCTGACGGGCGGCAATACGCACACTGTGGAAATCCACAAAGATGGGCTGGCAGGACTCGGCACGCAGATAGGCGATATGTTCATCATCAAAAACGGGGCCCACGAAGGTCTTCATCATCAGATTGAATTCTTTGGGCTCAGTCAGATCCTTGCTTCCGCATGCGGGACAGGTGGTGGGATCTTCCATCTGATCCACCCGGTGACGGGCCTTGCAGTTTTTGCAGTCGGTCATAAGATCGCTGAACTGATCGATATGACCGGAAGCCTTCCAGATGGTGGGGTTGGCGATGATGGTGGAGTCAAGACCTTCGATATTATCTCTGGTTTCGACCATTTCGCGCCACCAGAGAGCTTCCACAGCTCTCTTCATCCGGCAGCCGTAGGGACCGTAATCCCAGAAACCATTGAATCCGCCGTAAATCTCAGAACTGGGAAAAATAAATCCGCGCCGTTTGCACAAACTGACAATCTTGTCCATGAGTTCCTGACTCTTGAAATCGTCGGCCATGATAAAAAACTCCTTGATTTGATGTTATTAAAGATGTTATCGTCTTAATATAGCATCAAGGCATCATCTTTTCAAGGCTCAGCAATCACAAAAGCAGGAAAACCCGGAATATTCCACAACTTCAGCAATGGAGCAATAAGCGGATCCCCCGGTTTTTCAGCCTGAAACTCAACAAATTCAAATTTTTCCAACTCTTTTTTGACTGCGGGAGTATTCAAGACAGTTTTTTTCATTGCCGTACAATTTTTACACCAGGAGGCATAAAAATCGACGACCACTTTTTTCTTTGCGTTGCGGGCTTTTGTTCCGGCATCAGCCAGTTTCGTCAATTCAGCTTCCGGGGAATAATTGCCGGGCAGCAGCGTCCACCCCAGAAAAGCGTAATAACAGGCTCCGGCCAGGATCAGGACCGCAAACACATATTTGACTGTCACCATGAATTTTCCCGGCTTCGGCAAAACCGCCATACCGGCAGCCGCAAAAGGCCAGGGCAATCCCATACCGATACCGAGAAACAGCCCCATGAAAGGCGCCAACTGATTGCCGTCGGCATAAAGCCGGGCAGCAAAAAGCATCACTCCGACAACAACCGGAGCCACACAGGCACCGGCCAGCAAAGCGGCAACACCCCCCATAACAAAGGCAGTCACTTCCTTTCCGCCTTTGATTTTTCCCGGAGTAATGCCTCCGAAACGTGACAGGTCCATATTGAACACCCCCAGCATGGCAAGCCCCAGCAGCAGAAAAAGAACTGCAACACCGAAATTGAACCAGCTTGAAGAATTCAAAGTCCCGAAACTGCTTCCGGTATAGACCACCACAGCCCCCAGTACTCCGTAAGCAACCGCCATACCGGCTCCATAGAGAAGTCCCCGGCGGAACCCGGTGCTTTTGGACTCACGGGCTCCTATGATCGCCAGATTGATGGGGATCATGGGCAAAACACAGGGCGTCAGGTTCAAGCCCAGCCCTCCCAGAAGTGTCAGCAGTATGACGACCCACAAGGAGGTATCGGCAAACATATTTTCCTGATTGGCGGCAGTGCTCTTTCCTTCCTGCAAGAAGGAGAGAAATTCTTTTTCATCCATGGTACCGGAAAAACTTTTCACGATTTTCCAGTCATGATAGAATTTGCTGACAGCCTTTTTTTCAGCCTTCTGCAAAGGGGTGCTGTTCCCCGAAAGAACGATTTCCTCCGGCATCAGACAGATGGCGGGTTCTCCCGGAGCCGCCTTTTTACACCCTTGAAAAGATATTCTCACCCGGTAAGGGGGATTCCCGCCGTAAACCCAGCGCCACTTGCCCTGAGGCAGAATCGCCGTTTTTCCCATGACAGGATCGTTGATCTCCTGCTTTGGAGGCAAAGAGACCACGGGGGGCAGTTTTCCCTCTGCATCCTTGATCTCGGTCAAAAGCTGATCCAAATTGAGATAATACCCGCCGGCAATTTCAACTGTAATGACAAGTTTCCCCTCTTCTGTTGCGGCACGCCACCGGAAAGGTTCTGCGCCGCTGAGAGCAGCAAGGGCAAAAAACGCCACCAGAGCAAGAAAAAAAATTCTCACATTCTTCATAGCAGGAGACTCTTAATCGGTACTTTATTTCAGAAGTTTTTCAAGTTCGGCAAAAAAGAGCTTCTCTGGTCTGTAACCGACGATACGTCCCTTTTCTTTGCCTTTGGAATCCAGAACGATCAAAGTGGGGAATCCCTCAACTTTGAACTCACGCAAAAGAGCCTTGTTTGCTTCGGAAACATTGCGGCGGTCAGAATAATCGGCTTTGACAGCAGCATTTTCCCTGACGATCTTCGCAAATTCTGCCGATGCCACAGGACCGCTCTCAAGCATGCGGCAGGGGCCGCACCATCCGGGAGCGGTGAAGAAAAGCAGAATGGACTGTTTTTTGTTTTTGAGACTTTTCTGTGCAGCAGGCACATCAGAAAGCCACTTCACACTTGCTTTTTTGGCAGGAGCACTCCACAAAGAGACGGCCAGCAGAGCACACACGACAGCGATCAAAGAACGTTTCATACAAATTTCTCCTTTTTTTCATAACTGCTGTTTCCGGTACAGAAACAGGTTTCTCTTATTAAGTATAGGGCAATACTTCTCAAAAGTCAAGTAAAAAAA
>JAFWBQ010000125.1 GCA_017507125.1 Lentisphaeria bacterium
CAGACCGGGATTTTGCTATTGCCTTCTTTCAGATTCCACCTCACGATGGACACCCTTGGCTTTCGCTAACAGTTCCTACTGACAAGGTCTGTATCGGACTTTCACCGACGAGTCAATGCGCATGCCGCGCATACTAAGAAAAGAGGCTGCCCCAGTGATTTGCGGCAGCCTCTTATTGTATACCGGGGAAAATATTATTTGCCCATTGCTTTCTTATAGGCTTCAACAGTGGCGGCAAGGCCGTCAGAGAAGCTGAAGGAGGGCTTGAAGCCGGTTGCAGTCAGCTTGTCAATGGAAGCTCTTGAGTGTTTCACGTCACCGGCACGGACCTCTTTGTGGATGATCTTGGATTTGGATCCGGTCAGACGGATGATCTCAGTAGCAAGATCGTTGATGGAAATTTTTCCGCCGTTGGCGATGTTGTGGACTCCGGTGTGATCGTTCATGGCAAAGAAAGCGTTGGCAGCCACGATGTCTTTCACAAAGATGAAGTCGCGGGTCTGTTCGCCGTCACCGAAGATAGTCAGATCTTCATTGGCAAGAGCCTTGGCAATAAAGATCGGCACAGCAGCGGCATAGGCGCTCTTGGGATCCTGACGGGGTCCGAAAACGTTGAAGTAACGCAGACAGGCGGTCTGAAGTTTTCCCTCTTTGGTGAACATGTTGCAGTAGTATTCGCCGTCCAGCTTGGTGATGGCGTAGGGACTCTTGGGTTCCGGGAACATAGTTTCCACCTTGGGCATCACAGGGTTGTCGCCGTAAATGGCGGCAGAGGTGCTGAAGCAGAGCTTCTTCACGCCGTGAGCGGCGGCAGACTCCAGAACGTTGAGCATTCCCAGATTGTTGATCTGGATGCACTCGGCGATCTTGGTCATGGATTCGGGGACACTGATCATGGCGGCAAGGTGGAAAACGTAATCCACACCTTCCATGGCTTCATCAACCGCCTTGCGGTCGCAGATGTCGCCCAGACGGAAATCCACGTCAAAGCCGTTCAGGTTCTCTCTGTGACCGCTGCGCAAGTTGTCAAGCACGCGGATCTCGGCTTTTCCCTGAAAATGCTCCACAATATGGCTTCCGATAAAACCGGAGCCTCCGGTAACAAGAATACGCATCAGATGTTCTCCTTTTCGGTTGCTCTTGCAAAGTCAAAGTTTTCCAGATAATCGGGAAGTCTGGGAATGTCGATGGGGCAGTTGCCCTGACGCATGGAGTCGGCACCGGCACATCCGGCAGCAACACTGTAACGGGCTGCCTGAGGAGTTGACCACACATCATATTCGCCCCGCAGAGCATCAACGAAGCTCTGAACGATACGGGGGTCGGCACCGCCGTGTCCCCCCACTAAGGTGGGCATACGGTAGGTGTTATCGCCGTAGATCCGGTATTTGCACTCACGGTTGTTCCAGAGCTGGATCTCGCTGCCGCCGTGGTTTTCAAGGCGTCCTCTGGTGCCGATAACGGTGTAGTTGCGGCAGCTGTCAGGTGCGTAGTGGCACTGGAGATAGCAGGCAAGAACGCCGTTGTCAAGGGTCATCTGGATCATGTTCAGATCGTTGACCTCGATTTCAGGATAGTATCCGCCGGTTTTTTCCGGGGGCCAGTTGGCGTCGGACCAGGCGGCAACTTTGGTGTAGGGGATCCGCTTCTGGGAAACATCACGGCGGGGCAGCTTGTCATAAACGGTCAGATTGCCCATACCGTGAACACGGGTGCTGAAACCGTTGGCAAGCCAGTGGATGACGTCAATGTCATGAGCGCCCTTCTGGAGCAGCAAGGTGTTGGCATAACGCTCAGCGGCGTGCCAGTCTTTGAAGTAGGCGTCGCCGCCGTAGCAGATGAAGTGACGGCACCAGATGGTTTTGACTTCACCGATCTCGCCTGCCTCAATGAGCTGTTTCATCTTGCGGGTGTAGTCCATATAGCGCATGTTGTGGCCCACAACAAGTTTGGTGCGGTTGCGGTAGGCGGCCTCAAGAACGCGGTCTGCTCCGGAAAGGGTGATGGCAAGGGGTTTTTCCATGTAGACAGGGACCTTGTGCTCAAGAGCAAAGACGCCCATCTCTTCGTGGAGAAAGTCGGGAGCGGTCACAAAGACACCGTCCAGATTTTCTTTCTCGATCATCTCTCTGTAATCTTCGTAGACATTGGGTTTGCACTGGAACTTTTCATCATAGCGTTTCAGAAAAAGTTCACGGGCGTCAGGGTAGATATCGGCACCGGCAACGATCCGGACGCCGTCATCGGGCTTGTGTGCGTTGTCTGCAAGCGTTCCGCGACTGGTACAGCCGATGACCCCCAAACGAAGTTCTTTTTTCATTCTCTTCTCCTTAGATCATATTAGTGTTGAATGAACAGCTCAGTAAATATACTCTGTCAATCCATTTTTTGCCAGTAAAAAATTACTCATTATATGGACTTTATATCAAATATCAGCCTTTTACCGCAATTCAACAGTAAATCTGTTGCCGGGATCGTGAAATCCGGCGGCGGAAGTACGCTGGACTGAACTCAGCTGTGCCTGTCGCTTGCCGGTAACGGTGCGGCTGCGGGTCACTGCCAGATCCATCTTTCCCCCTTTGATCATGGAGGAAATCAGAGCAAACGGTATCTCGCCTTCGATGCTCCATCCATCTTTGCCGATCTTACCTGCGGTCCTGAAGTTGAAAGAGTGAAGCTCTTTTGATACCTTGGGCGCGGAGTTCAGCTGGACACGGTAGATACCTTTGGCGTTGATGGCAACATGGATATAGGGATAAGGGGCTCCGGGAGCGGAAAAGAAGAGCTCTGCGGTATCATCGCCCCAGATGACTCCGGTATGATTTTCGGAACAATGGACATTGAGATTTTTGATCTGATTTTCCCGGCAGAAAACTCTGAATTTGAAATTCTTCTTTACCTGCGAGATCTCAACCTGAGAGCCCTGAAAATTCTCATAGATCTTCAAAGGAACCATGGAAAAGGAAACCGGTTTTTCTGAAAGTTTCACCAGTTTCCGCTTTGCGGCGGTATCATCGTGTGCCTTGACCATTTCCTTGTACTGTTTCACCGCGACAGCGGTTTTGGCAACAGTACCGACAAAGTTCTCAAAGTCGGCATCCAGCTGTTTGAGGAAGGGGTTTCCGGGATCTTTGGCAAGGCTCTTCTTCAAAAGCTCACGGGGAATGGTCAAACGTTCAAGAGCGTAGCAGTTGAAACGGGGGTCGTCACGGAATCCTGCCCCTTCAAGAAGTTTTTCCATGGCAGTGTAGAATTTTTTCAGTTCAGCGCTGCACTTGGGGGCGGCAAGAGAACAGAATTCGTCAATGAGTTTATCCGCGTCAACCTTTGTATCAAACATGACGGCACTGTGGATATAGGTATTGAGAGCACTGAAAGAGTAAGGCACTTTGGAGCGTCCCTCAGCGAAGTTGCTGCCTTCAGCGGCACCCTTGAAGTTTTTGTAATATTCAGCAATACGATGAGGATTCATAAGGGGATAATCCTTCATCTCAGGCGCTCGGGGATAGGTGTAGACCAGCACCTTTGCTCCGGCCTTGCGCCAGCTGCTGCAGAGAGCGCGCATCTTGTTGTAGTCCTGAGGCAGAAAATGTCCTGTGAGCACAGAGATCACCGTATTTGGGGGGAGTTTTTCGGTTTTGGGAACATTGCAGTAAACAGTGCCCTTGGTCTGGACATGGAAATAGAGTCCCTTTTTGTGTTTCAGCACTCTCTGAGCGATCTTGCAGAAAAAAGCGTAAACGGTTTCGCTGTGGTCATCGGGAGTCACCAGTTTGCCCACGGCGGAGTTGCGGCAGTTGTCACAGGAACAACTGCGGACAGGAGCATCGGAAAAGAAACGGATGGAGTAGATGTAAGGACGCTTTTTCAGGACTTCAGCAATATCTTTTTCCACCTGATCCAACACGGCAGGGTTGGAGGTACAGGGAAAGTGGCGGGGGTAGTTTTCATTGACCCGGCGTCCCTCGTGCATGGCAAAAAGTTCAGGTCTGTCCTTGAAGCGCTTGTTCCAGCTGTTGAGGAACTTGTAGTAATAATTTGTCTTTGTCCAGCGGGGAACGCTCCCCAGACGGCGTCTGAAGTAGAGAAGAGCTTCCTCCTTTGCCACGCCTTTTCCTGCGCTCTGGAATCCGCGGACACTGTATGACGGCACAGGGCTATCCTCTGTGCCGGAAAAGATGATCTCAGGATTTGAAGCGTATTTGATCCCTTGAGCACCGGGCATGAAAATTTTCACATTCAGATATTTCTGAGCAAAATAGACGACACTGTGGAACGTTCCGCAATCATCGGTGAGACGCATAAGGTTCCCGTTTGGTGTATCGACACCCGCAAAAAGGAAATCATTCCCCTTGCGGAAGATAGCGAATTCACCTTTGCAGCGGACTCCGGCAAAGGGGGTCTTTTCAGAGTTCCCCACGTAAAAACTGATGACCTCCGGAACCTTGCCGTTGAGTTTGAGGGGGCTGGTAAAACTTTTTGAAAGATGGAGCTTCAGTTCCGCAGCAGCAGCCTTCTCTATGGCGCTTGCCTTGTCAGGAACGATGATCCTGTAATTGAAAGCCTTTGCATACTCGGCGCCGCATGCCGCCGTTACAACAGCTGCCAAAAGAAAAGTTGTCAAAAATCTTTTCATGGTCAATATTTCCCTTTCTCTATAATGAAAAATTGTATTTGAGGCAATTGTTTTTTCAGTTTGTCAGCCATCTTTCTGCCCCGCAGATAGACGGCGGTCGAGAGCCAGTCTGAACGCTCCCCGGACTCCGCCACGGCAGTGACGGCAAATTTTCCGGGAGCCGGGATCCCGGTGGCAGGATCCATGATATGACCGTATTTTTTCCCCTCCAAAATCACAAAACGTTCATAATCTCCGGAGCTTGAAACGGCGGAGTTGCCTTTAAGCTGAAGTACTTCAGGCATGACACCCCCGTTCCGGCGCTCAGGGCGCCGGATGCCGATGCTGTAAAACTTCTTACCCGGCGGGGGATCGGAAAGAAGCCGCAGATTCCCCCCCAGGTCAATGACGCCCCTTGTAATGCCGCGCCCCATAACTTTCCGGGCGGCAAACTCAATGGCATATCCTTTGGCGATTCCTCCCAGATCAAAGGCGAACCCCTGCCGGGGGAAGAGGACCGTGTGATGCCGCTCATCAAATATCACCTTATCAAGACCGGTGCATTTTTTTATTTCCGCCGTTTCAGAAGCAGGAGGGACTTTTTTCAACGTTCTGCGGTAAAATCCCCAGTGGTCCATAAGGGGTTTGACAGAGATGTCAAAAGCGCCTTCAGAAAGTCTGAAAGCAAGACGTGCCTCCGTCAGGATCTCCCACATTTCCGGAGAACATAAAAAAGGAGCTTGCGCCGCCTCTTTATTGAGACGTGCAAGCTCACTCCGGGGATCTCTGAAATCTGCCAGAGCTGAAACAAACTCAAAAGATTCCTTCACCTCTTTGAGCGCATTCAGAAAACCGGCTTCATCAGTATACAAAGTAACTGTGGCAACTGTTCCCATAGCGGGGAAGGCGGCAGAAAATTTCTGAACCTTCCTCACCTGATTCAAAGAGATGATCCCTGCCGCCACCAGAAGCAGCAGGGCAAGGAACATCCCTGCCCGGGCGCGATTTCCCATAATTTATTCAGACTTGGCAACGGCGATCATGACTTTGGTGCCGTTGACATCCAGTTCGGTGTCGCCTGTGCCGGGGCCGAAAGATGCCGCCAGCACTTCGGTGCTGATATACTCTTTGAAGCTCGCAAGAGCTCCCTGCACTTCACCTGGAGCATCATAGGCGACATTGATCCTGTCGGTAACTTCAAAGTCACGCTCCTTACGCAGATTCTGGATCTTACTCACAAGCTCGCGGGCAAAACCTTCGGCGATGAGTTCAGGAGTCAGCTCAGTACTCAATGCGATGGTAACGCCCCCTTCGCTTGCGGCAACCATGCCGGGGAGCTCTTCACGCTGGATCACCAGATCCGCGGCGGTGATCTCTTCGGTTCTTCCGTCGGGGAGTTCAAGAGAGAGAGCATTTCCGGCAAGGATGCTGCCGATCTCTTTACCGCTCAGAGCGGCAATACGGGCGGCAGCAGCTTTCATCTGTCCGCCCAGACGGGCCCCCAGAGCCTTGAAGTTGGCTTTGCATGAACGCTTCACGAGCTGTTCTTCGTCATCACAGAATTCAACCGTTTTCACGTTGAGCTCTTCAGCGATGATGTCAACGGTCTGAGCCAGAAGTTTCCGGGCTTCGGCGTCGGGAGCGGCGATGACCGCCTTGCTCAGGGGCTGACGCACCTTGAGGTTGTTGGCGGTACGCAGGAAACGGCCGCTGGAAACAGCTGTCTGGGTCAGAGCCATCTGGCGCTCAAGTTCAGGATCTCTCGCCACCATCACTTCAGGATAGTCACAAAGATGGACCGATTCGGGCATACCTTCAGTTTTCAGCACCTGATAAATAGCTTCGGTGGTGAGGGGGATGAAGGGGGCGGCAGCCTTGGCAAAGACCAGGAGCACATAGTGCAGCGTCTGGTAAGCCTCGCGCTTGTCGCTGTCGGAGTCGCTCTTCCAGAAGCGGCGGCGGCTGCGGCGGATATACCAGTTGGTCAGGTCGTCAATGAACTGAGAATAACGGTTGGCGGCTTTCTGAAGATTGTAGTTGTCAAGTTCAGTCCGCAGCTCCGCCATCATGCTGGCGCAGGAGCTGAGGATCCAGCGGTCAAGGACGTTGGCGGGATCGGCGGGGGGCTGGACCTCACCGGCAGCGGGGGTGTAGCCGTCAACATTGGCATAGGTGGTGAAGAAGGAAAGAGCGTTCCACATGGGAATCATCACTTCGCGCAGCACCTCACGGACGCCGGCTTCAGAAAAGCGCAGATCCTCAGCGCGTACCACAGGAGATCCCAGCAGGAAAAGACGCAGAGCATCGGCACCGCAGCGCTCCATCACTTCGTTGGGATCGGGATAATTTTTCAGGCGTTTGGACATCTTCTTGCCGTCTTCAGCAAGGATCAGACCGTTGACCACCACGTTTCTGTAAGGAGACTTGTCAAAGAGGCAGACACCCAGCACCATGAGAGTATAGAACCATCCCCGGGTCTGGTCAAGACCTTCGGCGATGAAGTCGGCGGGGAAGTTCTTCTCAAAGCGTTCCTTGTTCTCAAAGGGATAGTGCTGCTGGGCGTAGGGCATGGCGCCGGATTCAAACCAGCAGTCCAGCACTTCAGGGGTGCGGTGATAGGTTTTGCCATCTTTCTGAATGACCACCTTGTCAACGTAGTGCTTGTGAAGATCGGTAACTTTCACACCTGAAAGTTTTTCCAGTTCTTCCACACTGCCCACGCAGATGCAGTCGGCAGGATCTTCATCGTTGATCCACACGGGGATACAGGAACCCCAGAAGCGGTTGCGGCTGATGTTCCAGTCACGGGCGTTGAGGAGCCAGTTGGTGAAGCGTTTGCCCCCCACATAGTCGGGCTGCCAGCGCACATCTTTGTTGCCGTTGGCAAGACGCTCGTGAAGATCCTCAACCCGGACGTACCATGCTTCGATGGCGCGGTAGATCAGGGGAGTATCTGTACGGTCACAGAAGGGATAGGAGTGCTTGATGGTCGCCTGATGGACAAGTTTGCCCTCAGCTTTCAGGCGCTGGATGATATCCTTGTCGCAATCCTTGCAGAAGCGTCCCTGATACTCCGGCAGCTTGTCAGTGAAGTTGCAGGAGACATCCAGAGGATCGGCGATGCAGTTGATGCCTGCTTCGCGGCAGACGCGGAAGTCGTCTTCACCGTAGGCAGGAGCGATGTGGACAAGTCCCACACCGTCGTCGGTGCTCACATATCCGTCATTGAGGACGCGGAAACACCCCTCGGCTTTGAAGTCGGCAAAGTAGGGGAAGAGGGGTTCGTATTCCCAGCCCTTGAGGTCGGTACCCTTGAGTTCAGCAACGATCTCATACTGATCCTCTTTCTTGAAGAGGGTGGAAATACGCGCCTTTGCCATAACATAGCAGCTCTTTTTCTCATCGGTCAGGTCGCGGACGATGGCATAGTCCACATCGGGACCGGCGCAGATGGCAAGGTTTTCGGGCAGAGTCCAGGGGGTAGTGGTCCAGACCAGAAGATAGGTATCGCCCCAGGCGGCATCGGCGCCTGAGAGGACTCTGGTGCGGACGGTGATGGCAGGATCCTGAACATCTTTATAGTTGCTGCCGGCTTCAAAGTTGGAAAGAGGTGTGGAAAGTTTCCAGGAATAGGGCATGATCCGGTAGGATTTATAGATCCTTCCCTGATCCCACAGCTGCTTGAAGATCCACCAGATGGTCTCCATGAATCCGGGATTCATGGTCTTGTAGTCGTTGTCAAAGTCAACCCAGCGGCCCATACGGGTCACCGTTTTGCGCCATTCACCCACATAACGCAGCACCATGGAGCGGCACTGTTCGTTGAACTTGTCAACGCCGAACTTTTTGATCTCGTGGGCGCCGCTGATACCGAGGGCATCCTGAGCCAGAGCTTCAATGGGGAGTCCGTGGGTATCCCAGCCGAAGCGGCGCTCAACGTAGTTGCCGCGCATGGTCTGGTAGCGGGGGATCACGTCTTTGATGGTACCGGCAAGAAGGTGTCCGTAATGGGGCAGACCGGTGGCAAAGGGAGGTTCGTCATAGAAGACGAACTCCTTGCACTCCTTGCGCTGCTCAAGGGACTTTTTAAAGATCTCTTTCTCTTCCCAGAACTTGAGGATCTCAGCTTCAAGTTCCGGAAAATTCACCTGATTGGAAACGTTTTTGAAAGCCATATCAATTTTTCTCCGTAGGATCCGGGAAACAGCGTTCAAGCAGTGCTGCGCCCGGTTTTTTTGTGAACAAACTTACAACGATCAGCACAATGATCGCCAGAGGGAACGAGTAAATAAAGGGATCCACCACCGGCCAGGGATGAGCTGTAATAAGCACATCTCTGCCGAAAAAGAACTTACAGACGCCCAGCGCAGCAGATTCCTTGATGTGGAAAAAGAAAAGTCCGCAGAGGCTTGCTGCCACTCCGGTGGCGATACTGGCAAAAACTCCGGCACGGGTCGCGCCGCGCCAGTAAAGAGCCGCCACATAGGTGGGCAGAAAAGAGGCCGCACAGACGCCGAAGAAAATCGCCGTTCCGCGGGCGACGATGCCGGGAGGCAGCAGGATGGCGAATATCACAGAAACAATGATACCGCAAACGATCCCCACACGGGTGACAGCAATACTGTCTGCTCCCGAAAGAGTCACTGAGCGGTAGATATCATGACCGAGAGAGGAGCCAGTCACGTGAAAAAGAGAACTCATAGTCGACATGGCGGCAGAGAGCATGGTGAGAGAAAAGAGGTAGAGCACCAGAGAGGGAAGAGCCTCACGGATGAACATGGGAATGATCAGATCGGGGTTCCCTTTGGCAGCCTCAATGGCAAGAAGCTGCACGTCACCGGCGATACCTTTGTCAGGAGCGTAGAAAAAAACATTTGAAAGAGCTCCCACCGTGTACGCCGCCCCCACGGTGCAGCAGATGAAAACAGCACCGATCAGCACCGCCCGGTTCAGTTCCCGTGTGCTTTTCACGGTCATGAAACGCACTGCCAGCTGAGGCTGGGCAAGGGCGCCGATACCGACACCCAGCATAAGACTTGACACAAGGGTCCACCACCAGACGGAATTGAATTCCGGCATTACGGTCCACCCTCTGTGTCCCAGAGCGTATGCCTCAGGCATTCTTTCTTTCACGAGGGGGGCCATGTCAGTCAGCGCCTGATGAGCGGGGACAACGCCTCCAAGTTTCACATAGCAGAGAACGAGCAGCAGCAGCATACCTCCCAGCATGACGCTGCCCATAAGAGCGTCCACATACATGACTCCTTTGAGACCGCCGAAGATCACATAGATCGCCACCACTGCGGCAAAGATCCCCAGCGCCCACCCATAGGGGATCATCATCACTTCCTGAAGAAAGCGGGCACCGCCGATAAGGACAACGCTTGAGTAAAGGGGAATAAAAATGCAAATGACCGCACCGATAAAAAGGCGCAGTCCGTTGGAGTGGAATCTTTTGCCGATAAATTCAGGGAATGTGGCGGCCCCCAGAGCCACGCCCATGGCACGGGTTCTTCTGCCGAACCAGATAAATGCGATAAGGATGCCGAAGGCAATATTCATAAAAACCAGCCAGAGCAATCCCATTCCGAATTGCCCGGCGATGCCGCCGAATCCCACAAGGGCGGAGGTACTGATAAAAGCGGCGCCGTAACTCATTGCCATGACAAAGGGATGAGTTTCTCTGCCTGCCACAAGATAATCTTTATTGCTTTTGGTTTTGCGGAACCCTCTGAAGCCGAGATAACCGATCACGATAACATACAAGACAATAAGTACGCCAAGCACCCAGGTATTCATTCCGGCAGTTGCTGCGAGAAAAAGGGGGGAAAGCACACTGCTCATTTTTTATCTTCTCCTGTCCCGGAATTCCAACTGACTGCCCCGAAAATGACACAGACCAACGTAACAGCAACAGTACCGATCATGGCTGCGAAGACAAAACCGTCACCTAAACCGAGCATAGCAAAAACTCTTTCCTTGATAATCCTTCAACGAAGATTGAAGAAACAGCTGTAAGGTTTGATTCATAAAAAAGCAAAAAGGCGAGTCCCTTTCCAAAAAGGAACCCGCCTGCTTCCGAAGTATTCCGAATGGTGGCGGATTACGCCTTCTGGAAATTCCCGGTGCGAATGCAGCTGGTGCAGAGTTTCACGGTCTTGACGGTGCCGTTCTCAACGATCTTAACGCTCTGAAGATTGACTTCAAAAGTACGTTTCACATTCTTCACCACATGCATACCGATGCCGCCTGCCTTCTTCGCCAGACCGCGCCGGGTGATGCAACCGCCGTTGCCGCGGACCTTGCCGCAGAGTGCGCAGACTTTACTCATTTTACCGAATCCTTCGTGTTATAAATCAAAAAAATGGTGGGTTGACCGGGACTCGAACCCGGGACCACCGCCTTAAAAGGGCGATGCTCTACCGACTGAGCTATCAACCCGCCGTTATTACTTAATCGTATCGACGATTTCTTAATATAACGCCGTTTTTTGAAAATTGCAAGTGCTTTTCTGAAAAAAAATTCATTTTTTCTTTACCATTCCTTCAAGAGAGGAACCGGTACATCTTGCTCTGTGTATAATATAGCATGCCTTTATTGATATTTCCAACTGTTTTTTGAAAAAAATCCGGATTATTCAGTTTTTTTCTTTTAAAAAAGGAGTTCTTTCCTGCAAGTTAAGAAAGAACTCCTCTGTTTCAGAAGAAATCGGCAATTACTTTTCTACTTCTCCCGGTTCCAGCCCCATCTGAAGCGGTTCAGGACGGTCACAGGTGGTTTCCATATAGACCCTGGCTCCGGATTTGCTGGATTTGTCAAAGGCAAGCATGATCTCAAGCACATGGTTGGCAAGTTCACCGCTGCAGCGGTGCTTTCTGCCGGTCTGAAGAGCGATTGCCATATCAGCGGCACCGATGGAACGGCTGTTTTCAGTGTAAATATGTGAAAGAGGCATATCTTTCCACTCGCCGCTGCCCCGGCGGAAGACCTTCACAGGCCCGCCGAAGGTGTTGGGATCAGGAACAGTCATGGTCCCCTCATCGCCGTAGATCTCAATACGGGGATGAGTGTTGGCATAGGCTTCAAAGCTGGTGATGACTGTGGCAAGGACGCCGGACTGGAACTCGATAACGCCTGTCAGGTGGGTGGTCACATTCACAGGATAACGGTCAAAGGGCTTGTAGGTATCCTTGTAGGTTTCACCAACTTCAGCGCCGTAGGTACGGAACTCAGAACCTTTGGTGGTGATGGCGGCAACACTTCTGGCAGGGCCGAAAAAGTTGACCAGTGCCGTCACATAATAGGGTCCGAGATCCAGCATGGGACCTGCGCCGTAGTCATAGAAGAAGGGAGCCTGCCCCCACTTTTCAGGGCCTCTGCCCATAACGATGGCAGTAGCGGAAATGGGTTTGCCGATCCATCCGTCATCCAGCAGTTTGCGGCAGGTCTGGATCCCGCCTCCAAGGAACGTGTCAGGGGCGCATCCCACCCGGAGTCCCTTTTCAGCGGCAAGGCGCATCACCTTTGCGGCATCGTCACTGTCGACACCAAAAGGCTTTTCGCTGTAAGCGTGCTTCCCGGCATTGAGGGTATCAATGGCGATTTTGGAGTGAACCTGAGGAGGTGTCAGGTTGAGAACGATCTCAATATCTTTCCGCGCCAGGAGTTCTTCATTGGTCATAGCCTTGCAGCCGTAAAGCTCCTCTTTGGCTTTGGCGCGTTCAGGGATGATGTCGGCACAGGCGACAACTTCGATAACGTTGAACTTTTGAGCCGCCTGGAAATAGGTGTCAGAGATCATGCCGCAGCCGATGATACCCATCTTGACCCGGCGGAACTCTTTAGCTTTGGGAATATTGTTTGCGGGAGCAGCTTTTTTTGCTGCTGCAGTTTTCTTTGCGGGAGCGGCTTTTTTTGCCGCTGCGTTTTTCTTTGCAGGAGCGGCCTTGGCGGCAGTACTTTTCTTGACAGCCATGATTTCCACCTTCTCTATTACTTGTTTCCGGCGCAGAAGCCGTTTTCAGTCATATATTTGTAGCTCATTTCAAGAGCTTTCCACATCTCGATCTCGCAGTAGTCAAGTTCCACGATGACGGTGGAGGCCTGTTCGGGAGCGTTTTTGATCAGCTCGGGGATAGGCAGCGTTCCGGTGCCCAGAGGAAGCAGATCGATCTTCATATCAAGAAGTCCGTCTTTCATGCCCGCATTGGCGGCCTGCTGTTTGCAGACGCCGTCTTTCATGTGGATCAGGACGCATTTGTCAGAAAACTTCTTCAGCATCTCAACAGCATCTTCCGAGCCTTTGTTGGTGCTCCAGAAGCAGTCGATCTGATACTGCATCCGGGGGCAGAGTTCATCATAGATCTCATATTTGATCCTGCCGTCAAGGCGTTCAAACTCCCAGTAGTGGTTGTGCTGGAACATGGTGATCCCCTGAGCGGCGTAGGCGTCGATCAGAGCGTTGGAGTTGTCTGCGGTACGTTTGATGGCATCCATATCCTTGAAGTCATCGGGGCCGTAGCCGCAGACGCAGTTTTTCAATCCCAGAGTGCCCAGGATCTCGACATTTTCGTTCACGTCATCAACAGAGCGCGCCCAGGGGCGGTGGCTGGAGTAGATCTCAAGGCCCAGATCATCAATGATCTTTTTGAACTCTGCCGGAGTCAGATCAAAAAATCCGGCGGGTTCCACCACCTTGTAACCGATCTCTGCGGTTTTTTTCAGAACTTTGACGAAATCTTCTTTGGCGTACTCACGGACTGAGTACAGCTGGACACCCAGAGGTTTGACCATGATAAAATTTCCTTTGTATTTAAGGTTTCGGTGATTTCTGCCATGTAATATAGATGTCATTAAATGAAAAAGCAAGGGGTTGAAGAGGGTTTTTCATAAACTTTTAAAAAATACCCGTCTGAGACAATATTCTGTATGGATTTGCCGTTAAAAAGGCATAACCCACAGTCAATATTCAATATGAGGAGGAGAAAAATGTATATTGATTCAGGCACAGGGAGTATGCTTCTGCAAGCTGCGGCGGCACTGGTGTTTTCACTTTGTTTCTTTTTCAGGCAGATCAGAGAGTGGCTGAAACGCTCTTTCAACTTCCGGAAGGAGCAGGAACACAATGAGTGAAACAGAACTCAAACTCCCGGGTTCGTTCCGGGATCCGTCGGGTTTTGTTTTTCAGAAATCAGGGCAGTTCTGCCGCAGGATATTACCGGCAGGGGAAAAGGATTTTTCCTTTTTTCTCGGTTCCGGACTCTGCCGCCGTCTTCTTGATTCAGGAAAAATAGTCCCTTTCACCTTTGCAGACGGCGATGAAAACACGCTTCTTCTGGAAAAACTTCCCTTTATATCTTATCCTTATGAATGGAGTTTTTCGCAGCTCAAAGAGGCGGCTTTGCTCACCCTTGAGATCATGGAAGAATCTCTTGACAGCGGCATGATCCTCAAGGATGCTTCAGCTTTCAATGTGGCTTTCAGGGCCGGAAAAGCGGTTTTTATGGATC
>JAFWBQ010000126.1 GCA_017507125.1 Lentisphaeria bacterium
GACCGGGATTTTGCTATTGCCTTCTTTCAGATTCCACCTCACGATGGACACCCTTGGCTTTCGCTAACAGTTCCTACTGACAAGGTCTGTATCGGACTTTCACCGACGAGTCAATGCGCATGCCGCGCATACTAAAAAAGCCTCTCTGCGGTAAAACAGAGAGGCAGGAAAACAAGAGCAACACTCACGCCGTCAGCTTGCGAACTGCGGCAAGTTTGACACAGACGCAGAAAAGCTCCATGGCAACGGCCAGCTCTTCAAGAGGCGGATAGGTGGGGGCAATACGGATATTGCAGTCGCGGGGATCCTTCTTGTAAGGGAACGTTGCACCGGCGCCTGTCATGGTGACACCGGCTTCTTTTGCAAGACGGATCGTCTCTTTGGCGCATCCCTCCATGGTGTCAAGGGCAACAAAGTAACCGCCCCGGGGAGTCTTCCACTGGGCAAGTCCGGTTCCGCCGAGCTCTTTTTCAAGAGTCTCAAGAACAAGTTCAAATTTGGGACGCAGAAGAGCGGCCTGTTTTTCCATCTGGGCTTTGAGTCCGTCGGCATTTTTCAGCAGCTGCAATGTGCGGAGCTGGTTCAGCTTGTCGTGACCGATGGTCTGGATCGTCATGTGCTTGAGGATCTCTGCACAGTTGGCAGGACTTGAGGCAACCATGGAAACACCGGCTCCGGGATAGGTGATCTTGCTGGTGGAAAAGAAATAGAGCACACGGTCGGGGTGACCTGCTTTTTCGCATTCGGCAAAGATATCTTTCAGCACAACAGGCTCATAGAGGTGGTGGACACCGTAGGCGTTGTCCCAGAAGATCCGGAAATCAGGAGCGGCACACTTCATGGCGGCAAGGCGGGTCACTGTTTCATCGCTGTAAACAACGCCCTCAGGGTTGGAGTAGAGGGGAACACACCAGATACCTTTGATGGTGTCATCTGCCTTGACCAGGGACTCCACCACATCCATATCGGGACCGTTTTCAGTCATGGGGACGGTGATCATTTCAAAACCGAACTCCTCCGTCACCGCAAAATGGCGGTCATATCCGGGAGCAGGACAGAGGAACTTCACTTTGGGAAGTCTGCCCCAGGGAGTACTGCCTTGAGTTCCGAAAAGCATCAGACGCGCCATGGCGTCGTACATCAGATTCAGACTTGAGTTGCCGCCGATGATGATGTTGTCAGGGTTGATACCCAGCACATCGCCGAAAAGCTGACGCATTTCAGGCACTCCTTCAAGACCGCCGTAGTTGCGGCAGTCGGTGCCGTCGGCGGCAAATTTGGGATTGGCACTGTCAAGTATGGAATCACTGATATCCAGCTGTTCAGCGCCCGGCTTTCCCCGTGCCATGTTGAGTTTGAGTTTCTGTGCCTGAAATGCGGCATAACGTTCTTCCAATTCGCGTCTGATGCCTGCAAGTTCAGCAGAACTCAGTTTTGAAAAGTCACAATTCATCTCTTGAAATTCCATTCAGTAAGGGGTGAATAATAATACTTTTGATTTTGACCCAAGCGCATAATATAGCACAATATTCTTTCATTACAACACTTTTCTTAAAGATTTTTTGAAAAAAATCCTCCACATCGCCTCCCGGGAGCCGTTTTTTCATCAATATCAGCTTGAAAATAAAAGCATGGAGCGTTATATTACTGCGATGAATTTTTTTGCTAACTCAGGAGTTTCTATCATGTTTAAAAAATCAAGACAAATCCTTTCTGTTTCTCTTCAGGCAGCACTGTTGCTTGTTCTCTTTTCCGCCTTCAATTGCAAAGGTACGGCGCCGGATGAAACTGTTTTTACAGACAAACAGCTTTCTGCCATCACCCTTAAAACATTGCAGACGCTGCACAAGAACCATTACCGCCAGATCGAGCTGACTCCAAAACTGGCAGTGGCGCACCTTGATGCCTATATAAAGGCACTTGACGGCAACAATGATTTTTTTACAGAAAAAGATATCAAACTTTTCAGACGCACTCCGGAAGAACACTTTGCTGCATTGCTCAAGGGCGACAACACCAAAGCATTTCAGATCTACGCCCGTTTTCTTGCGCGCTACAAAGAATACAAGGCATTTGCTGAAGAAATTCTGAAAAAACCGATTGATTTCACCGTGGATGAGGAGTACACACCCGACCGCTCCAAACTGCCCCGGTGCAAAGATGACGCCGAACTCCACGCTCTGTGGAAAAAACGCATCAAGAACGAAGTCCTTTTTTACCGTCTTTTCGACCGTGCCATGGTCGAAAGTTCAGATCCGGATGACCGCAAGGCTCTGGAGGACGCAAAACGCTGGAACGCCGGGACGCCGAAATCTAAAGTTCTGAAGCGGCTCCGGGATGTGGACAACGCCGTGCAGAAACGCAGCAAGATCGACATACTGGGCATCTATCTCAATGCCCTTGCTCACGTATATGGTCCCCACTCCAACTATATGGCGCCCCGGACCGCCAGAAATTTTGATATCGACATGAGTCTTTCTCTGACGGGTATCGGAGCCACACTGACCACGGACAATGGTTTCATCAAGATCGTCTCCCTTGTTCCCGGCGGTCCTGCTGCCAGAGACGGCAGACTCAAGATCAATGACAGGATCGTTGCCGTGACCCAGGAAAACGGTGCCACCGTGGATGTGATCGACATGCCCGTGGATGAAGCGGTCCAATACATCCGCGGCAAGGAAAACACCAAGGTCACGCTGACCGTTCTCCCCGGCGCCAAAGGCCGCAGCGGCGTTCCTGTGCGCATCACTCTGACGCGGGCCAAGATACAGCTGGTGGACAGTGAAGCAAGCGGCAGGATCATCAACTGCAACGGCAAAAAGGTGGGCGTGATCACCCTGCCCAGTTTCTACATGGACTTCGAAGCTGCCATCAAAGGTGATCCCAATTTCAAGCGCTGCAGTGAAGATGTCCGCAAGCTCCTTGTCAAGTTCCGCAACGAAGGAGTCCATTCACTGGTCATGGATCTGCGCCGCAACGGGGGCGGCAGTCTGGCAGAAGCCATCAACCTGACCGGACTTTTCATTCCCACGGGCCCTGTGGTCCAGCGCCGGGACTTCCGCCGCCGTATCGCCCTCGCGGCAGATGACAATCCCTCAGTGGAGTGGACCGCTCCTGTTGTCATCATGATCAGCAAGTTTTCTGCTTCAGCGGCAGAGATCTTCTGCGCCGCGCTCAGGGATTGTGAGCGTGCTGTCGTTGTGGGTGACAGCCGTTCTTTCGGAAAAGGCACCGTTCTTCAGGTCGAAAAACTCAAAGAAGGATACACTCTTTTTCCTCCGAAATCCCGTACCATCGGCAGTGTGACCTTTGAAATCGAAATGTTTTACCGTATCACCGGCAGCTCAGTGCAGCAGCTGGGGATCCGTTCCGACATCCGTATTCCTTCGCTGACAGAAGAGATGAAAGTCGGTGAAATGTTCCTTGACAACCATCTTCCCTGGGACAATATCGATCCTGTCAACCGCAGCAGCTACATTTCAGATATAGACGAGAAGATCGCCATTCTGAAAAAGAGATCCGCTGCCCGCGTTGCCGCTTCGTCTGAATTCAAAATGATAAACAGACGTATCCTCATGTTCCGCGAACATCGCAAGAAAAAGAGCGTTTCCCTGAACGAAGCCAAACGCTGGAGAGATTATCAGCAGGAAAAAGCCATCACTGATGCCGAAGAAAAACAGTTGGGGCTCAAAGAGGAAAGCAAAAAGGAAAAAATGGATGCCGCCGCCAAAGAGGCTGCCGCCATTGCCGCCGATCTTTACGATCTTTTGCAGGAAAAATAATTTTATGGACCGGGTCAGAAGAAACACTCTGCTTCAGGCTTCAGATGAAGAACTTTCTTCATGCTGCCGTCTTGAATTCTGCCGCGGCTCAGGCAACGGCGGTCAGAAAAGGAACAAAACCTCTTCCGCCGCCAGAGTGGTTCTGCTTGAAGATGAAAATTTTTCCGCAGAAGATTGCACTGAGCGCAGCCAGCACGTCAACCGTGCCCATGCACTGCGAAAGCTGAGACGGCGCATTGCGTTTGAGGTGCGATCTCTTCCGGCAGAGCTGCCGCCCCGCATCGAATGCGCCGTTACCCATGAGGAGTACCCTCTCAATCTGGCGTGCCTCCTTGATGTGCTTGAAGAAAATGATTACGATCACAAAGCCGCCGCAGCCGCATGTCTGGTGACGTCAAGCGCCTTTGTGAAACTCCTCAGACGGGATGAGGAGCTGTGGACAAAAGTCAATGCCGCCCGGGAACTCCGGGGATTGTATAAATTAAAAACCAATTAAAAAAAGGTATATAAACTATGACTTACGAAGAACGTATGAAATGGTTTCATGAAGCAAGATTCGGTATCTACATTCACTACGGCCTTTATGCCCTCACCGGGCGGGGCGAGTGGACCATGTACTCCGAACGGATCTCCCCTGCGGAGTATGCCAAACTTGCCGATGATTTCAAACCTGCCAAAGGCTGCACCGATGAGTGGTGCGAACTTGCCGCAGCCGCCGGTGCCAAATATGTGGTGCTGACCACCCGTCACCATGAGGGATTTTCTCTCTTTGACAGCAAATACTCCAACTTCACCGCCGCCAAACACGGCTGCAAGCGGGATATCGTTGCCGAATATGTTGAGTCCGCCCGGAAATTCGGTCTCAAGGTGGGACTTTATTATTCACTTCTTGACTGGCGTTTCCCCGGCTACTTTGAGCCGAAAAAGTTCCCTGAATCAAAGGATGCCCTCGTGGAGCGGATCCACAATCAGGTGCGGGAACTTATGACCAACTACGGGGAGATCTCTGTTCTTGAGTACGACGGCGGCTGGATGGCCGATTTGAGCGGAACCAAAGAGGAGCGGATCGACTTCTGGCGCGCCCGTGAACTCAACGCCATGGTCCGGGAACTTCAGCCCGGCATCATCATCAACAACCGCTCCGGTCTTGAAGAGGATATCGACACCCCCGAACAGGTGGTGAAGGCTTCCGCTTCAGGCAGAGCGTGGGAAAGCTGCATGTGCATCGGCGACAGCTGCGGCTGGGGCTACACCCGCTTCAACCCCAACTGGAAGTCCTCTGAACAGCTGATACAGTATCTTCTCAGCGCCGCTCAGGGCGAAGGCAACTATCTGCTCAATATCGGTCCTCAGCCTGACGGCAGGATCCGCGGAGAGGAACATGAAAGACTTGTCACCATGGGCAACTGGCTCAAACGGAACGGTGAAGCGGTCTACAACTCCAAGCGCTGCCCCCTCATCGGATCCTCTGCTCCCGGCGAAGTGGATCTCAATCTTCAGGGCGGATGGACCCGGAAAGAGAATACGGCTTACTGGTGCATCGTCCGCTGGCCCGGAAAGGTGGCGACTGCCATCAATGTTGGAACGGCCCCTGTCAAAGTCACTCTCCTTGACGGCGGTCAGGAGTTTCCCTTTGACTACGACGCTCAGAACGGCAAGTTGAAGGTTTATGATCTGCCCGCTCTGCCTCCGGATCCCCTGTGCAATATCCTCAAGGTCGAGTTTTCCGGCCCTGTGGAGCGCAAAGCAGAGCCCTCTCTTGCTCAGTGGCTCTTCTGATAAGCGCTGTTCCCGACAAAGGTCGGTAAAAAGGTTGAGGGAGTTGGGGCGGGCCGAAACGTCGGCTTCGGAATAACTCGCAGCTGTAACTAGCTGCGAGAATCGAAAACTGAACTCCCCCTTTTCCCCTTGTCACGGCGTAGTTTAACGAAGCCGGAAAACCTTTTTCAGTAACGCTTTTCATTTTTGAATCCTCAAAAATAAAAAGCGGTCTGTAAAAATTTTCTGATAAAGTTTTTTTACCTACCCGTAATGGGAACAGAGCCTTCTGATAAAAAGCTGTAAAAAAGCCGCCGGAACTTCAAACCGGCGGCTTTTTCATTGGCGTGATTTATTGTTTTCAGCACTCAATAAGGGTGTATTCCCGGCTGCCGAGTCCGCATTTTTCAGCGTACTGGAGCTGTTCGGCACCTTTGAACTTTTTCCCGGCTTTGGCGGCGGCATCCCAGCACGCCTGATCTATTGCCACAGGATCCGTGGAGGCGAAAACGCCGATATCCTTGATGCAGCGGGGCATGGGATGGGGTTCACAGTCGCAGCCGCGGGTGATGTTGACGGCAAAAGAGATGTAAATGTGTTTTTTCTCTTTTGCTGAGCCGCAGGCATATTCCACCAGTTTTTCCCGGAAGAATTTCCCTTTGAAAAGGGCATTCCAGAATCCGCCTAAAGAAAAAATGGAAACTGCGTGGCGGGGGCAGATGGAAAAACAGGCGCCGCAGCCGATACATTTGCTGTGGTCGATCTTGTACCTGCCGCCGGTGTTTGAGATCGCCTGAACCTGACAGCGTTTCCGGCAGAGTCCGCATTTTTTGCACATGAATCCCATGATCCGGGGTTTCACCCCCAGATGCATTGCCATCTTGCCGCCTTTGGAGCCGAATCCCATGGAAAGCTGTTTGATGGCGCCGCCGAATCCGGCAAGCATGTGTCCTTTGAAGTGTGAAAGCACCAATACCTGATCGTATTTTGCAAGTCCGGCGGCGATGCTGACGCTTTTGAAATGTTTTAAATTCACAGGAACTTGTACCGCCTCTTCTCCTTTTGCGCCGTCTGCGATGACCACCGGCAGGCGTTTGAATCCGTGTGAAAGGGCAAGGGCGGTATGTTTCTCGCTGTTGAAGCGCTCACCGCCGTAAAGAACACTGGTTTCGGTAAAGGCGCTTTTGATCTCTTTTTCTTCCAGAAAGTCGATGATGCCGTCGTAGGTCTCAGGTTTGAGAAAGGTGAAGTTGCCCCTTTCGCCGAAATGGAGCTTCAGGGGGATCTCTTTTTCAAGGGAGAAATTTTCTTTTTCAACGAGAATTTCCAGAAGCTTTCTGCCGATCTGTGAAAGTTTTTCAGCTCCGGGCTCGTGGGGGACGGGAATAAAGTAAACGTTTGCCATATTTCTGATGATCCTCTTGTTGTCACTCTGCCATGGAAAGGAGTTTTCTGCCGGTTGCGTGGAGATAGTTCAAGGTCTCCTGCACAAGCCCGTCGGGGAATGAGGAGCGGAGCAATTCAAAGCTGAAAAATCCGTCGTAGTTGATCTCTTTCAAATAGGGCATGATGGTTTCCCACTCCACTTTGCCGAAGAAGGGGGGCAGGTGAAGATCTTTGCCGCTATGGTTGTCGTGGACATGGGTGGCGGCAAGGCGTTTCCCCACTTTACGCAGTTCTGCGGGCATATTTTCGCCGTAAGCCACCTGACCATGTCCGAAGTCCCAGCAGATACCGACCTGACCGTTGAAAAGATCCGCAAGGGCGATAAGATCCTCTGTTTCCGCAGAGAAGCGGGATCGGCAATCTTCAGGAACATTGAGGTGATCTTCATAGATGTTCTCAATACAGGGGAGAATGCCGTACTTTTTGCCGCTCTCAACCGCCGTTGAAAAGTAGTCGGCGGTGATCTCAAGGATGCGGTCAAAGATCCACTCATCGGGGGAGTTGATCCGGTATTCATCCACATGGGCGACGGCGGCGCGGGCGCCGAGGATGTCGGCGCACTCCATAGCGCGGGGAGCGTGTTTACGGAAAAGCGCCACGCCGTCCTCATCTTTGCGGAACCGGAAGAGCGGCATGTGGATCTGATGCACTTTGACTCCGGCGGCATCGTACTGGCGTCTCAAATCCCGGGCGATGTTCAGATAATCGGGATTTTCTGTGAAGGCCACGTGACAGTCAACAAATTCAAACCCCGCGTTAAAACAGAGCCGCGCCGCCTCTTCGTGGGAGCGGTAAGTCTCTTTTCTTGCAGGGATGAAGCAGACAAGATTGGTTCCGAGTTTCATTGTTTGTATGACCTCTTAAGAGTTGATATAATAATATTATTCCATAATATAACTCAGAAAGAGAGTCTTGTCAAGAAAGTTCAGGAACTCTCATGAAATTGATTTTTTTCCGCAGTCAGCAAAAAAAAATAACATTCCCTCCCTGTGAGGGAGAAAGCTCTGCTCCGGAACAAAAATGGATGATCAATATATGATCTTTCGTAATTGAGGAATATTTTCTGACCTTGTATTTCAAGTGTTTAAGGTGTATATTATGAATGACAGTCAAAATTTAATGTGGTTTTTGAAATATGAAAATAAAACTTTTTACGCTGATTGAGCTTCTTGTGAAAAGATCACATCTCTGCTGTGATCGTGTTTATGGCAAAGAACAAGGTCTTTCACCTGCCCATGGGCAGGTGAAGCTGTACAGCTTCACCTTAATAGAGCTTCTTGTCGTTATCGCCATTATTGCCATCCTTGCCGCCATGCTGCTGCCCGCCTTGCAGCAGGCGCGGGAACGGGGTATGACTTCCGCATGCATCAATAATATGAAAACGCTGGGCAATGTCATCAATTTTTATGCTGATGACAATAATGGCTGGTGGCCCGGATATTGGAGCAATAAAGGTGTCCGCAATCAGGGCCGCAACTGCTTTTTTCTCTCCAATCTGCCCGCAAATGCCAATGATAAATCCGATACGGGAAGCATTGCCCGCTATCTCGGAGTCAATCAGACCGGATATATTTTCAGTTACTATGAATTGGGAGCCACCAAGACCCGTTGCAAATACGCCTGTCCCAAATTGCCTTCTGTTGGATTGGTCCGTGAAGGAACGACTATTCTTTCCCGGGTCGGCATTGCCATGACAGGTGACGGCGGAAGTGATGACAAATTTATGTACAACAACAAGATGAAATCAAATCTGCTGCGGCGTCCTTCCGCATGGTGCCCCATTGCTGAAGCAGAAAATTCCACTCCCAGCAGTACGCTGCGTTTCAATTATGAAAGTATCCCCGGTGGACCCCCTGTTGAACGTGCCATTGCTTTTCGCCACGGTCTCGGAGCCAATGCCGGAGCCTCTTTGATTTTCGGTGACTTTCACGTAGAGAACCGCAAAAAATCTCAAATCAAAGGATATTGGAATTCCGCCACTTCTGTGGCCGCATACAGCGCTTTCTGGAATCCCTGGCCGGTTATTGATCATGATGGAGATCATACAAAACATTATTATTGAAACATGATGAGAGGAGCTTGAATTGATGAAACGCAATTCTTTTACGCTGATTGAACTGCTGGTGAGTGTTACTTGTCAAATAGGTGTTTTACCGTTGTATTGCCTCAAAAAAATTCATAAAAACTGCACATCCTTACGCCCGTCAGGGCGCACTTCACGTTTGCCGCAGGCAAACTCTTCACACCTTCACATC
>JAFWBQ010000127.1 GCA_017507125.1 Lentisphaeria bacterium
CAAAGCGCCCTCGCTTCGATCTGATAAAGGGAGCGTTTTCGGCTGTTACCTTGCAGGTAGCAGCCTCAAACTACCCTTTACAGCTCTTTGCGAATGACATCTTTGCCATTTTTTGAATGACTTTTGAAATTACCTCATTTTTTCAAATTTTCTATACAGCGTGTTTGATTGTTGAGACTCTTGAGAGTATATTATAGACACGGCTTGAACCGCCGGGAGTTATAACACAAAAAACTGCGGAGTTTTTTACCGAATATGAATAAAGAGCGTCTGACCGGACTTTTTTGCGCTCTTGCCGCCACTATGTGCTGGGCGAGCAACTACCCTGTGTTCCGTCTGATCTTCAAATCAGGGGGCATGGAAAATCTGGATGAATGGTGGAGTTCATGGCTCAGAACAGCCATGTGTGCTTTTCTGATGTGTCCCTTCACCTTTTCCGCCAAAGAGGGGAGCTGGGGCAGGTTCGGCAAAAACTGGAAACAGGATTGGAAGATCTTTCTGCTGCTGGGATTCTTTCTCTTTGCCGAAGGCGCCTTGTGTTTCGCCGCGGCAAAGTACACCACCGCCGCAAGGACATCTCTTTTTGCCAACACCTCCCCTGTTTTCACACTGCTCATTTCCTTTATCTGTGCCAAAGAACTCCTTTCAGGGCGCAAGATCCTGGGAGTCCTTATGGGGCTCGGAGGTATCGTGCTTGCCGCTTTCAGCCGGGGGGGAGATGCTTTCACTTCAACGGGGATGACCACATTGGGCGGTGATATGCTGGCACTGCTTTCAGGTGTTTTCTGGGCGCTTTTCACTGTTTTCGGCGGGGATGCCTCATCCAGATACAATGGAGCTTTCTGTACGGTGCTCTACCGGTTCTGCGGACTTCTGCTCATGGTTCCCATGCTTTTTTTCTGCGATGTCACATTTGATTTTTCACTGAGAGTCTGGGGCGGACTCATCTACCTTGCCGCCATTTCAGGGGGTGTCGCGGTCTGGCTCTGGAGTTACGCCCAGAAACATGTTGAACCGGGCGTTCTGGGCTCTTTCGGATATCTGAGCGCCATCTGTGCCACTTTGTTTTCCATGATCTTTCTCAAAGAAAGCATCACAGCGTCCTTTATCGCTGCCTTTGTGCTGATCCTGGGAGGCATGACGCTTATCATCAGCTCCGGAAAGAAAAAGGAAAAAGCTGAAGCCTGAAAAAAGGGTCGGAGCTTCACCCCTCTCTTCTGCTCAGTGTTTGCGCTTGACTTTGAGAAAAGGGTCATGTATATCTGCACCGGATTTTTCAGAGAGTTTTTATTAAAAAAGAGGTAAGTACCATGAAAAGAAAAGAGAACCGTTCCGTTGCGTTTTTCACGCTGATCGAACTTCTTGTCGTAATCGCCATCATTGCCATTCTCGCCGCCATGCTGCTGCCCGCCTTGCAGCAGGCCCGCGCCAGAGGTAAAGGAAGCACCTGCGGCAACAACTTCAACACCATGGGAAAATATCTGGCGCTCTACGTCTCTGACTACAACGGCTTCATGCCTTACATTGAAGGTGGCGGCTCCCACTATACCAACCAGCATTTCGGCAATTTCGGCTGGGGCGTTTACAGATCCTTGTGGATCAAAAGATCCAGTTATGAGCATATCGGCGGTATCCGTCTTTACAGCAAAAAGTATTACTACAACAGATTGACCTGTCCTGACATCTCCACCAAAAATCTGACTTACAAATGGGAAGTTCCCGCTCCGCACACCAACGTCCCCGCCTCCCTGAACGCTCTCTTTCTGAGCATGGCGCTCAACAACCGCCTCAGTACCGATTACCCCGCCGTGCGTATGTCGATCATCAAACGTCCTGCCCATCTGGTCTTCATGGCTGAAAGTGCCGGTTCAGGTCTTACCGATTACCGCCTTGACTACCACGCTGAAAACAGTAAGTCAAGAATGGCGGGCTACCGTCACAATTTGCGGGCGTGGCTTTTGTTTACCGACGGACACGCCAAAACGATCAAACCTCATGAATATTGCTATCTTTGCAGCAAGTATGAATGGGATGGTCCCACCTGGCGCCCCCGTCCCGCTAAAAATACCTATCAATAACAACGGAAAAAAGAGAAGAGCTGAAGAAACTGCAAGAGGGATCCTGAATTTTTTTAGAAAAAAAACTTTCCATGTAAAAAAAAACACTTGACATTGAAAAATCCCTCATGTATATTTATACTGCATTTCGCAGGGAGTTTTCATTAAAAGAGGTGATTACCATGGAAAGTAAATTGAATCGCGCCGTTCCTTTCTTCACGCTGATCGAACTGCTGGTGAAAAGATCACATCTCTGCTGTAATCGTGTTTATGGCAACAAAGAGAGATATTCACCTGTCCATGGACAGGTGAAGCAGTACTGCTTCACCTCAATTGACCTCCTTGCCTCTGCTGCACAACAGAAGCGTTTTTCAAAAAATAAAAACTGCACATCCTTACGCCCGGAAGGGCGCACTTCACGCATTTTTGACGCTCGTCAAAAATGCTCTTCACACCTTCACATCTTCACTCAATCAGCGTTCACGCTGATCGAACTTCTTGTGGTCATTGCCATCATCGCCATTCTTGCCGCCATGCTTCTGCCTGCCCTGCAGCAGGCCCGGAGCAGGGCCAAAAGCACCGCCTGCAACAATAACTTCAACACACTGGGAAAATATCTGGGGATCTATCTGTCTGATTTCAACGGCTTTTTCCCCCGGAGAAAGGTCGCTGCCGGAAACTTCTGGAACAGAAGCAGTGTCAACTCCCCCTGGGCACCCTACAGTGACTTGTGGAACTCAACTTCAGGCAATGAGTATCTGGGCGGTCTCCGCAGACACAAAGGCGTGATCTACCGCAACAAATTCCTCTGTCCTGAGGTCTCTGAACAACAACTTGGCAAAACTTTTTATGGACCTGCACCCTTCAGCATCCACAACTCCGGCAGCGCAGAAAGCCCTTTGATCCTTTCAGTGGCCTTCAACAGATTCCTCAACGGAACCAACGGCGCAGCGCCGGTCCGTCTTGTCAATGTTTACCGTCCTGCCTATCTGGTCTATCTGGCTGACAGTGCCGGAGGCGGCGCCACCGACTACCGCTGCGACTACCACGAAGACCACGGTGAAAGGACTTATCTGCTGGGCTACCGCCACAATATGAAAGCCTGGATCCTTCACGCTGACGGCCACACCCGGACCGCCCGTCCCCATGTGGATCTCTGCTACAAGTGCTGCAAAACCGAATGGAACGGCCCCGCCTGGCGTCCCAGACCTGAAGCCAATACATTCCAGTAAAGTCATTTTTATACAGAGGAGGAAGGGAAAAATGATGTCAGACAGAAAAGCGCGCCGTGCTTTCACTTTGATCGAATTGCTGGTGAGTGTTACTTGTCAAATAGGTGTTTTACCGTTGTATTGCCTCAAAAAAATTCATAAAAACTGCACATCCTTACGCCCGTCAGGGCGCACTTCACGTTTGCCGCAGGCAAACTCTTCACACCTTCACATC
>JAFWBQ010000128.1 GCA_017507125.1 Lentisphaeria bacterium
AATGAGTTTCATGGCATCTTCACCCCGGAGAGATATAACAGTTTTGATCCGGTCAATAAAACTTTTACCGATCAGGAAGAGTTGAGTCAGTTATGGGATGATGAGTGTTTTTTCTTAAAAAAAATCAGTCAGCCCAAAATGGATTTTGCTTTTTATAAACATAATGCAACTCTTTTAGATCATAGTATTTACAGGTTTATTTTCGATGTCGGGAAAAAGGTTGATCCCGGAACTGTTGAATTATTTCTCAAGCGGATGATCGAAATTACTCATCCCTGTTTCTGTTTTGCAACATCTGATACCCATTGGGATGCAAGATGCAGAGTAAAGTATGTTCATGTCCAAGGGACAAAAGAACATCACATCAAATTAAATGACAAACGTCTTTGCGGTGTCTTCTGGCGGACATATTTCAGCAATGATCTTGTAAAAGAATGTAAATGGCAAGAGAAAATCAATAATCTGCCGTGTGAATGTGATTCGTTGACGGAGGGCTTTTTGCTGAAAATTTATGGAGACTGCTTTTCTCCAGACTGGGAAAAAGAAGATGCCGTTATCAACCACTTGGGGCGGGAATATATTGCAGATATCAAAACTTTCTACAAAGAAAACAATTTGATACCTATTGAGGAAAAGGTGTAAAATGCGTTGGAAAGATTTTTTGACAACTGAATATAAGAAATTGGATATAACTTTGGAAAAAGCAAGCGATGTCCAGTTTCTTTCTTTGCTGCACGATGCTTATTTTGATCCGGCAGAAATTCGCTACGCAAGAAAGCGTTTGGTTATTCCGATAAAAGATCGTACCACCTGGGAGTGGACTCCCGGGAACGATAGAATGCCCGGCGGAGAGGTTGACGGCGAACTTGTGCTGTATCCGGTTGCCGATCCGTGGGACTGGCAGGTTACTATTTCGGGAGAACAGTTTACTGATGAAAACCAGCTGCACAATATTGAAATCAACGAAATATCGCTGAAAAAGAAAAAAATTTCAGACGGGAAATTCTTCTATCATTTCCAAATAGCGTTCCCCTCTTTTGATTTGCCCTGTTCTCTGGATGTTGTTCTTAAAGGCGGTGATGCCTTTCCTCTGATACACTACCGGGATAAAACTCTGCCGCAAGTTTGGAGCGAACCAATGAAAATTCAGTAAAACATCACCGGGATCATAAACATCCCATGCCTGTTTTTTTCAATCCGGCAGAAGAACCGGTTCAAAAATGATATTTTCAAATTGCCGGTGATTTTATGATGATCAGCAGATATCCGGCTTGTAAAATCTGAAATGATGGAGTATTGTAAAAAAAACGTGTTTTCAGTGTTTTCAACAGGAGAGTGTTTGAGATGAGAAAAGTTTTTGCCTTTATAAGTGTGTTTTGTGCGGCTCTGATGGTTTCGGGGGCGCCGGTGAAGAATTCGGACCCTGAAATTTTGAAAGTAAAAGGGGCAAAGCGGAATTATACCGGGGTATTTCCTCCACATGTTAAAACGATCGCTGTAATCACCCCTGCATCTTATCCCCATCCCAAGTCTTCCCGGGATGGAATAGCACTTCTGAAAGAGGCCGGTTACAAAGTGAAAGTTTATCCCAATGCGTTCATCCGTCCGGAGGGAGTGGAAAAAGATCCTTATACGGCGATTCCTGCTGCGCTGCGGATCAAAGATTTTGAAGCCGCATGGAGCGACAAAGAAAATGATCTTATTATCTGCTCCCGGGGGGGCAGAGGAACGGCGGATCTTGTTGCAGGTGTCAATTGGAGCAAACTGCCCAAACGTCCGGAGCTTTATGTGATGGGATACAGCGATGTGACAATGCTTCTTTGCGCGCTGAGTGCCAAAGGATATGGCAGACCGGTGGCGGGACCGGTGGCATCTTCTCTTCCGGGGCTGAATCATGCCATGATCCCTCAAATCAGGAAAATGTTTCACGGCGAGGCGCTGGCGCCCATCAAACTCAAAGCATTGAATCCCGGCGACTGTTCCGGAAAGCCTGTTGCCGGACTTCTCAACCGTTTTGTCCGGAGCGTCCGGAATAAGTACGGACTGGAAACAAAAGGGAAAATCATCATTATTGAATGCGTCAAAAGCAAGCCTGAAAATATCCGTTTGAATCTGGATGCGCTTCTGAAAGCCAAATTCTTTGACGGCGCCGCCGGTGTCGTTTTCGGACACTTCCTTAAAAGCGGTGATCCCAAGGAAATCAATGCCGCCTTGAAAGAGTTCGCCGGCAAAGTGAAGATCCCCGTTTACAGAGGTCTGCCTTTCGGACACAATTCGCGCCATATTGCCATTGATTTTGCCCGCAAGGCGGAAATCAAAAAAGGCGTTCTCTATTTCCCCGCTGTGAAGAAATAATCATTTCCACTTCGGGAGCAGGAGCATGAGATGAAACATATTTTCCCGCTTTTTGTTCTGGCGTTTCTCCTTTTTTGCGGGTGCAGTGCCGGTAATGACCACAATTACATCGGCATGACCAAAGAAGAGGTGGCGCTCCATCTGGAAAAACACGCATTCCGGGACCGTTGGAGCCGCAACCGTTTTGAAATAATGGTGCCGAAACAGTACAAAGGGAATCACTATTTTTCAAATGCTCAGGAGATCTTACGCAGAAAAGCTGTGATGTCGGCAGATGAGTGGAGCTGCGATTTTTTTCCGCAGCGCCATTGGCTTCTGGGATGGAACGGTTTGTTTGCCCGGTGGATCTTGTGGAAACTGTTTTTCAAAGACGGCAAAGTGGTCAGACAACAGCGGATGGGAAATTATTATTGGGTTTATGGTCATGCGGGCGTTTCTCCCTATCCGCAATTTCCGGGGAATTTTCACAAGGTCAATGACAAACTTTACCGCTCCAGTCAGCCGGATGAGGATGAGTTTGAGTCGCTCCACACCTTTAACGGTGTCCGCAGTGTGCTGAATCTGCGGGAATACTTCAGCGACAAAGATGAGATCGCCGCCGTCAACCGGAAAAGAAAAGGCGCTCTTACGCTCTATGAGATCCCCCTTGATACAGGAAAAATTTCAGAGGCGGATCTTTATAAAATATTGAAAGTTGTGAGAGATGCTCCGAAACCTCTGCTGATCCACTGCTGGCACGGCAGCGACCGCACCGGTTGCGCTGTCGCCGCAAGCCGCATCGTCTTTGAAAACTGGAGCGTTGAAAAAGCCATCTCTGAATTGATGACGCCGGAGTACGGACATCACAAAAATATTTATACAAATATTCCCGCTCTCCTCCGCAAAGCGGATTGGAAGAAAATCAAATCAGCGATCCTGAATAACAAGTAGATCACAAACCGCAAACAGCGTTTTTCCCCTTTCTTTTCTTGACTTTTTTCTTAAAGAAGTGTATATTAAGAAATTGTTTCTCTTCACGAAACGGAAGTACGGTGAAAATCCGTCGCAGACGCGCTGCTGTAAGCTGAACGTTTCTTTGAAACGGCAAACAGGAGAACCTTTCAAGTCACTGTTTTTTTACGGGAAGACTTGATAAACAGGTGATGATCCTTCAGTAAGCCAGAAGACGACGTGCAGGAGAATTATTCTTTTGTCTCGCGAAACAGGCATGAAAGGAATCCTTGTAAATGAGACCCCGTATCTTCAGTCGGGGTTGCGGAGCTTTGTCCGCAACCGGAAATTTTTTCTCCACTGTATCCGGCATGTGCCGCAGTTCCCGCTGCCTTTTTGTACCGCTTCCCCGCTGCCGGAAAAATAGTTCCCGATCAGCGTTCACGCTGATTGAACTGTTGGTTGTTATTGCAATTATTGCCATTCTGGCGGGGATGCTGCTGCCCGCTCTGGGACAGGCCCGGGAAAAGGGAAAAGCCAGCAACTGTATGGGCAATGTCAAACAATTGACCACGGCAAATCTTTTGTACAGTGACGGCAGTAACGGATTTTTTGTTCCCTATGCCAGAGATATGCGGTATCCGAATATGCAGCGCTGGTGCGGCACAACACCGACATCAAGCAACAGCGGTGACAGCGCTGCGTATGATCTTTATTCTTCGCCTTTGACTCCTTATATCGGTTCGCTTCAGGGGATCACCCATTGTGCTTCTCTTGTGGAGCCGCCCAAAAGTTTTGAAAAAAACTGCGGCGGCTACGGCTATAATACACTGGTCGGAACTTTGTATGCAGGGGAATACTCTCCTGAAAGTTTTTCCTCGGGTTGTTCTGCAAAGCGGATCCGAAATTCCGGTAAAAAAATAATGTTTGCCGATGCCGCTATCATGGTTGATGACAATGGTAATTGGAGTTCCTCTCCCACGCGTCACGGATACAGCGCCAGTATTGAAGCGCCCGGTCCCGGGGAGGGCGATTGGGGATGGATCGCCAATCCAACTATGCATTTCAGGCACAATAAGAGAGCCGTCATCTCATATTGCGACGGTCATGTCGGCAGTTCAACTCTTATAGAGTCCGCCTACGGGGATGAAAAGTATCTTCTGGGGCACCCCTGCGCCAATACAAATGAAATGCGCAGAGAATTTTTTGATCCGCGGTACTGATGAAAGGAAATATTACGATGAAAACAATTTACCTTGCAGTAATGTTTTCCGGCGTTTTATTGCTTTCAGGCTGCGGCAAGAAAACAGTGAACTCCGATCCCCGGGTGGAATCTGCCATGAACGCACCTGTGACTTGCATCAAATGCAGAAAAAAAGCTCCCCGCGTCTCTTTCGGAAGAGTCAATCAGGTTTTAGTACAGTGTCCTGCGTGCAAGAAAATTTTCCCTGTGAAAAATAATGTCAGAAATACTCAAAATTAGGAAATAAATTTCCCGGACGGTGCCGCAAAGAGTGGAGAAAAAATTCTTTGCGGTACTTTTTTTGAGGAGACTTGACTTTTTTTAATGGTAAAATTATATTATCTGAAGTGCTGTATGAATTTCACGAGGTGCGGAAAATGAAGTGTGAATTGATCGTCGGATCGTATAATTTGAGGACTCCCGGATCCAAGGATCCTTACCCCAATGACTGGGAAAGCCGTATGCCCCGGATCCGGGCAGATATCGCCCGGATGGGATATCATATCTTCGGCGCTCAGGAGAGCGTAGATTTTTATAATGAATATATCTGCTCCGGGAACTCCTTTGCCGCTATCGGTCACGGCAGGTGCGAAAATGCCGACGGCGAATCGTGCAATGTTTATTATGACACCCGAAAGCTGGAGCTGCTGTGTTACGAAACTTTCTGGCTTTCAGAGACTCCTGAAGTTTACTCCGTCGTTCCCGGTGCCATCTATCCGCGGATCTGTACAGTTGGGGTTTTTGCCGACAAGGCAAGCGGAAAGAGGTTCATTTTTGCCAATACCCATCTGGAACACCGGGTAAAAGAACTTCAGAAAGTTCAGCTTGAATTTCTTTTTGACAGACTTGAAAAGAAGTATGAAAAACTCCCCCTGATCCTCACCGGGGATTTCAATGCTTACCCCGATGCTCCGGCGGCACGCTATGCCGCAGAGAAACTCCGGGATGCCTGGAACTGCTCTGCGACTCCCGTCACCCATCAGGGGGCAACTTATCACGGATACATCTCAGATCCCCTTCAACGGAAACATTCGGACAGAATTGATTATATCCTTGTCTCAGAAGAGATAAGCGTTCAACGCCTTGAGGTCCGGGAGAATTTTACCGGCTTGAATACGGCTTCTTCCGACCATTTCCCCCTGCGGGCGGAAATAAATTGGTGACAGGCGGTATAAAAAAGTTTCAAATGTGGAAAAATTACTTTCATTCCTGTTGACTTTCAATTGCATTTGCGCTATATTATAACAATTGTATTGTAAAATTGTGTCTTGATTTCAACTTATATATAAAGGAATGAATGAGATGAAGAAAATAGCTGAGTCCGTACTTGCCGTCGTCGGCAAGGATTTGAACGGCATCAAAAGCGCCATGTGCATGAACTCCGGCGATATTGAGATCTATCCCGATTCAGTTCACAAGATCGGCGATGCCGCCGTTATGATGGGTCGCAACAGCGAAGAACGTTTCCTGATGGTCGTTGCCTACTCCGAAAAGACCATGCCCGCCGGATTTTCCGGTGAAAAACTTGCCATTGCCGACGGCGGCGCCGCTCTGGTGGGTAAACTTGACAGCACCAATGCTGCCGCTTTGCGTAAATATTTCCCCTGGTGTGCTCCCAAGAGCCTGCGTAACGTGAAGACTACTGTGGGATGCGGCGACCGTCTCGGTCTTGCCACTCCCGGACACGTTGCCGCTGCGAAGAAGTTCCAGGTTTCCCCTGTGATCGCCCAGCAGTCCATGCGTGAGCTTTCCATGACCAACAGGAGTTTCCGTTCCGTGGTGGATGATACCGTTTTCGGCGTCTTCAAGAGCGACTACCAGCTGGGCTGGGGCGCCGACGGTGACCATTTGAAGACCATTCCCGATATTGACGTGGCTCTGGAAGCCGGTATGCCCATGATCACCCTTGACCTTTCCGAAGTGATGAACGCCGCCGCAGGCGACTGGGAAGATGGCAAGGTGGATGCCGCTTTCGCTGAAATGGCTGCCGACTTCAAAAAGCGCATCGCCGACGAGTATTTTGACAAAGAGTTCGTTATCGGTGAAAGCTCCGTCAAGATCGACGCCGCCACTGCACGGCGCTGCGCTGTCATGTATACTGCCGCTCTTGATTTTGCGGTCAAGGTCTACAATCATCTGAAGTCCAAACGGGGCGATGAATTCGATCTGGAAATCTCTATCGACGAGACCACCAGCCCCACTCTTCCTTCACATCACCTTTACATCGTCCGCGAACTCCGCCGCAGCGGTGTCGAATTTTCCTCTCTGGCTCCCCGTTTCATCGGTGAGTTCCAGAAGGCCATCGACTACATCGGCGACCTCGCTGAATTTGACCGTCAGTTCAAGGTCCACGCTCAGATCGCCAAGGCTTACGGCAACTACAAAGTCTCTGTCCACTCCGGCAGCGACAAGTTCGCCGTTTATCCCACCGTGGGCAGAGAGACCGGCGGCTATCTTCACCTCAAGACCGCCGGAACCAGCTGGCTGGTGGCTGTGACCGTCATCGCCGAGCATGAGTGCGCCCTCTACCGCAAGATGCACAAAGCCGCTCTTGCCAGCTTCAACGACATGCTCAAGCTCTATCACATCACCGCCGATATCACCAAGATCGCCGATGTGGATACTCTCCCCGATTCCGAGCTTGTGAAGCTGATGGATATGCCCGAAGCACGTCAGCTGCTCCATATCACCTACGGTCCCATTCTCACCGGCGAACTGCGCGGCGAATTTTTCAAAGCCATGCACAAGCTGGAAAAAGAGTACGAAGCAGCTCTTGAGAAACACTTTGACAAACACCTTTCTCTGCTGGGTGTCCCCGCTCGCTGAAAAACTTCATAAAGGAGAAATTATATTATGTTCAATGCCATTCTTGCAACTGCCGCCAAAGCTGCGGCCCCTGCCGCCCAGAGCGCTGCAGCGCCTGCTCAGCAGACCCAGACCAACCCCATGGGAATGCTGCTCCTGATGGGCGGTGCCTTCATCCTGATGTTCTGGATGATGAGCCGCTCCAACAAAAAACAGCAGCAGAAACGTGAAGAACTTCTTGATTCCATTACCAAGGGAACCGAGGTCATGCTGGCAAGCGGTATCTACGGAACCGTTTCCGCTGTGCAGGACAAGATCTTTACCGTTGAGATCGCTGACAGAGTCTTTGTCAAGGTCAACCGCGCCGGTATCCATGATGTGATCCGCCCCGAGGAGCCCGCTGCCGAAGAGAAGAAAGAGGAAAAGAAAGAGGACAAGGCTGACAAATGAATAAAAGACCCCTCATTTTAAGAACTGCCATTGTCGTTGTGGTGATGCTGGTTTTCTGTACAGCCATGTATCCCCTTGTTCCCCCGGATTTTTACGATGCCTATGTCTCTTTGCTCAAAGATAAAAAAGATACAGAGGCTGTGAAATTGGTGACTGAAGCCAAGGCGCTTCAGGCAAAAGATCCCCAGCTCTATCAGTCTCAGGCGCTGCTTCAGGCGGCTGACAGCAAAGGTATCGACCTGACTAAGAAGGTCAAAGGCTCCGATCTGCAGGATAACCGTGACGTGATGAGTCTGGTACGTAAAGAGGCTTCCAGTTCCATCCGTCTGGGACTTGACCTCAACGGCGGTGTGGAGTTCATTCTTCAGCTGGTTCCCGATGAGGAGTTCCTCAAGCGTCTCAAATCCGGCGCCAAAGGCGGTGAAAGCCGTGAAGAGGTGGAAGCCCGCATGAGCAGTGAGTTCGACCGCTATCGGGACGTTGCGATTGAAATTTTGCGTAAACGTCTGGAAGGTCAGAAGATCTTTGAGGCCGAAATCGCTCCCTCCGGCGGTGATTATGTGGCTTTGCGTGCCCCCGTTGTCGCCAAAGATGAAAAGCTCAAGCTCCTTGAACTTATCAAAATGAGCGCCAAGCTCCATTTCCGTTTTGTCCATCCCGACAACGAAAATCTTGTTCAGAAATATCTTGCCGACGAGAGCAAGAGCTTCAGAGTTCCCGGTTACGAGTTGATGAAAACCCAGGAGTTCCGCGCCGGCGAAGCTCCCCTTATCCAGTATTTCTTTGTTGAGCGTCATGTTGCCATGGATGGGAAAAACATCACCATGGCCATGCCTACCCGCGACCAGTTCGGACAGCGCAAGATCGCGCTCCGCTTCAATCTGCAGGGGGCTGAAGATTTCGGACGCATCACCTCAAACAACATCGGCCGTTCTCTTGCCATCGTTCTTGACGGCAAACTCTATTGCGCTCCCCGGATTCAGGGCGCCATCACCGGCGGCAGCGCTGAGATCTCCGGCTCCTTCAGCGAAGAAGAGGCCAAGAGCATCGCCGATGCTCTGGTTTCAGGCGGCTTCCCCTTCCAGATCAAGGTCAACGCCGTCTTTGACACCGACCCCCAGCTGGGTAAATCCAACGTCAAGAATGGCGTCTGGGTGGGTATCATCGGTATGGCGCTTGTCTCTGTCTTCATGGTCATTTACTACCATGGCGCAGGTTTCATCGCCGTTTTCGCTCTGCTGCTCAATATTGTGCTGATCCTGGGTGCCATGGCGGCATTCAACTGCACGCTGACTCTGCCCGGTATCGCCGGTATCGTGCTGACCATCGGTATGGCTGTGGACGCCAACGTGCTTGTCTATGAACGGATCCGTGAGGAACTGGCTTCGGGGAAGGGATTGCAGAACGCTGTCGACCGGGGCTACGGCAAGGCTTTTTCTGCCGTGCTTGACGCCAACGTGACCACTTTGATCACCTCTCTCATTCTTATGAATGTGGGGACCGGTGCCATCAAGGGATTTGCTGTGACTCTCACCATCGGTATCCTTACCAGTTTGTTTACTGCTCTCTTTGTGACCCGTCTGGTCTATGATTATCTCTTCCGCTACGGCAAGATCACCAAAATCACCATGATGAAGCTCTGGGATAAACTCAGCATCGACTTCATCGGCAAATGGCGCATCAGCGCGGTTGCTGTTGCCTTCCTGGCTGTGGTTCTGATCGGTGTGGTCGCAATCAAGAAGAGTGAGACTCTGAGCGTTGACTTCACCGGCGGTACCGTCGTTACCTTCAGCTATGCTGAGCAGATCCCTCAGGAAAAGATCGAAAAGACTTTGGCTGATAACGGATTTAAACAGGCCCGCGTGACCTACAAGTTCAACATCGGTGCCGGAGAGTCCGGCAACAAACTTGAGATCCTCATTCGCGGGGACCAGACTTCCGGCAGTTCTGAAGCCAGTCCCATGGACCGTATTCAGAAAGTTCTGACAAAAGCCTATCCCAAAGCCAAGTATTCCGACGGACTTGAAAGCTCCATCGGCGGACTTATCGGTAACGAATTCAAGAAAGCCGCTGCCATCGCCATTCTTCTTTCCATGATCGGTATCGGACTTTATATCTCTCTGCGTTACGAGTGGACCTTTGCTCTGGCAGCTACCCTTTCTCTGGTGGTGGACGTGGTGATGGTTATGGCAATTTATCTTGCCATGGGCAGAACCATCTCTCTTTCTGTTGTGGCAGCACTGCTGACTGTGATCGGTTACTCCGTGAACGACAAAGTGGTTGTCTTTGACCGTATCCGTGAGAACATGGGGCTGGGCGTTTCCAGAAGTTTCCGTCAGGTGGTCAATATTTCCATCAACCAGTGCCTGAGCCGTACCCTTATCACCAGTATCACCACCTTCATCACCGTGTTTGTTCTCTTTGTGGGCGGCGGTGCCGCCATCAATGACTTCGTGCTGATCATGATGCTGGGTGTGATCCTGGGTACTGCGTCATCCATCTTTGTTGCCGCACCTCTTCTCTGCCTCTGGCACAAGGAGGAGTTGAACAACAATGTTCCCAAGAGCGCAAAGCAGGAGGAAGCATAATATGTTCGGCAACCTGGGGGAAATGGCAAAACTCATGGGCCGTGCCAAGGAGATCCAGAGTGAGATGAAGCGTTTCAAAGAAGAAATGCCCAATCTGGAGTTTTCCGCCACCGGTATGAATGGTGCCATCAAAGTGGTCGTTTCCGGCGATTTTGCTGTGAAACAGATCGAAATCGCCTCCGGGGCTGCCAATGCTCCGGAGCTGGCTGTTGAGATCCAGCGCGCCGTCAATACGGCGATTTTTTCTGCAAAGCAGAATATCCAGCAGCGTATGAACGAGATCACCGGAGGACTCGGCATTGATCTGCCGGGACTTATGTGATCTTTGAAAAGATCCGGATGCCATGAGCAGTTCTTATCCTGAAACTCTGGAAGAGCTTATGTCCGCCCTGCGGCGGCTGCCCGGTGTCGGGCGCAGAGCCGCTGAAAGGCTTTCTCTGGCTCTTCTTGAGTGGGATGAGGAGGATCTGCGTCAGCTGGGAGGAACTGTTTTCTCTCTGAGAGAAAAGGTCACCCGGTGTCCCCAATGCGGGGGACTGGCTGAAAATAACGCCCTTTGTCCGGTCTGCCGGGATCAGACAAGAGACAGATCGACTTTGTGTGTGGTCGAGACCATGACACAGATGCTTGCTGTTGAGTCCGGCGGACATTTCCGGGGCCGTTATCTGGTTCTGGGGGGACGTATTTCCCCCCTGGATGGCGAAGACGGTTCCGGACTCAACTTTGACCTTCTGGAAAAGATCCTCGATCAAGGGGAGATCCGGGAGGTCATTCTTGCTTTGAGCTCCGACGTGGAAGGGCGTGCAACAGCCGCTTTTCTGGCGGAACAGCTTAAAAAATTTCAAGTGCGGATTTCCCGCCCAGCCTCCGGACTTCCGGCGGGGGCAAACCTTTCTTATGCCGACGGCGCCACCATTGCCGCCGCTTTTGACGGAAGAATTACCCTTACTGAGAATCATTGAAGATGCCGAGAAACTCTTATACCGCAGAACTTTCCTGCGAACAGATCACTGCATTGCAGTCATTTCTTGAGGAAAGAGGATGGGAGCTTTCTGAAGCTCCTTATGCCGTCTTCAGGGCAAAAAAAGATAAAGTCAACGTGACCGCCTATGAAAGCGGGAAAACTGTCATTCAGGGCAAAGGAACTGAGGAATTTATTGAGTTTATCCTTGAGCCTGAAATACTTCACGATATAGTGGAGTTTGAGGCTCTTCCTGAAGAGGAAAGTGATTCTGCTCTTGTAACTCCCCATGGCGGCATTGATGAAAGCGGCAAAGGGGACTTTTTCGGCCCCCTTGTCATCGCAGGTGTTGCTGTAACTTTTGAAACAGGGGAGACGTTGAAAAAACTGGGGGTGTGCGACTCCAAAAAAATCTCTTCCGACCGGAAGATCGCCGCTCTTGCTTCTGAAATCAGGAAATGCGTGGGCACAGAAAATATTGCTGTGGTCCACTTCAAGATGGAAACATACAACCGTCTTTACAACCGTTTCGGTAATCTCAACCGTATGCTGGCATGGGGACATGCCACCGTTATTGAACAGCTTCTGGAACAGAATCCCGCTGTGCCCCGGATGCTTTCCGACCAGTTTGCAGATCCCTCTCTCATCAACCGCGCCCTTATGGAGCGGGGAAGGCAGATCATTATGGAACAGCGCACCAAAGCTGAAAGCGACATCGCCGTAGCCGCTGCAAGTATTCTGGCACGGGAGCGTTTTGTCAAGTGCATCGCTCAACTGGAGGAGGAAACCGGTTTCACTCTTCCCAAAGGCGCCGGTCCCGGCGTCAAGGCTGTGGCGGCGGAGATCTTGAAAAAATCCGGTGCCGACGGGTTGCGCCGCTGTTGTAAAAATCACTTCAAGACCTTTGAGGAGGTGCTCAATGGGGATTGAGATCGAAAGAAAGTTTCTCCTTAAAGATGAACGCTGGCGGCAGGAGGTGACGGCTCTGCCGCGGCGTCTGACTCAAGGCTATTTTTCAAAAGTGCCCGGCGGCCCCACCGTCCGGGTGCGTATTGCCGATGAAAAGGCTTTTCTCACCGTCAAAGGACGCTCAAGAGGAGAGTCCTCTCTGGAACGCAGCGAGTTTGAATATGAGATACCCGTTGATGACGCCCATGCCATGCTTCAGGAGTTCTGCGGCAGCCGGGTGGTGAAAAAACACCGCTACATATTGCCTGCGGAAAATGGCTTGTATTGGGAAATCGACGAGTACCTTGACGCCAATTTGGGACTTTTTACCGCTGAGATCGAGCTGCCCGACGCGTCAGCTTCTTTTGTCATGCCGCCGTGGCTTGGGGAAGATGTTTCCAATGACTCCCGTTACTCCAACGGCTCTCTCAGCACCAATCCTTACTGCCGGTGGAAGGAGGAGTTATGAGCGACGGTTTCCTTTTTGAACCTGAGGCACCCGACCGCCCCCTTGCCGACCGCATGAGACCTGAGTCTCTTGAAGAGGTGGCAGGGCAGGAGCATCTGCTGGGAGCGGGAATGCCTTTGCGGAAGATGATCGACTCAGGGAAGATGTTCAGTTTTATTCTCTGGGGACCTCCGGGGTGCGGCAAAACCACCCTGGCGCGTATTCTGGCCCGCTGTTCCAGTCTTCACTTTGTGGCGCTTTCGGCAGTTTTTTCCGGAGTGGCTGATCTGCGGAAGGCTTTTGAAGAGGCCGCCCGCCGCCGGGAAAAGGGGGAGGGCACGCTCCTTTTTGTGGATGAGATCCACCGTTTCAACCGCGCCCAGCAGGATGGATTTCTGCCTTATGTTGAGGATGGAACTGTGGTTCTTGTGGGAGCCACCACTGAAAATCCTTCTTTTGAACTCAACAGCGCTCTGCTCTCGCGCTGCAAAGTATTTGTGCTCAAGTCTTTGAGAAATGATGCCCTTGAAGAGATCATCAAACGCTCCGAAAAGCTCATGGGACGGACGCTGCCTGTGACTCCTGAAGGGCGGGCGCAGCTGCTGGAGTTCGCCGACGGCGACGGCAGATATCTCATCAACCTTCTTGAAAGCATCTACGCCCTTGCCGGGGAAAATGAAGTCATGGGCCCCGAAGATGTGGCACGCTCTCTTCAGCAGCGCTCCCCCATCTATGACAAGGACCGGGAGGGACATTATAATCTTATAAGTGCGCTTCACAAATCTCTGCGGGGCTCTGACACCGATGCTGCTTTGTACTGGGCGGCGCGGATGATCCAGGGAGGGGAGGATCCCCTCTATCTGCTCCGCAGACTGACCCGTTTTGCCGCCGAGGACGTGGGGCTTGCCGACCCCATGGCGCTCCAGCTTGCCATCGCCGCCTGGGATACCTACGAAAGACTGGGCTCCCCTGAAGGGGAGCTTGCCATCGCCGAACTGGTGGTTTTTCTTGGCACCGCTCCTAAATCCAATGCCGTCTACAAGGCGTGGAACACTGCTGTCAAGGCGGCAAAGGAGTCCGGTTCACTGACGCCCCCTGCCCATATTCTCAACGCCCCCACCAAGCTCATGAAAGAGATCGGCTACGGCGCCAATTACCAGTATGACCACGATACGCCGGAAGGATTTTCAGGGCAGAACTATTTTCCCGAAAAGATGGGCAGACGGCAATTTTACAAACCGGTCGAAAGGGGCTTTGAAAGGGAGATCGCCAGACGCCTTGCCTACTGGGAAAAACTCCGCAATGAAAAGAACAACCCGTCATCAGGGACTTGAAAAAATCCCTTTTTATGGTATGTTATAACAATGCAACATTTTTATAAAGGATCTGTCTTATGAAACGTATACTTTTTCAGGGTGACTCCATTACCGATGCCGGACGCAACCGGGAAGCTCTTCCCGAATCCAATACGGGGTACGGCGCCGGATATCCCGCTCTTGTGGCGGCACGGATCTTCGGCGACCACCTGGGCAATGAATACAACATCATCAACCGTGGTATTTCCGGCAACCGTGTGGTGGATCTCTATGCCAGATGGAAAAAGGATTGTCTCAACCTCAATCCCGATGTGCTGAGCATCCTCATCGGCGTCAACGATACCTGGCACGAAAAATCTGAGAGCAGAAACGGCGTGGAAGTTGAGCGCTACAAGCTCATCTATGATATGCTTCTTGACTGGACCGTGAAGAGCCTCCCTGAGATCAAACTTGTCCTCATGGAGCCCTTTGTTCTTGAGACCGGTGCCGTGTCTGCCGACTGGCTGCCTGAGATCGCCGAACGGGGCGCAGTGGTGAAAGAGCTTGCTGAAAAATACAACGCCGTCTTCATCCCCTGTCAGCAGATCATCAGCGATGCCGCCGCCAAAGCCGGTGCCGATGACCTTATTCTGCGCGACGGTGTCCACCCCTCTGTCATGGGACATCAGGTCCTTGCCGACGCCTGGCTGAAATACGCCGGTTCCCTCATCTGAAAATAAGGAGTCCCAAATCTATGCAGGAGTTGGTTCGTGATCTTCTTGTGAAGATAGGCGAAGACCCCACCCGGGAAGGTCTGGTCAAAACCCCGGAACGGGTGGAACGGAGTTGGAAGTTCCTGACCCGCGGGTATACCCAGGATCTGAACGCTGTGGTCAACGGCGCCCTTTTTGAAGCAGAGTCCGACGATATGGTCATCGTCAAAGATATTGAGTTTTTCAGCATGTGCGAACACCATCTGCTCCCCTTTTTCGGACGCTGCCATGTGGGGTATATCCCCCGCGGCAAGATCATCGGGGTCAGCAAAGTGGCGCGCATCGTGGATATGTTTTCACGCAGACTTCAGGTGCAGGAGCGCCTGACCCGCGAGATCTCTTCAGCCCTTGAGGAAATATTGGGCGCCGAAGGTGTGGGCGTGGTGATGGAAGCGCGCCATCTGTGCATGCAGATGCGGGGAGTCGAAAAACAGAATTCCGTTATGACCACCAGTTCCATGCGCGGCAGTTTCCGCCGGGAACTTGCCACCCGTAACGAATTTACCCGGTTGATCCGCTGATAAGGAAGGCAGGCGTTTATGTGTAAATTTTTACTTGTTTTCTGTATGGCGCTGATGTTTCTTGCCGGATGCGCCGATCCTGTGGTTTTTTCTGAAGCGCTTCAGATGAAGGTGGGTGAGAAGGTCTACACCGCCTGTAATATCTGGTACGAGGATCCTGAAAGCATAGACTGCCGGAACATTCAGCGGGGAGCCTTTCTCCCCATCGGCAGTGAGGTCATCCCCGTTGAAACAACTGACTTTACTCAGAAGATCATTTTCAAGGATAAAGCCGGCAAGGTTTACACCATCCGTTTTTCAGAGGATTACCGGCTCTGTTCCATGGCGGATTACATCGCTTACACTTTTACCACCAAAAACAGAGACGAACAGCTCAAAGATGTGCCTCCCAAAGTCAGAGCCCGGATACTCCGGGGCGAAGTCGTACCCGGCATGAATGCTGCTCAGGTGAAAATGGCTTACGGGCTTCCTCCCGCCATCAGAACGCCGGATCTGCGGAATGACAGCTGGTTCTATTTTCTCAACCGTTCCGATACTGTCCGGGTGGTGTTCCGCGGCGGTATTGTCCGCAGCATACAGAACTTCAATGAACCAAGATAATTTGCATTTTACAGCAGATGAGCTGATCTCTGCAACAGAAGGGGTCTGGCAGGGGGAAGAGAGAAGTGTAACAGGGGTTTTTACCGATACCCGCGTTTCTGCTCCCGGAGCTTTGTTTGCAGCTCTTTCCGGAGAAAGGTTTGATGCACACAACTTTCTTGACAAAGCCGTTTCCGCCGGCGCTGCGGTTTTATGCCTGGAGCGCGCCAAAGCTCATCTTGCCCCTGAAGGGATCCCGCTGCTTCTTGTTGAAAATACTCTTGAGGCTTTTCAGCGCCTGAGTGCCTTTCACCGCCGCCGTTTCAAAAATGTGACTGTTTTCGGCATTACGGGCAGTGTGGGCAAAACCAGTGTCAAAGAGATGCTTCGTGCCATCTGCACCGCCGCTGCGGGCAGCGCAGAAAAGGTGCTGTGGACTTTGGAAAATACCAACAATCAGGTAGGTGTCCCGCAAAACCTTTTCCGTCTCAATGGAGAACACCGTTTTGCTGTCCTTGAAGCGGGAACCAACCACTTCGGTGAGATCGCCCCCCTGGGACGCTGTATCGCCCCTGACGTGGCTCTGGTGAATTCCGTCGCCCCCTGTCATCTGGAGTTCCTGCGGGACCTGGAGGGGGTCGCTGAGGAAAAAAGCCACATTTGCGACGCTCTTCTTCCCGGAGGAACAGCAATTTTTCCCGCCGAGTCACCTCAGCTGGAGATCCTGAAGAGAAATGTCTCCGGGAAAATCGCTCTTTTCGGTGCTGAAAAAGGGGATGTCCGCTGTGTTTACCTGGGGGGGACGCTCCGGGGCAGCCGGGTGAAACTGATTTTTCCCGGAGCAAAAGAGATCACTTTTGAAATGGCACTTTCCGGTGCTCATCAGGCTATGAACGCCGCCGCCGCCGCTGCCGCCGCCTTTGCTGCGGGGATCGATGTGGAAACCATTGCTTCAGGACTTGCTGCAACAGTGCTTCCCGGCGGACGCAGCAGGATCTACCGCTCCGGAGCGATCACTTGTATCGACGATACCTACAACGCCAATCCCGTTGCCGTTACGGCGGCGCTGAAAAATCTGAAAGAGTTTGCTGAAGTTGATAAACTGGTAGTGCTTCTTGGGGAAATGCGGGAGCTGGGGGATTCTTCCTGTGAGGCTCATGCCGCCGTCAGAAGATGTGTGGAAGAACTTTTCCCCGGTGTCCGTCTGCTCCTTGTCGGCAAAGCATGGGGCGAAGGGGCATATCCCGACTCTGAGTCAGTGAAAAGTGTTGTTGAAAAGACGCTCCGTCCCGGGGATCTCCTTTTTGCCAAAGGCTCCCGCGGGGTGGCTCTTGAAAAGGCATTACCGGCGGCAGATGGAGAAATATGAGTATCTGTAAAAAAATTCTGGGGGAACTTCTTGCGGCAGAGTATCATGTAAGATCTCTGCCCTCTTCCTTTACGGCGGATTCAAGAAAAGTTGTTCCGGGAACCGGATTTGCAGCCATACCGGGCAGCCGGATGGACGGACACGATTTTATCCCGGCTGCGTTGGAAAAAGGAGCCTCATTGATCATGATGGAAAAAGAGCTCCCCCTTCCGCCGGGAACGCCGGCACTGCTGGTCAGAGATTGTGCCGCAGCCTTTGCCCTTATGGTGCGCCATTGTGCCGGGGAGCCTGATTTGAGTCTGGAGCTTATGGGGGTGACCGGAACCAATGGCAAAACCACCACCGCCTTTCTGCTGGAACATATTTTTAACGCCTCCCGGCGCCCCTGCGGATTGATTTCCACCGTGGAGTACCGTACCGGAGCCGGAATCGTTCCCGGCGACAGGACGACTCCTGATTCAGAGACTTTGTTCGGACTTTTCAAAAGTATGAAAGAAAGCGGGCTCAAATATGCCGCTATGGAGCTTTCAAGTCATTCTCTGGTACAGAACCGCGCCGCAGGAATCAAGCTTCGTGCCGCCATCTTTACCAATCTGACCGGTGACCACCTGGATTATCATGGAAACATGGAAAATTACTATCAGGCAAAAAAGAGACTTTTTACAGATTTTCTTCATCCTCAGGGGATGGCGGTCATCAATACGGATGACCCCGGGGGCGCCCGGCTCAGTGAAGAGCTGGAGGGCATCTGCCGCTGTGTAACTTTTTCAAGCGGTAAAAAAAGTGATTGCCGGATCAAAGATATACGCCTTGAAAGAGACGGGGCGGCGTTTGTGCTGGAACACCCTCTGTACGGTGAGCTGCCTCTTTCTTCCAACCTGACAGGATTTTATAATATCCAGAACCTTGCCGGAGCCGCCATTGCTGCGCTGGAGTGCGGGATTGCTCCGGAAGAACTCCTTGGGGCTTTGAAAAAAAAGATCCGTGTTCCCGGAAGGCTTGAGGCTTTTCAGCTTTCCGGCGGCGGCTGTGTGTATGTGGATTACGCCCATACGGATGACGCTTTGATCAATGTGCTGAAAACGCTCCGCAATATCACTCCCGGAAAACTTTATGTGCTTTTCGGTGCCGGCGGCGACCGGGACAGAACCAAGCGTCCCCGTATGGGGAAAGCTGCTGCTGTCAATGCTGATTTTCTCTTTGTGACATCGGATAATCCGCGCAGTGAAGAGCCGGAAAAGATCATTGAAGAGATCCTTACCGGTGTTCCCGCGGGTACCTCCTGTCAGGTCATTCCCGACCGGGCAGAAGCGATACGGAAGGCCCTTGAGATGACGGGAGCCGGAGATTCGCTTCTTATTGCCGGCAAAGGGCATGAGACTTATCAGGAAATCAAAGGGGAAAAACTCCATTTCAGTGATATGGAAGAGATCGAAAAATTTATCAGGGAAAAAAGTTTATGAATACTCTGCTTCTTAAAGATGTGCTCCTTGACGGCAGGATGAGAGATATTCTTATTGAGAATACTCAAATCAGCCGTATAGGGAATGGAATCGAAGCTCCCGGAGCAAAGATCATCAACGGCGCGGGACATCTTGCCGCTGTGGTTCCTTTTTACAACACTCATACTCATACCGCTATGACGCTTCTGCGGGGGTATGCCGATGACCTTGCCCTCTTTACCTGGCTCAACGAACACATCTGGCCCGCCGAAGCAAAAATGGACGCCCATGATATTTACGCAGGGACCCGCCTGGGCATATTGGAAATGATCAAATCCGGATGCTGTTTTTTCAATGAGATGTACTGGTTCCCCCATGAGGCCGTCCGTGCCGCAGGTGAAATGGGGGTACGGGCGGATATCGGACTTGTCCATCTGGCGCTCCCCGGCAGCACCACGGCGCGTTCAGCTGCTCAGATCAGAGAAGATGCTCTTGCGCTTGCAAAGGAGCTCCCTGCCGGTGTCCGTATCGCTCTTGCGCCTCACGCGATTTACACGGTTTGCGAAAGTGCGCTCCGGGATGTGACTGCTGTGGCAGAGGAACTGCAGATGCCTCTGCATATCCACTGCTCCGAAACTTTGCGCGAGGTGGAGGATTGCCGCCGGGAGCATAATGATCTCTCCCCTGTCGCCTACCTTGATTCCGTGGGAGTGCTGAAAGAAAACACTCTTCTTGCCCACTGTGTCCACCTGACCGATGATGACAGAAAGATCATTGCCGGCACCGGGGCGGTCATTTCACACTGTCCTGTTTCCAACATGAAACTTTGCAGCGGCACCTTTGATCTTCAGGCGGCGCTGGGGGCGGGGTGCCGGGTGACAATCGGCACTGATGGAGCCAGTTCCAACAACAATCTTTCCATGTTGGAAGAGATGAAGTTTGCCGCCCTTGCCGCGAAACTCAAAAGCGATGACCCCACTGCCGGGAAGGATGAAGATATTTACCGGTGCGCCACTCTGAACGGAGCCGCATACGCCGGAGTCAACGCCGGTATCGCCGAAGGATGCGCCGCCGACATACTCCTTGTGGAATTGGACCACTGCCGCATGGTGGGGGATTACAACCTCGTTGCCAATCTGGTCTATTCCGCGGACTCAAGCGTCATGCACACGTTTATCTGCAATGGCAGAGTCATTATGGAAGATCACCATGTCCCCGGCGAAGAGGAGATCATCGCCGATGCCCGGCGCTGCTGTGATAAGTTCCGCCGTTGACAGAATTTTAAATAAAAGAAAGATAGAGAGTGTATCGTTATGAAACAAGTCATGTGTCCCCACTGTATGAAAAAAATTTTAATTGATTTGAAAGTTCAGGGAAAAGCATGGAGATGCCCCGGATGTTCAAAGGTTTTTTTATTGCCTCCTGAGCTGGTGGCAGCAAAAAAGGTAACAAAACCGTCCCCGGCGGTGAACTCCAGGAAAAGTTCTGAAGCAGACGGAGAAGGTACATCCGCCCCCATTGACGGCTATCTGGTAAAAAAGATCGTAAATCTGTTGTTGATTCTGCTCCTGGCGGGAGGCGCTTTTCTGGCGTACCGTCACTTTACGGCGGTCACTCCGGAGTCTCTCGGAGGAAATGAACTCTATGCTGTGACCAGAAAAAGACTCAACAGAGATGGTGCCGGCGGTATTGCTGAAATCGCAAGACAGGATTTTTTCCCTGCTGTCAGCATAAAAAAAGATTTCTTTTACCGGGATGCAGTGTTTCAGAGCATAAGCGTCCAAAAGAAAGATTACGATTTATATGAAGGAACCGCTTTCTTTGAACGTAAAGGTAAAAAGATGTCCAGACCTCTCCTTGTCGACCGCCGGGGCAGTATGTCCCGTTATGTCTTCCCCGTTGATTATGCTGCCAATCCCCGGCATCTGGAAGAAGATGCCGATTTGATCTTTGCTCTGGCAAGGAGCATAGACAAAAATCTTGAGGGATGTGAGTTGAAGTCTGCCAAAGCGGAACAAGACGCTGTACTGACTTGTACCATCACAAAAGGCGGAACCAGTCAAACGATCCGCTTGAAAGTTGAAAAACATAAGGGCTCAGATAATATTGAGAGGGTGTGGGTGAAAGTTGAGTCCGCACGCTGATAACAGCCGGATGTGCGGTTGAAAGAGAAAATATTTTTTCTGCGGCGTTGACCGGCAGCATTCAAAATTACAGGATATCCTGATATGTTGATGAAAATAATCGTTGTTGGTAAGCCCAAAGACAAAGTGCTGGGGGCAAAGTCTGCGGAGTTCGTGAGCCGCTGCGGCGCCTACGGTAAGGTGGAGTGCGTGGAACTGCCCGACTCCGACGTGGCAAAGGAGGGCAAAGCACTCATGAAAGAGCTGGAAAAGGAAAAGAACAGCTTTGTCTTTGTCCTTTCTGAAGAGGGAAAACTTTTTTCCACAGCTCAGTTTGCCGGGAAAATCGCTGCCATCGACCGCAAGATGGTCTTTGTTATAGGGGGCCCTTTCGGACTTGCTCCTGAAGTCAAAGCAAGAGCTGATCTGCTCTGGTCCCTTTCTCCTCTTACTTTTACCCACGAAATGGCGCGCTTTCTGCTTTGTGAACAGCTTTACCGCGCTTTGAACTTCAACGCCGGCGGCTCTTACCACCACGTCTGATATGCCGCTGCATGTGCGGCAAGGGCGGGGAGTTCGTCAGCAATGACCGCTCCGTGTCCATTGTCGCCCGCAGCGCCGTGCAAAAAAACGCCCAGACGCACAGCGTCGGCAAGGTCAGCCATTTTTGCCGCAAGGCCGGCGATGATGCCTGCCAGCACATCTCCGGAGCCAGCCATGGCAAGTTCCGGGCCCCCTGAGCCGTTGAGAGAGACACTGCCGTCAGGGAGTGCCACACAGGTGTGGAATCCCTTCAAAACCACGATACAGTTGAAGCGCTTTGCCATCCGGGCGGCGAACTCCGGACGGCTCCCATTGGTGTCTACATTGAAACTCTGCGCCAGCCGGAGCGCCTCTCCGGGGTGGGGCGTCAGTACTGCATCAGAACGGTGATTCCAGAGCTCCGGTGTCCGTGCCAGAAGATTGAGCGCATCGGCATCAAGGATGAGTTTTCCGGGGAATTGCAGCACATCTTCAAGCAGTTCGGGGGAAACATGGTTTCCCCAGCCGCATCCGGCACAGAGCACATCGCTTGCAGCAGTTGCGTCAGCGTTTGTTTTTAACGCCTCTGCCGGGAGTTCACCTTCCGGCCCGGGGGGGAGAAGGCGGGCGATCAAAGCCGCCGGCAGAGGGGGCATATTGGGAGATCTGACCGAAAGCAGTCTGACCAGACCTGAAAAGTGGAGCGCTCCCCGGGACGCCAGGGCAGCAGCACCGGGATAATCGATGCTGCCGCAAAGAAGCACGACCCGGCCCCGGCTGTTTTTGTGGACGGTCAGCTCCGGGCGGGGAAGAAGTTTTTCCGCATCTGCGGCAGTAAAAAATGTATAAGGCAGAGCGCCGGGAAAAGAAAGATCTTCCACGCCGATGGGGACCTGGGCGATTTTTCCGCTCAAACGGGGACCGTCATTGAGAAAAAGGCCCTGTTTGGGGAGTCCGAAAGTAATGGTCAGCTCCGCCTGGACGCACTCTCCGGCGGCAATACCGCTGTCGCCGTTGAGGCCGCTGGGGAGATCAAAAGCAACAACGCTTTTTCCGGAAGCCGCAATTTTTTTTAAGGCTCCGGCAATATCAGAACGCACCTCTGTTCCGGTGAAACCGATTCCCGACAACGCGTCAACGATCAGATCCCCCGGAGCAAAGTCAAACTCATCAAGGGAGGTGATATTGAGCCGGGGCGCAAACTCTTTTAAGGCCTCTGCCGCCGCTCCTTTCAGGCTCTCAAGGCTCCGGCAGGGGACGATGACGTGAGGGAGTGCCAGGGAGCCCGCACAGACCAGGGCATCGCCGGCGTTGTTTCCTCCGCCGCAGAAAAAGACCACACGACGGAACTTTGAAATGCAATACTTCTCAAGAAGAGATGCCGCACCGATTCCGGCACGGCGCATAAGACGGTATTCCGGGATCCCTGATACCACGGCTTCACTTTCAAGGCGGCGCATGGTATCAATCGAAACGATCTTCATTTTCCGGCAGACTCCGCAGGCGCCTTCTGCTGTTTGCGGAAGAGATTGGAGATGATAAAAATCGTAACGCCGATGCAGATGGCGCAGTCGGCGATATTGAAGACCGGATAATGATAAACGTCGTAATAGTGAAGGTGAATGAAGTCGATCACTGAACCGTGCCAGAGGCGGTCGATGCTGTTGCCGATGATGCCGCCTTCAATAAGGGCAAGGGCGCAGTAACGCTCGGCAAAGCCTTCGCTCCAACGGCGGAAAAAGAATAAAATGCAGATACCGGCAGCAACGCCGAATGCCAGCAGCAGCCAGGAATATCCTGAAAGCATGCTCCATGCCGCGCCCAGGTTGCGGACATAAGTGATATTGAACCAACCGGGAATGACCTCAACAGTTGTGTGAAGCGGCATGGTTCCCTGGATCCACAGCTTGCTGCCCTGATCCAGAACCACCGAAAAAAAGAGCAGAAAAGCGCACAATATCAAAAGGCGCTTTTCTGATTTCGAGTGTGGTGTAACAAAAGCGGACACTTTTTCAGCGTTCCATTTCTTCACGTCTGGTCTTGCATTTGATGCAGAAGACCGCATAGGGACGGACCTTGAGACGGGCTTCGGAAATCATTTCTCCGCAATCCTGACATTTGCCGTACTCACCTTTAGAAAGTCTTTCAAAGGCATCTTCGATCAAAGCCAGCACGTCGCCGTCCTCAGAGAGTTGCCGCAGACCGATCTCGTGGCTTGCGTTATCACTTGAAACGTCAGCCATGTGGGTGGTCACGCCGCGTTTGTCGGCGTTGCTGCGGTCAAGAACTTCACCGGCCCGGAGTTTGATATTGCTGCTGACCTGGTTCCAAGCCTCTACAAGAGCATTGTAATGCTCCAAATCTTTCCCTGTGTAGCTGAGGGGAGTTTTTTTCTTCGCCATCAGTTTTCTTCTCCACGTTCAATTGCACTCTATTATATTTTGACTATCTCTATAATATAGCGCACTTTCTGCAATTTGTCAAACTGAAAAACGAACATGTATCACATCGCCGTCCTGAACGATATAATTTTTTCCCTCAATTCTCAATTTTCCGGCGAGCTGGGCTTTGTTCCATGAGCCGCACTCTACCATATCTTCGTATGAAACAGTTTCCATTCTGATGAAGCCGCGGCACATATCCGTGTGGATTTTTCCGGCTGCCTGGGGAGCGGCGGCTCCTTTGACCACTGTCCATGCACGAGACTCCATGGGACCGGCTGTAAAAAAGGTAATATAGTTCAGCAGACGGTAGCCGGTTTTGATGACTTGAGAAAGTCCGGACTCTGAGATGCCCATTTCTGCCAGAAATTCAGCAGCCTCTTCAGCAGAAAGACCTGAAAGTTCGTCTTCGATCTTGGCGCAGACGGGGATCACCTCCATGCCGTGAGCTGAAGCACACTCAATGAGCCGTTTGGCGTCGGGATCCGCAAGAAAAGCATCGCCCAGCTGGTCATCGCCAACATTGGCGCAGACAAAAGAGGGCTTTGTGCAGAGAAGTCCCAGAGACTCCACCACTTCAACGGCCTTGGGGGATTCTTTATCGTAGTCGGGACGCTGTCCGGCATTGAGCTGGTCGATGAATGTCCGGATCAATTCCAACTCAAATTTGGCATCAGCATCGCCGGAGCGGGCGGTTTTAAAGGCCCGGTCGCGCCGTTTTTCCAGAACTTCAAGGTCAGCAAGCATCAGTTCAGTGAGGATCGTTTCCAAATCTGCCACAGGGTCGCACTCGCCTGCCACATGAACTACGTCTGAGTCCTTGAAAAGACGCACCACATGGGCAATGGCATCCACAGTACGGATGTGTCCCAGAAACTGATTGCCCAGTCCCTGACCGGCGCTGGCGCCCCGGACAAGACCTGCAATGTCAATGAACTTCAAACTGGAGGGAACGATTCTGCCGGAGTTTTCCATCTTTGCCAGAACCTCAAGCCGTTCATCCGGCACAGGGACGATCCCCGTATTGGGTTCAATGGTGCAGAAGGGAAAGTTGGCAGCTTCAGCGCCGCCCCGGCACAAGGCATTAAAAAGCGTGGATTTGCCAACATTGGGCAAACCCACGAAACCGCAGGAAAAACTCATAATACTCTATATTCTTTCAGCAGAACTGCAATGGGTTATCAGTAAGTGGGGGCGGGAATGGAATCACGGTCGTAAACGAAACTCCACCAGTCATTTTCCACATCAACGACCCATGCCGGATACATAATGGGACCATAGCCGGAACCGAAGCCTTCAGGCGTTTCGGGACAGTCGGGCAGGGGGAAGGGGAAAGTGACGATCTCAAGAGCTCCCACGCCCACACGGGCGACGAAAAAGGCAAGACCACGGAGCGTACCGTAAGTGAGACCGGCAATGCCGCCGGCACGGTTTTTGACGTAGTTGATCTGGATCGGCACTTCAAGAACTCCGAAGGCAACGTTGGAAATACCGCGCCCCAGCTTCTCAAGGGGCTTAAGGATAAATGCACCTTTTTCGTTTTCAGGAGCGGCAGACAACTGCTGCGCTTCAAGAGAAGTGACCGCAAAGACACCCATGATCATAAGTGCCGCCAACAACATCTTTGTAACTTTCATAAAAAATCCTCTGGTGTTTCAGCATCATACATATAAATGCATCATACTATATTTTGATTCAAGAATAAATATCCAATATGAAATATAAGTTGCAAAGGCGAAAATTGCAAGAGATATTTTGAAAATCTTTCACTTTTTTTTAAAAAATCCCCTTTGCCTGACTTTTTTCTCCTTTTATCGCCACCCGGAAGCCGGGAGGGATATTTGCAGCAGAAGTGTCGGAAAAAGAAAAATTTCAGAGTTTGAGAGGCAATTTCAAAACTCCTCAAAATTGTCAAAGCGCCCTCGCTTCGATCTGATAAAGGGAGCGTTTTCGGCTGTTACCTTGCAGGTAGCAACCTCAAACTACCCTTTACAGCTCTTTGCGAATGACATCTTTGACTTTTTTTGAATGACTTTTGAAATTACCTCTTTGACTTTTGTTTTTTTTGTTTTTTTTGTTTCAAATACTTATATCGTCTCTTCCCGCAGAAACAGGATAACGGCTTACCAGATGTTTTTTGAGAGCGACACCCGGATATCCCGCTTCTCTTGCACAGCTTCTGAAAGTCTGTCGGCAGCACAGAGTGCATTTGATGGAAAGGGAGATCTTTCAGGGACGGAGTTTGA
>JAFWBQ010000129.1 GCA_017507125.1 Lentisphaeria bacterium
TTCGATCAGCGTGAACGCTGATCGAGTGAAGATGTGAAGGTGTGAAGAGTTTGCCTGCGGCAAACGTGAAGTGCGCCCTGACGGGCGTAAGGATGTGTTGTTTTTTGTTTTAAAAAGACAGTTCTGTTGTGCAGTAATAACTAAAAGCTCAATCAACGTAAAACTTCTCTTCTTTCTCATAATGATCCTGGTATTTTTGTATTGATGATCCACGGGGGCAGCTTCAGGAGAAATATTTATTACCAGCCCGGCGGAACCTTTCTTTTCCACACCTGAAAAAACACTGTATTCCAGACGCCGGAAGTCTCATCATTATCCGGCACTCTGGCGTATGGAACCAGCTGAACATGCCCGTCAAGAAAAAGAATGTTAAGGGAGTTGTTGTGCCGGGCATCAATAATAGATTTTCCTGAATCTGAAAGGCCTTTCAGATAGTAAGAGTAATAAACATAATTTCTGTTCTTAGCCAATCCGACCTCCATCAAAGCACTTGCCAGTGCAGGGCGGAAGACTCTGCTCAGTTTTATATCGCTCAGATAGCCGCTGGTATTGTAAAAGAAAAAGGAAGGATTTTTATCCGTTGACATAGATTCACTCATACCTTCAATGGGGGCTGTAGGACACAACAGAGGTCCCCGCAGTTTCTTCCCTCCTTTGATGCGGCCGCCGCCGATGGGAGCGGGATCCTTCTCATTGGTCTTGCACCCCAGATAACCTGCGATCAATTCATTTGTTTCATTACGGCTGTAATAGTAGCGGTTGCCGGAGCCGCCGCCGTTGCGGTAGGGAACAACATACCCTTTGTTATCCCCCTGATACATATTCTTGGCTTTGCCGATCTGGTTGATATTGCTGGTACACGCGGCCAAGCGTCCCCGCTCCCGCGCCTGCTGTAAAGCGGGCAGCAGCATGGCCGCAAGAATGGCGATGATGGCAATGACGACAAGCAGTTCAATCAGCGTAAAACTTTTCTTTTTCATTACAATTTCCTTACTTTTTATTGAGTAATCATACAGCAACTTTGAAAAAATATTTATTACCAGCCCGGAGGAATCTTCTTTTCCCAAGGGCGGTAGAAAATACTGTTGTAGACACCTTATGTCCGTCAAAAAAGAGGACGTTCAATTTTCCGTTATGTCTGGGGTCAATGACAGATTGCTCTTTATGTTCGTTGATCCCTTTGCAGTAATATCCGTAAAAAACATAATTTCTGTCCAGCGCCAACCCCACTTCCATAACAGCACTTCCCAGAGAGGGACGGTGGAAGGTCACAAGTTTGCGTTTGTCTATCTGCGAATTGACGTTGTAGAAAAAGTAACGGTCTGTTTTCGTCATCCCCTCAATGGGAGCGGGATCCTTCTCATCGGTCTTACACCCCAGATAACCTGCGATCAATTCGTTTGAGTCATTGCGGCTGTAAAAGTAGCGGTTGCCCGAACCGCCGCCGTTGCGGTAGGGGACAACATAGCCGTTGTTGTCATTGGTATACATGCCTTTGGCTTTGCCGATCTGATTGATATTGCTGGTACATGAGGCGGCGCGTCCACGCTCCCGGGCCTGCTGCAAAGCGGGCAGCAGCATGGCCGCAAAGATGGCGATGATGGCGATAACGACTAAAAGTTCAATCAGCGTGAATTTATGTAATGGATACTGCATTTTCCTATTTTCTGTTTGTTGCGATATTTTACCAATTGTTGGATGGAAGTTTCCCCGCACGGAAAAGGCGGAAAGGATCCCAGAAACTTGTGTATGCGGCTTCATTGGCACCGCTGGAAACGAGTTTCTGATCAGGGATCTTGCTGCTTTTCAACTGTGCCACATGAAAGTCCATAAAAATGATCGTAGACTTGCCATTGTGGGGGTAGTCAGCGGCATTGACCGCCCCGGCACCGGTCTTGACGTTATGGGAGTGGGAGATAGTGTAGCCTGTTTTATATTTTTCCATAGCCACCATTCCCCGGGAAGGATACTTTGCCTTCTCAATGGGATAGGGTTGTGTTTTTCCGGAGACCCCAAGATTGACCACATACCAGGTCAATTTTGAGCTCATTCCGATTCCCGCGATACCGTTCCCGGGGGATTCCCAGTTGAGACTGACCTCTTTGGAAGGACAGGAAAGGGGATGGCGCACTAATTTTCCGACTCCTTTTTGATCGGTCTTTTGATTTCCGTATCCGGCAAATGCACAGTCGGACCTGGTTTCCATTCCAACATAAGGAGCAAGCAATCCCGCCCCCTCTCTGGCACTGAACCAGCACTTTCCTGCTTCGGAGACCTTACCGCTGGAATCGACCTTGGAACCGTTCCTGTAGGGGGGAAGGATACTTTTGTGGTCACTTGCATAAGTAGAAAAAGCAAAAGCAGCCTGTTTCAAATTGGCAATACATTTGGATGAACGCCCCCGTTCCCGCGCCTGCTGCAAAGCGGGCAGCAGCATGGCAGCCAGAATGGCGATGATCGCAATAACAACCAGCAATTCGATCAGAGTAAAAATATTTTTAATATTCATACTTGTTTCCTTACCTCTTTCCTGCATTTTTTGCGGGAGCAGGCAGCTTTGCAGCTTCTTTTTCAATGGAACTCAAGAGGGCATCCGCCTCTTTGTACTGTCTGCAAAAGTTTTCAAAAAGCAGTTTCTGCGCCTCTTTGCGCTTGTTCTGGATAAGAAGCAAACGTGCCTTCTCACGAACTTCAGAAAACTCTTTTACAAATTTCTGTTCCAGAGTTTCAAATTTTCCGACAAAGGGATGGTCAATGGGAAGTCTGTCAGCCAGCTGAAGCGCCCTTGTCGCCCAGCGGCTGTCGGCGATGGTTTCAGGCAGAGCAGGCAGTCCCATGGGCACAGGCAGAAAGATGGTATGCCGCGGAGGTCCGAGCGCCAGAAAGGCGGCGCTCAGGTATTCAGGATACATGCGGTCAGGGACAAACATGGTGCTGCAAAGGGTGTTTGCCATACACACCTGACGGAGTCGTTCTTTTTCCTGTGCAGGATCTCTCAGACGGGCAAGTTTCATCAGGTCAAGGGGAGCGATGGTCCCTTTTTTGAGAATGGTTTCACGCAGAAACTCAGAGGCGGAAAAACGGCGATTGGCACCGTTGAGATGTCCTTTTTGAGTTCTTTTGGAGTAATTGAGCATTCCGGGGAGCAGAAAGTTGTTGGCTCTGACTTCGTAGGCGAAGTCAACCTCCCCCACGGCAACATGGCGGGCGGTGCATTCAACGATGGCGCCTTTGTTGAAGTCGGCAAGAAGATAGATGGAGCCTGAACGGCAGACACCCGCGGAATAAAATTTCTTCACCGTTTCCACCCCCTCTTCCAGAGTGGCGCAGTGTTCAGCCACATAACGCATAACGGTGATGGAGCTGGTTCCGATGTTCCGGGTATGGGGCTCTCTTGAGGCTGGGTCGTTCTGAACGATCATAAGACCTTTTTCATTCATGGCGGCGCCGGAACCGATGTTCCAGAGGTCAGTCACAGAAATGATCTTATACCGTCCCGGAGCGGCACGGTAAAGGCGGGCGCTCAAAAGGTTCTGATTTCTGTAATCACGGTTTTTCTGGACGATACATGTCCCGGTGGCGGAAACCTCAGGCGTGATGATCCATGAGGTGCAGCCGGCGCGGGTGTAGAATCTGTTGTTGTGCCATGAAAAATCCCCCCGGGGCCAGTTAAGCGCCTTTTCAATGGCGGCTTCTTCGCGGCGGTTGGAAACAAAGTACTCTTCCATGAGCAGATTATGCATCTCAGCGCCGCGCGCTCTTTCCTGCGGGGACCCCAGTTTATCCAGTTTCTCACGGTACTTTTTCTCCACCAGCGGACGGGTGAATTTGATGGAGTCAAGGAACCACTTTCCCGGCATGGGATCATCAGCAGGGATAAAATTTTCGGCGCTCAAAGCGGCACACAGAAAAAGAAACAAAAGATGCCTGTACATAACGCGTTCCTTTTATTTGATCAAACCTTCGGCGAGAAGATATTTGAGGAAAAAGTATTCGCAATCCGCCCACTGGCTGTATCCGTCAAGTGAAGCGTGAAGCGCATTGCTGCTGCGCGTGATCATTGTCTGACTTGCAGCGTGGACCGGTTCTTCAAGAGAGGGATAGTTGATGGTTCCGTCGCCGTTGTGATACTCAGGGATGATCATAAAACCCAGTTCACCGGCAAGACGCATATATGTCTTATAAAGCAGTTCCGCATTGATGAGCCAGCGGCGGCGGCTCTGGAGACAGCCGTAATTTTTGCCGAAAGCATCCTGACTCCATGACCCTTTGGACATCAGTTCAACGCCGATGACCGCCTCAGGAAGCACCTGACGGACGGCTGAAATCATTTTTCTCATGTAAGGCTCCTGGGAGCCCAGCCAGAATTTTTCGAATTCTTCATCTGTTTTGGCAAGAAAAGTGCCGTTGATGCCCAGTTCAAAGTAGACGACCTGAGGTTTGACGCCCTTGCAGACAGTGTCAATGTAACGTTGAAAGTCAAACTCCTTTTTGCCATTGCGGTCAAAAAGGAAAGGCGACGGAACATCCCAGGGACGCTTGGGGTGGAGTCCGTCATTATCCAGATTTGCACTGCTCTCTTTTTCAAAGAAGGTCGCCCATGTCCAGCCGCCGTAGGCTTCGTTGGCAGGACCGCCGGGAACAGCAGGCGTATAGCCGGGGGCATGTGAGCCGAGCATCAAAAATTCGGGATTGTCAGGCAGCTGAAAGCGGCTGTGCAGCTGTTCGCCGTGTCCTTTGGCCGCCATGCAGCTGGCACCGATCTGAAGAATGACAAGTTTCTTTCCGGCGCCTGCGTCCCGGGGGGAAACCACGATGGTGGTCTCAGCTTCAGCGAGAAGTCCCTCATCGCTCCAGACGGAAAGTTTGAGTTTATGCCGTCCCACTTCATCATCAGCAGGGATCCAGCGCCAGCGCTCCTGATCGCAGCGTCCTTTTTCGCACTCCACATCGAAAGCGAAGTTAGCGGGATTGATCACGGTGACGACGTTCTGAAAATAGATATTCACCTCAAATCCCGGCAATGCATAAATCATTTCAGGCAAATGCAAGTGTGGGTCGAACATATAAAAGTTCCCTTTAAAAATCAGCTTCAAACACATACTTGATGTAGAATATAACAGCACAAACAGTCAAAGTCAAGAAAAAAAAGAGATTTTTCCGGAATTTTATGCACTATACCTGATTGGCTTTGCACTCAATCTTTTAAATGTGTGTGGTAAAATCTTCTTTAAAATTCGCTGTTGATCATGTTGTACCCTTGAAAAAATGTTTTAAAGATGCAGCATCCGTATAAATAAACATTTGCAATTTTTTTTAAGCATGCTATATTAATCACCCTGTTCACTGAAATTTTTAAGTCCGGTACAAATGAAAGGAAGTACAAATGAAAAAGATCTTATTGGTATGTATGCTGCTTTTGAGCACGACTGTCACTCTTTTTGCCAATTCTACTGAAGAGACCCAGTTCTGGCAGTATGTTGAAGCCAGCAAAAAATACGCCGGCAATCCTCCGGGCATGAGACTTGTCGCAGACAGCAAATACCGTATCATATACACATCCATGCCGATAGCGGTTCATTCAGGTTCTGTCACGCCGAAACTGCGTGACAAAATGAAGAAAAACATGCTTGTGGCAATTCGCAAAGCGAAAGCGGACTGTGCCGTTCTCAAAGATCTTAAAATCACCCTTGTTTACGCTTTCATCACTTCAGACAAGAGCGTCTTTACCATTACGATTTCTTACAAAGATCTGTAAAAATTCTTTGTTTCTTTTCCGCGAAACGGATGCACCTCAAGGGTTGAAAAACCTTTGAGGTGTTTTTTCATACAGTGTTCCCGGTGTGGACATTTTTTGATCTGCGGTTGTTGCTGCAAATGCTTTTACTGATACTGCAGCAGAGGATGTTTTTTCACAAATCTAAAGTTGCAAACTTTGTTCCCCTCCCTGCCTGTCACGACGTCCGCAAGGGCAAAGCGGGACGGCAATGTCCGCCATTTCCGGGGTAAGAAAATGGCGGACGGATTATCTCTTCCTCCGCCATTCTGAAAGGCTTTTTGAGGCGAAAAACTTCAGAATTTCGCTGTAAAATAAAATTCTGAAAATCACTTCACTTTCAGTCAGAAAAACTCAGAATGTCACTTGGATTCTTCATCTTCAAACGGCAATTCTATACTTCCTGCAATTCCAAGTGTTTTTGCATTTTCTGGAGAAATGACCGAATGTCCCAACTCTTTTTCCAATTGTTCACGGGCGGTTTTTGCCACGTTGCCGCCGCGTTTTGCGACTTGAGCGTGTTGGGCAAAAGTATCTGGATTTTCCGCCTCTGAAATATCTTTGGTGGAAACTTCAGCAAGCATATTCAAA
>JAFWBQ010000130.1 GCA_017507125.1 Lentisphaeria bacterium
CTCTCCGTAAAATAAAACTATTTTATCAGAAAAATCTGATTAGCTCTTAGATTTTTTCTTTAGATTTCTCAATTTTATTGAGATCTCAAGTGAATTTCAAGGTTCACATCGCACTATTCAATTTTCAATCAGCTGACAATCGCTACAGCAATTGTCGGTTTCTTAATATAGCACAGCTTTTTAAGTTTGTCAAGCTGTGTTTTATATTTTTTTTCAAAAGTTTTATCAACATCACCAACTTTCGCTTATCAGCGATTGCCGGTTGTTTAATATAGCACTGATCCAAACTCTTTTCAAGTCATGTTTTCAACTTTTTGAAGTTTTTTTCATCAGCCATCGCCGTTCAACCTGACGCTGAGGTCAAGGATCACTGACGATTTTCTAATATACATCTATTATAAACAAAATGCAAACGCATTTTAAAACTTTTTCTCATATTTTTCCCAATAGGCCTTTTCTGTGCGGTTCTTCCCCTCTCTTTGAATCAGCAACACACTTCTTACTGGTATTATTTATTTTTGATGCTATATTATAAAGTAAAACGTATCTTATATATATAGGGGAACATTTCATGAATCCAGTTGTGATCACCAGCGCCCAGAACAATGGGATCAAACACCTTGTCCGCCTGAGAGAACGGCGCGAACGTGAAAAAGAGAAGTTAACAGTCCTTGAAGGATACCGCGAACTCACACGTGCCGATGAATACGGCATGACTATTACCGAGGCATGGTTTTCTCCGGAACTTTTTCTTGGAGAGAACGAATTTCCTTTCCTTGAGCATCTGGAATCAAAAGGGGTCAAACTCTTCCAGGTGCCTCCCCATTTGCTGACAAAGGTCACTTACCGGGATCGCCCCGAAGGTCTTGTTGCAGTTGCAAAGATGCTAAAACATGATCTCGGTTCTATTCCGGTCAAAAAAGACGGTCTCTATCTCTTTGCCGAATCTATCGAAAAACCCGGCAATCTCGGTTCCATGCTCCGCAGTGCCGATGCAGCAGGAGCCGATGGGCTTATCATCTGTGACCGGCAGACTGACATTTACAACCCCAATGTGATCCGCGCCAGCACAGGTGCCTTGTTTTCAGTTCCTCTTGCCGAGACTGACAACGAAACAGCTCTTGCCTGGCTGAAGGAAAACAATATCCTTTCTATTGCCACAACACCTCACACTGACAAATGCTACACAGAGATCGACATGACCGGCCCTGTTGCCATCATCATGGGCACAGAACAGACCGGATTGACTGACTTCTGGCTCAAGAATGCCGATATTTCTGCAGTCATCCCCATGCTTGGCAAGATCGATTCACTCAACGTAGCCACAGCGACGACCATTTTACTTTATGAAGCGGCCCGTCAGCGCAATTTTAAGATCCGTTAAAGTTATATAAGGAGCTTGTATGAATCTCGTTTACATTTATAAAAAAGACGGTAGTATCAACTCTACTGATGCCGTGTTCCATGAAGGAGAGATCAAACTTCCTTTTGCAGAGGATATTGAAAAGGTGGAGCTGAAACTTGAACAGTTCCGGGTCCCTGTGGGCTCCCCCGGATATTTCCTGCTCCCCAATCTCAATTACGCAAGTACTCCGGGAACCTTGATCCGTTTCAGAGAGCGGCCCGATATCATTGAGGAACATCCTGCCAGCTTCTCTGTTCCCGTATTCGGTGTCACCACAGGCTCAAAGGCTCTTCTTGCAGTCGTCACTCAGGAAAAATACAGCTATTCACTTAAAATCGAAGTCGCCAACGGCTTTTATGAACTTTCTGCAGTTTTCACTCCTGAAGCAATGGCTCCCGTCGTCAAACTCTTTGAACTTGAAGGCAAGGAAGCCAATTACTCCGGAATGGCGCGCTGCTACCGGAACTATCAGCTTTCCCGGGGCGCCTGCCGTCCCCTGAAAGAGCGTATCAAAAATAATCCTGATCTTGAAGAAAGCACCCGCTCGACCATGATCCGGATGAGAATGGGATGGAAACCTGTCCCCCCCACCATTCTGGAGCAGACCGAGGAAAACGAACCGCCGCTCCATGTTGCCATCACTTTTGACCGTGCCAAAGAAATTTTGAAACGCTGCCGGGAAAAGGGGCTCAAACATGCAGAGTTCTGCCTCGTGGGATGGAACAAGGGCGGACACGACGGGGCATTCCCCGATCTTTTCCCGGTGGAAGAGGCTTTCGGCGGCGAAAAGAAACTCAGAGAGCTGCTTGAGTTCTCAAAGGAGTGCGACTATAATGTTTCCGCCCACACCAATCTGGTGGACTCCTACTCATTTTCCAAACGCTGCACCCCTGCGGAAAGGCTTATTGATCCGGACGGCAGCTACCATTTGGGGGGACAATGGGGGGGCGGACAATCCTATTATCTCTGCCCCAAATGCGCCTGTGAAAAGTTTGCTGCCGAAGATTTTGCCGCGCTCAAAGAGCTGGGATTCAGAGGGACCCATTATCTTGACGTAGCCTCCATCAAGCTGCCTGACGCCTGCCACTCACCCGACCATCCTCTTTCCAAAGAGGGGAACGCCTACTGGCGCACCAAAACCATGATCATGGCACAAGAAGTCTTCGGAGCCGTCTCTTCTGAGGGCCCTCTTGATTTCTGCGTTGAAGCCATGGACTACTCGCTTTATGCAAACTTCGGCATCACCATAGACAATCCCCCTGCCCTTTGCGAAGGGATCATTCCTTTCTGGAGTCTGGTCTATCACGGCATCGTGATGTGCAACTGTTCCTATGCCACCGTCAATGAAATGGTAAAAGACGATCCGGATCTGTGGCTCTGGAACCTTGAGTTCGGCGGCAGGCCCACGGCTTATTTCCACTCCAAGTTCCGTCCCGCCACCGATGGTGCCGCAGCGGATCTGCGCTGCTCCACAGATGAGGAGCTTGACTCCGGCATCGACGCTCTGGTCCGCAGAGGCAATGAATTTGAATCCATCGCTGATCTGCAGCTTGAGTTCATTGAGGAACACGAAGAGCTCGCCCCCGGCGTCATCCGGGAGCGTTACTCCGACGGCACCTCCATCATCATCAATCACAGTGACACCCCCTTTGAGGGCATAGGCGCCAAAAGTTACCGGGTGGACCGGCCGCAGAAATAATTTTTACTGCTGCACCCGCCGGGAGTGTTTCACACAAAGGAGGCTGTAAGTTTCACAGTTCCGCATGAAACTTGCAGTCCTTCTTTTTCTTCTGCAGAAAAGCTCACCTCATCTGTCACGTCCACATAAAGAAAAGAGTCGTACTTTTCCAGAGGCAGTGCGGCAAAGATCCTGTCAAAGCAGCGCCACAGCTCCCGGCGGTCACGTAAAAAACCTTTCACTTCAAGGGTGAATTCATTGACCCGGTTCATTCCCGCGGGCATACCGGAGACAAGGTTGATTTCAAACCCCTCCTTCCTGCCCCGGGGCAGAACGCCGCGGCAGACAGCTCCCGGCATTTCCACAGTTTCTTCCAGCCATGCGGCAAGTTTCTCTTCAGCGTTCAGAATGTCCATAAACAACCTCTCCTTCTGTTCTTTGCGGCAGAATTGCCGACAATGACAAAAAATGTCAAGTAAAAAGTTTGACTTTGAAAGAAACTACTGCTATATTATTATAAATGACAGGACGAAAGTCTCAGAAGAAACATGCTGCACAAGCTCTGTTTTGGTCATGATTGGCATGCTCTCATAGCTCAGCTGGATAGAGCGGCTCCCTCCTAAGGAGCAGGTCATGCGTTCGAATCGCATTGAGAGCGCCACTTTTTGCTCATACTTCTGCTTTTTTCCTTTCGTTGAGCAGATCACCCGCCGGGAGAGGATGAAAAAGTTTTCTTTCTACCGGAGCGGTCAAATGAAATGAACGCTGTCAAAGTTAAAAAGGACTTTTGTGCCGGATGGATATTCCGGACGTGCTGAGTCTGTAAATTTTACGGAATTTTCTGACTATGAGTGAAACAAAACCAAATCACGTCATGACTTACAGCCGTGTGGGCGGCAACTATCAGCTGCTTATCAGAACTTTTGATGATCTTCAAGCTGTACTTGAGCTGGATGAAGCCTTTTGGGCACTGAACTGCGTTGATGTCAACTCATTGCGTATGGATCGCCGCTTTCTTGCTTTTGTCGACGGCAACAACGATGGCAAAATCAGAACTGACGAAATTCGTGAAGCGGTCCGTTTCTTCCTCAAACATATCCGTCACGGCAAAGGATTTGAGGCGGAATCCGACACTCTGGAACTTGACGCCATCGACCCCGAAAACGGCGCTGCAATGCTGGAGTCAGCCAGGCTGATCCTTAAAAATCTCAAGAAGGAGACCGAAACAAAGCTGACTCTCGATGAACTGCGTAACGACAAAGCCATCAAGAGCCGTTCTTACAACAACGGTGACGGCGTTGTCACGCCCGATGCAGAACAGGCCGCCGAGATCAATGCAAGAATCGAACTCGTTATGAAAACTGCCGGAGCCGCAGATGACATTTCGGGCGTCAAAGGAGTCAATGCGGCACTTCTTGATAAGTTTGCTCTTGAAAGTACCGCCTTCCTTGCCTGGGATGAAAAACTGCTCCAGGATGACGGAACTTTGCTCTGCTTCGGTGAGAACACGCCGGTGGTCTATGAAAAATTTCAGGCTGTCAAGGAGGATATCGACAACTATTTCCTCAATTCAGAGACTCTTGAATTTTTCAGCGTCGAACCTGAACGGGTGGCAAAAAAAGAACTTGCCGCCGATGTCCGCGCCCCACAGGAGGTCAAGGCTATGCTTGAAAAATCTGTGCTGGCGCTCCCGAGGACAGATTGCACCCTCGACCTGAATGATAAGCTCAATCCGCTGCTTCGTGCCCGCATCGAAGCCTTCTTCGCCCTGAAAGAGGGAGCCGCGCTTCTGACAGACAATAAACTGACCTCAGATGAGTGGAACGCTTTCAAAGGAAAAATCGCACCTTACGACGGCTGGAGCAAAGCAAAACCCGCTTTTGCAGCTCCCTATGCCGCCGTGGACAAGGCTCTTCTCAAAGGGGCCGACAGCGACGAAATCATGGAAACCCTTAAAACGGCGTGTTCAAACGATCTCAATGCCGGAACCGCTCTGGCGGGGATCGACATGCTCCACAAGCTCATGCTCTATCAGCGCTATCTCAAGGAGCTTCTGAACAACTTCGTTTCTCTGGCGCAGCTCTTTGATCTCAAAGCGAATTCCCCTCTTCAGACCGGCAAACTCATCATGGACGGACGCCACTTCACACTGGTGGTTCCGGTTGCAGATCCGGCAGAGCACAAACGTATCGTGGCAGGCAGCAATATCTGCGTGCTCTATATCGAACTTTCAAGTACCGCTGCAGCTGTAAAAGTTCCGTGGAAGAACCTTGCTGTCGCTGTCACTTCCGGCAATATGCGGAACCTTTTCATCGGGAAACGGGGACTTTTCTTCACCGTTGAAGGCGAAGTCTTTGACGCAAAAGTCACCGCCTTTGTGGAACAGCCAGTTTCCATCAGCGAAGCTCTCAGGAACCCCTTCTACCGTTTTGCCTCCTTTATCGGGGATCAGATCAGCAAGTTTTTCAACACCAAAGCCGCTTCTGCCCAAAAAGAGATGGGCGGTCAGATCGCTTCAGGGAAGCTCCCTCCGGCTCCGGCGCCCAATGCGCCCGGCAACGGTTCCATGCTCCTCATGAGCGGAGGTATCGGCATCGCCGCTCTGGGAAGTTCGATTGCTTTCATCACCAAACAGCTGCAGAATGTTTCCGTCTGGGACATTCTCTCAGTGATCCTGGGGATCATATTGATCTTCGGCGGTCCGGTGGTCATCATTTCACTGATCAAACTCTATTACAGGGATCTCTCACGGTTCCTTGAAGCCACCGGATGTGCCGTCAACCGCAAAATGCGTATGACCCGTAAAATGGGCAAGATTTTCACCTTCCAACCCATTATGCCTGAGGGTGAAAAGATCCGTCTCAAGGTCGCTTCACGTCCTGCACAGGGCAGTTGGAAATACACGTTGCTCGGCATTTTGATCACCATTCTCATCGCCGCCGCTGCCGGCGGAGTCTGGTACATGCGGGGCGTGGAACGGAGCAAAAGAGCCTGTCAGACTCCTGCTGCTGCAGAAAAGGCGGTAAAAGAGACTCCGGCAAAAGTTCCGGCGGCAAAGCCCGCTGCTCCGGCAGTGAAAGCTCCGGCGGCAAAGCCCGCGGTTCCGGCAGTGAAGGCTCCGGCGGCACAGCCCGCGGTTCCGGCAGTGAAAGCTCCGGCGGCAAAACCTGCGGCTCCGGCTCCTGCCACTCTTCAGAAAAAATAAAACATTCACATAACCATCAGAAAGGATAAAACTATGAAAGTACCGTTGCTGGATCTCTGCCCCCAGTACAATTCCCTCAAAGACGAGATCTTGAAAGAGATCGCTGAAGTCTGCGACTCCCAGCGCTTCATCCTTGGCGCCAAAGTGGAAAAACTTGAGGAAGAACTCAAAATTTACTGTCAGTCCGCAGGCTGCGTCGGCGTGACCAGCGGTTCTGACGCGCTGTTGATCGCTCTGATGGTTGAACAGATCAAACCCGGAGATGAAATCATCACCTCCCCCTTCACCTTCTTTGCCACTGTTGGCGCTATTGTCCGCGCCGGTGCCAAGCCTGTCTTTGCCGATATCGATCCTGTGACCTTCAATATCGATCCTGTCAAGGTGGCTGAAAAGATCACGCCCAAAACCCGTGCCATCATTCCTGTTCACCTTTTCGGACAGTCTGCCGACATGGATCCCATCATGGAACTTGCCGCCAAACACAACCTTTTCGTCATCGAAGACGGCTGTCAGGCGATCGGTGCCGAATACAAGGGCCGCCGGGTGGGTTCTATCGGTGACTACGGTGCCTTCAGCTTCTTCCCCAGCAAGAACCTGGGCTGCTTCGGCGACGGCGGTGCTGTGACCTGCAACAGTGCAGAGCGCAACAATCTGCTCAAGATCTACCGCAACCACGGTCAGAGCGGCACCTATATCCACGAATATGTGGGCGGCAATTTCCGTCTGGACGCTCTTCAGGCGGCAGTGCTTTCCATCAAGCTCCGCGCTCTTGACTCCTGGAGCGGGGGCCGTCAGCGCAACGCAGCGGAATATGATGAACTTCTCAAAGGTCTTGAGGCGAAAGGCGTCATCGCCGCTCCCAAAAAGGCGGCATACGATGTCCGTCATATCTACAACCAGTATGTCATCCGGGTCATGGATGGCAAACGTGATGCTCTCAAAGCCTTCCTGGCTGAGAAAGAGATCGGCTGTGCCGTGTACTATCCCCTGTCGCTCCATCTGCAGACCTGTTTCAAGGATCTCGGCGGTAAAGCCGGAGACTATCCCGTCTGCGAAAAGGCGACCTCCGAGGTGCTGGCACTGCCCATCTATCCTGAGTCAACTTCTGCTCAGCGTCAATATGTGGCGGACTCCATCGCGGAATTTTTCGCTAAATGAGCCGTTCCCGCCATCTTTCAACAGCAGCCACCTACGGGCGGCTGCTTTTGTATGTAAAACCCTACTGGAAAGTCCTGACGGTCGGTATCATCGCCGGACTTCTGGTGGGGAGTTCTCTTTTTGTGACTCTCATGCTGCTGCCCCAGATGGTGGGGGCAGTGGAGCCTGCCAATGTGGTCACTTCTGTTCTGCCGGCAAAAAAAGACTCGGAAGTACAGGATCCGAAACTCCGGAAGATGCTCGACCAGGCAGAATCCGTCATCCGGAAGTTTCATCTCCCCGCCCAAATCAACGGCAGACAGGTCACTGTAACATGGCCGGTGGAGTGTTCCTTTGACATCGTGGACGGCAGGGGCTGCATGGCATGGCAGCTGGTTGCACTCTATGGTCTCTTTTTTGTCCTTGCCTGGCTGGTCAAAAGCGTGGCTCACTATATCAACGGTTACTGTACGCGTTATGTGGGAACAAGAGCCGTGGCAGATCTGCGCGAAGATATCTTCAAACATGTCAGCGGTCAGTCTCTGAAATTTTTCTCAGGGACCGATACCGGCACACTTATCAGCCGCTGCACCAATGACACCTCAGTGCTGGAATACTCCGTTTCACACAGCATCGAAGATCTGACCAATGCTCCGCTGCAGATCCTCGGCTGTCTCTGCGCCATAATCGTTTCATGCCGTCAATATGACAACTATATCCTTTTGCTCATCGTTATTGCCGGGGCCCCCTGCCTGACCATTCCGGTTGTCTTCCTCGGCAGAAAGATCCGCAAGATCTACAAAAAAAGCTACGCCAGCATCGCCATCGTTTTTGCCAGGATGCATGAAGTCTTCAGCGGTATCACGGCTGTCAAAGCGTGTCACACCGAAAAAATGGAAATGCAGCGCTTCGAAGATGCCAACAAGCGCTATATCAAACAGGTGGTGCGCGGGATCCGGCTGCAGATGCTGGTTTCACCAACCATGGAGCTCATGGCAGTCACAGCGGCTCTCATCTTTATGATCTACTGCTACAGCCAGGGGGTCACTCTTTCTGAACTGACTGCTCTTCTGGCGCCTGTTTTCATGGCGTACCGCCCCCTGAAAGATCTGGCAAAAGTCTTTACTGCGCTTCAGAAATCCATGGCGGGTGCGGATCGTTTCTTTGAACTTATAGATCAGGATATGGCTCTGCCGGAAAAAAAAGATGCCGTTGAAAAGAAAACCTTCGACACAAGCATCACTGTTGAAAATGTCTCCTTTTCCTACGCTCCCGGCCAGCAGGTGCTGAAGGATCTGAACTTTGAACTGAAAAAAGGGCAGACTGTGGCAGTCGTGGGCGAAACCGGTTCCGGAAAAAGTACCGTTGCCAATCTGATCGCCCGCTTTTATGATGTTTCCTCAGGTCAGGTCAGGATCGACGGCACAGATGTCAGAGATATAAAAATCGATTCTCTGCGCCGGATGATCGGCGTTGTGGGGCAGGTCCCCGTTATTTTCAACGGAACCATTGCTGAAAATATCGCCTACGGCACACCGGAAGCGACCCGGGAAGAGATCGAAAATGCTGCCAGACTCGCCAACGCACATGAGTTTATCGTCAACGGCAACCACGCCGAAGGTTACGACTCTGAGTGCGGCGAAAACGGCTGCCGTCTTTCAGGCGGTGAAAAACAGCGTATCATCATCGCCCGCGCCATTCTGAAAAATCCCCCCATCCTGATCCTTGATGAGGCAACCAGTGCCCTTGACACCGTCACAGAGCGGATGGTTCAGAATGCACTGAACAAAGCCATGGAAAACCGTACCGTGTTTGCCATAGCCCATCGCCTTGCCACGATCCGGCATGCAGACACCATTCTGGTCATCCGGAAGGGACAAATCGCCGAAGTCGGCAACCATGAGCAGCTTCTGGCGCTCAATGGTATCTACCGTCATCTTCACGATACTCAATTTACCAAATGAAAAAAATCCACTTTATCGGCATAGGCGGCGCCGGAATGGCTCCTCTGGCACAACTTGCGCTGCACTCCGGCGTCACTGTTTCAGGTTCTGACACTTCTCTTTCAGCCAAATCGGAACACCTGAAGGCTCTCGGCGCCGAAGTCTTTTACGGACACAATAAAGAGCATCTTTCTTCTGACACAGAGCTTGTGGTCTACTCTTCGGCAGTCACAGAGAAAAATCCTGAGCGCCAGCGTGCCGCAGAGCTGGGGATCCCCCAACTGAGACGCGGAGAGTTTCTGGGGATCTTTGCCAAACGTTTCAAACGTGTTGCCGCCGTCTCAGGTTCTCATGGAAAAAGCTCCATCACCGCCATGCTCTGCACCATTCTTGAATCCTGCGGTTGTGAGCCTGGAGCCCTTATCGGTGCCGCCCGCATCAAAGGAGAATCCGCCCTGTCGGGCAACGGCGATATCTTTGTGACCGAAGTGGATGAATCCGACGGCACACACATCTGCGTTGTCCCCTTTCTGGGGATCGTCCCCAATATTGACGAAGATCACGAATGGAGCGTGGGCGGCGCTGAAGCATTGAAAGAAAATTTCAGGACATTCGGCAGAAATTCTGCCCGGCTTCTTATTGCTGATACGCCTGAACTCAGAAGTTTCTACGCAGGACATCCCAATGTGATCACAGCTCCCCAGCCGGATAATTTTGCCGGATTCCACGGTTTTATGGCAAAAAATGCCGCTCTCGCCGTTGAAGCGGCGGTGCAGCTGGGCGTCCCCCGCGACGATGCCGTCGAGGCCGTCAGAAGTTTTTCCGGCATTGAGCGCCGGATGCAGCTTTTGTGTAAAAAAGAGGGCAACATCTATCTCGAAGATTACGCCCACCACCCCTCAGAGGTCCGCAGTTCCATTGAACTTGTCCGGCAGCTTTACCCCGGAAAAGAGCTGCTCGTGGTCTTTCAGCCCCACCGGTATGCCCGGCTTGAACGCTTTTTCGCCGGCTTTTGCAGCGCCCTTGATCTGGCGGATCGTGTCATCGTCACACCGGTTTTTGCCGCCTGGTGTGAAAGCGGTTCCGTTGACGGCGCCGCCCTCGCACGACGGCTTGAACGGGGGATCTATACCGACGCCCCATGGAGCGAAATCGCCGCAGAACTCCAAAAACTTGATGGGGGTAAAGTGATCCTCATCCTCGGAGCGGGAGATATTTCAGAATTGACCGGCTTGCTCAGGGATCACTGAAGAACCAAATGAAGCGCCACACCTATGAGCTGCCTCCTGAACTGGATCAGACGGCAAGAAAAAATACCGGTGCCTTTTATACCCCGGATCATATTGTGGACTTTATGGTCTCCGAAGTGCTGAGAGAGCGCCGACTCCCCCTGCGGATCTGTGATTTTTCCTGCGGCGGAGGCGCATTTCTTTCCGGAGTCCTGCGCTATGTCAGAAAACATGCGCCGGAGTGCTGCAGCGAGTGCTGCCGGAACCTGACCGGCATTGATATCAATCCCCGCGCCCTGGAACTTGCCCGGAAAAATCTGCCCGACATTCCGGAAGAAAACTTTATCTGCGCCGATACCCTTGAGCTGGATTTTCCCGGGGAAAAGAAGTTTGACATCATCATCGGCAACCCGCCCTACCGCTGCGGCGGCGTAAAAAACAATGCCGCCTTTGGCGCTGAGCAGCAGAAAAAACTTAAAAACCGCTTCAACAACAGCTTTGAGTACAAGATGAACCTTTTCGCTCTTTTTGTGGAGCAGAGTACCCGTATGGCAGAGGAATTTTCGCTCATTGTGCCGGATTCTCTTCTTTGCGGCAGGTATTTTTCCAAACTGCGCCGCTATCTGACTGAAAAGTTTTTTCTGAAAGGGATCTATCTTCTTGAAAAACCGTCATTTGACGCAGCTCCCGGAAACGCTGTCATCATCCACGGCTGTGCCGGAAAAGTGCCTTCGACACCATCTCTCAAATGCGCCTGCTTTGCTCCGGGAAAACTTGAGACAGCTGCTGAAAGTGATTTTCACCTTACAGATCAGCGGCGTTTTGCCGCAGAGAGCCGTTGCCGTTTTCAGTTGGCATTTTCGGAGCGGCAGGAAAAACTTGTCCGCAAACTGCTTGCCCCCGGCCCCAGGGTCAGGGATCTCTTCTCATTTGCAAGCGGCATTATCAGCCGGAAAGGGAAGCACTCCATCATCGCTTCCCCCTCAGAGCCAGATGCTGTTCCCGGCATCATTTACGGCAGGGAAATACACCCTTTTGAAACGGCATGGGAAGGGGGCCGGCTCAGGATCTCAGCAGAAAATATCAAAAGTGGCCTCAACCATGAACGTTATGCCGGTGAAAAAATATTTGTCAGGCAGACCGGTTCCCAATTGATCGCCGCCGTTTGCAGAGAAAAAATCTACGCTCTCAACAACTGCCATGTGGGAACAGCACTCTCAGATTTTCCGGCAGATACCCTGACCGCACTGCTGAACAGCACTCTGATGAACTCTCTCTACCGCTATCTCTCAGGAGAGCACAACCGGAACTTTGCCCAGATCGACATCGACCTGCTCAATGCTCTTCCTCTGCGGCGGACACCGGAATTTGACCGTTTCGCAGCCGAATGTGCCAGGGATCCCCGTGCCAGAAAAGAGTTGGACGCCCATTGCGCCCGCCTTTTTGAACTGACGCCCGAAGAGATCCGGTTGGCAGACAGCTTTCTGAGCCCTTCAGTTGCGGCAGTATGCGGCATAGAGCCATGACGGAACTGAAGAGTACAGCTCAAGACGCTTCCGGGCAATGGGATTTTCCGGATCACAGGCTGCAAGAGCTTTAAGCAGATACAGCTCCTTGAGCTGATTTGTTCTCTGAAGATTGTCACAGGGATCCTGACTGTTTTCTTCAATGATCTCCCTGAAAGATCTTTCAACTGTGCCGGAGAGTTTTTCTGTCTCAAGAAGTTTTTCAAGCCAGGGCACCGCCTCTTGGCAGGGGGCTTTCTGAAGCAGCAGCGACAGGGCCCGGAAATGTGAAAAAGCATCATCTGCACTCAAAGTCTTCAGCACTCCCAGCACAGCTTTGCCGTCATCTCCTGAAGCAATTTTTGACAGAGCAATGATCCGGGCGTCAAGGGGCGAAGCAGCCGGTCCGAACTGCCCCATTCCTCTGTATTCCCATCCTTTATCCCATGAGGCACTGCTGATGGCAGAGATCAGAACCTCTCTGCCGCTGTCATTGCTCAAAAATGCCATAAGGGCGGCAATATCAGGCTCCCCGGTCTCTGCCAGACGTTTGACCAGTCGGGGCAGTTCCCCCTCAGGATCCCGGAACGCAGCAGCAAACTCCGCAAATTCCGGCACCGCCTTATCCGGATCATAACCATCCTGTTCAAAAAGGACATTTGCGGGCAAATTCCCGATGGAACAGAGCATTCTTTTAAGTTCCTGTATATCCACATGGCGCACGGTCAAATTTCTGATGGCGGTCATACCGGCGGCAAGACCGGCGGCAAATCCCTGATTCTGGACGTCGGCTTCCATGCGTACCACCGGCATAGCGTCCCGATGGGCGCTGATCCCCAACCCTGTGACCAGCAATCCGTCAAGTCCGGAAGGCAGCAGAGCCCGATATGGGACCTTGGCAGTCAGGGGCTCTTCAGAAGTGGGCTTGAGCAGAAAGAGACCATGTACAGTAAATCCGTGGGTATCAAAATTGCTGACAGCTTCAACGATGGTGTCATGATAGGTGCGTCCGAGTAAAAAATCTTCAGGTTTGAGCTGCAGATCCCCTTTGATACGCCGCCGTTCCCGGGTACCGATGACTGAAGCGATATCAAACTCCGCCTGATATTTTTCCCTGCCCCGGACCCAGGCGGAAGTAGCATCCAGAGTATCAGAGTCTGCTGCAAAACAGTAGTCGCAGTTGGCATATCCCACACCGGGATTGGCACGGCTGATGCCGGATCCCTGCAAAGCAGGCTCAAGGGTATCGGCAAATTCACAGGAAGCACCGGCGGCGGCAGCCACATCAGCGTTGCCGGTGGCGTCGATGACGGCAGAGCTTTCCCACAGACGGCATCCGTCAGGGGAGGCGCTGATGATGCCGCAAACCAGATTGCCCCGGCGCAAAGCTCCCACGGCGATGGTATTGAATAAGAGTTTCACACCGCCCCGCAGAGCTGCACAGAGATAGTGATGCTGTTTCCATTCAATGTTCCACTTTCTGCCTTGGGGTGGGTAAAGTGTATTGTTTTCCCCCATTTCAGCCACACATTTATCCAGCTCGCAGCTGTATCCCCGGCGGTTGCCGAACCAGTAACTGCCGATGCGTCCCTGAGTGGTCAGACCGCCCAGATGGCAGGAGCTTTCCAGACAGAGCACCTCGGCGGCACTGCGTGCGGCACCGATGGCAGCAGGAGCGCCGCCTGTGCCGCCGCCTGCAACGATAACATGCGTCCGGCCGCCGGAAGGAATGGAGCTGAGTCTGAAAGGGAGTTTTGCACAATTCTTGTAACGCGGCGCATTGTCAAAGCGCACAGCGGCAAAGTCGAACCCGCCTTTTTCACCGGGGATCCGTAAATCGTTTCCGGGACGGCAAAGCTGAAGCATATCCAAAGCGCCCTGAGAATCGGTCACAAAGGGATAACGTTCAGAAGGTCTGAAGCCTGAAATCAGAGCGGAAGGAAGTGAAAATGTACAGCTGTCAGGCGCAAAAACCTGAGCGGGAGCCCAGGTAAGCTGCCGCATTTCGGCCTCGATGCGGCACATTTCCTGCCAACTGCCATTGTGGAACCAGAAAGGCGCAGAGGCCCGGTAGAGAGGATACTCTTCACCGGCAAAAGAAAATCCCGGCTTGAGCTGGATCACTTCAAGATTGCTGTCAGCCGGAGGCGGCGCTCCGGCAAGGATCCTTTCCACAATATAGTCACCGGGGACAAACTCTCTCTCAGGAGCTCCGGCGACGGTACTGCTCCAACGTCTCAGGGATCCATCCAGAAGCACTTTTGCCCGTACCGCAACAAGTCCTGACCGGCAGGCAAGAAGCATACCGGCAAAGCTGCCGTTTTCATCTTCGATGCGCCGCACAGGAAAACAGCGGTAAAAGAAGGGGATCCCGGCATCGACCAGTTTCCGTTCCAGCAGCCGTTTGAGATACATGGGAACCGGCAACTCTTTTGGAAAGCGGGGGAAGAGTTCCAGATCGGGCATCGCGGCATGAAAATCCAGGGTACTCCCGGGGCCTTCGCCGCAGTAGTTACGGGGGATTGCTGCGAAAACTGAAACTTTTTCGGCAGCAAGAGCGGCGGCGGCACGGACCGACTCAACAGAACCGCCGGTCATCAATACATCAACATCAGCAATAACAGGCACATTGATAATCATAGTCTCTTACTTCCTCTGTTCATCGGCGCGTCTGCTTACAAAATCGTTGAACCGCGCTGTACAACGGAAAAACATTTCCTGTTCTTCAGGAGAAAGAGTTGCAGCAAATTCGGCAGTGATCTCAGTAAAGCGCTCTTCGATCCGTTTAAAGTGTTCATAAAGTTCCGGAATCAGCTGTATTCTGACCTGGCGCCGATCCTCAGGATCCTGTTTGCGTTCCAGAATTTTTTTCCGCACCAGCACGTCGACCATTTCTGAGGCGGCGGCGGCGGTGGTGCCAAGTTTCTGCGCCACGCTTTTGAGAGCGATGCCTGTACCGGCAAGAGAGGTAAGTTCGAAAACGGTCCGCACCATCTTGAGCTGGCTCACAGTGACCTGATAAAACATGGAAAACTTCCGGGAGTCCGAATAAATCACCTTCATGTTCTCACTGATACCGAATAGGTCACGCCACAATTGTTCAGAACTCTCCACAGTCCATTCCCCCTGTCATTAAAGAAGTCTTCAAAAAATCTGCACGGAGGTAATATAACATCTCTCAGGAGATATTGCAAGAAAGAATCACTTTTCTTTAAATTTTTCCTGAAAATTACGCTTCCCCCGCCAGAGCATATATCTGCGTCCCTGCGGGGAAAAGTTTTCGGGCAGCAGATTTGTCCAGCTCCATTTCGGATTCTGGGGGAATTCACTGCTGATGAGGTAGACCACACGCGCTTGAGTATCCGGCAGGTGATCCGCCGAAGGCAGATGGATAACCTTTGTACCGGTATAAAAAAGTTCGCCATAAAGAGATTCAGTACCAGTTTTGTAAAGGGTGATCCCCGTTGAAGAGACGCCGGAATCTCTTTGGAGAACCTCGCGGATGGTACGCCCGAAGCTGCCTTTGGAGTTATCCTGCGCCTGATAACGGAGCATGATGGTACTGTAAAAAATGCTTCCCATAAGAGAAATCGAAAATAAAACGATCCAGACCGGCATCCTTTCTCTCATACTCCGCAAAATCACCCAGATACCTGCCAGAGCAGCCATTGCCAGCAGAGCCGTGGGAAGCAGTTCCGGAGCGGAACGGAAATTGAGAGAAAGTCCGAGACTGAAACACTTTGCCAGAAGTTTTTCCTCTCCCCATATACCGATGGCGATCATCATGATGACCAGCAGAGCCATATATTCCGCTGCGGGAGCCAGTTTTCTCAACCCTTCACCGAAACGGCGCATTCCCAGCTCGTAGTAGACGCCGCAGAGAATGGAAAGTGCCCCGGGCAGATAAAAGAGTTCTCTGCCGTCTCCCTGAGGGATAAGCCAGAGAATAAAAGCGGTCACAATGATCTGCACCCGCAGGTATTTGCTGAAGAGGGGTTTGTTGTCGATGCGCTGCAAAGCGGCGCAAAAGGGGATCCATGCGATAAAGCTCCAGGGGAAAAGGCGCAGGGGCAGACGGAACCAGTAAAGCAGGAACTCACCCAGATAGTCAGGATCGGTGAAACCTCTGAAAAACAGCGTTCCCGCAGTTGTCCGCTCCATGTTCCATTGGATGGCGAATTTCCCCAAACACCCCAGCAGCACCACAAAAAGTGCCGCAAGGAACCCCCAATTCCGGTACTTTGCGCGTCCGGCGATAAGTCTGCGTAAAAAGAAGACGGGAACCAGAAAGAGAGTTATGACCAGAAATCCGCCGGAAAAAAAACCGGCCATAAGCAGTAAGGCACACAAGGGCCATGCCAAATTCCACTGACTCCGGCGCAGACCGAAATAAAAAAGGCTCATCTGAGCGGCAAGAAGCCAGAAGGCGCTCATCGCCTGGGGGGAGCCGGAAACCCCTTTATCCAACATGAGCAGAGTTGACGAATACATGGCGGCGCCAACCAGTCCGGCGCGTTTGCCGTGGCCCGAAGCGGCGGAAAAATAAACCAGCACAGAACCGGCAGCAATAAAAAAGACTGTGACCAGCCGGAGTGCTGTTTCCATGGAAATGCCCAGACTCCGGTAAAGAAAGGAACAGAGGGCCGGATAAATGGGATAGGCGTTACGCACCGGGATCCCGTGTACGGTCACCATGGGATTTTTCAACGTAAACTCAAGGGATTGCACTGCATAGATGCACTCCTGCCGGAAAAGCTCCCGGGGAAAAATGACCCAGGCGCCGTACATAAGCACAAACGCTCCGGCGATGAGCAATGCCCCGAACCAGGGGCTTATGTTACTTTCCCGGTACATCCCTTATTACAGCTCCACTTCCATTCCGTCGTAAGCGATCATGACAGGCTCGCCCCAGGCAGCGGCGCACCGCTCGGCCACCTCGGACTGATCTTTGAGCATCTCCCGGCCGTGGTGGATGAAAAGGATCCTGCCGATCCTGTAATTTCTCTCTTTCCACTCCTGACAGAGTTTCGGAGCACTGTGATGCCCGGTTTCCATGAGGAGCAGATCGCAGCCTTCTTCAAGGAAGGGCGCCAGATCATCGGTGGAACGGACATCGCCGGAACCGATGATGGTCCTGCCCTCAGCTTTGATGCGGAAAGAGTATGAACTCCCTCTGCCGTCGGCTTTGGGCTGGATGTGATTGTTTCTGATTGCCTCGACTGAAACGCCATCACCATCGGTGAGGATCCCGGGGGTGATCCGGCGGGTTTTGATCCTCAGCGAGGAGTCCTCTTCATCACTGAGAAAGAAAAGCAGCTTTTTGGTCAAATCCACAACTTCGGGGTCAGGGACGATGCACTCAAACTCAGTGGGGGAAGGCAGAACGGGGTTGCCGTGCATGCCGTTGAGAGAGTTGAGTTTCCTCATCGTCAGAAAGAGGTTGTAAAGTCCGCCTGTATGATCTCCGTGAGAGTGTGAAATAAAAAGTTTTTTGATCTTGCGGACATCATATCCCTGAAGATGTGCCATGCGGGCACAGTTTTCTCCGGCATCGAACCACCAGAAAAAGCCATCTTTCTCCAATGCCCATGAGGTGTGATGTTTGCCCGGCATGGGCTCTGTACCTGAAAGGCATCCCCAAATATGTATTTTCATTGCAGTTGTTCCTCAAAGTTCAAAGATCTGTCCGTCTTCAGCAAAATAAAGTTCCCCGTCCCAGATATCCCGGGCGCGGAGCCAGGTTTCCTCGTAGTGGTCCAGTATTTCAAAGCCGTGATGCACAAATATCAGCTTGCCGATCTTGCGTTTTTCGTGTTTGAATTTCCGGCAGAGTTCAGGAGCGCTGTGGTGTCCAGTTTCCATAAGGAGCACGTCAGGGGCATGGAGCCACTCTCCCAGTTCATCAGGTGAATTCACATCGCCGGAGTAGACGATGGTCTTTCCTTCAGCTTCGATCTTGAAGGACCAGGAGCGGCTTTTGCCGTTTTCACCGGGATTCAGATGAGTATTGGGGCGCCACATGACTTTGACATCGTCCATAAGAGATTCGGACTCCTCCTGAAGAGAGTGTTCCTCCATCTCCGTCCCACCCCAGAGAGAGGAAGTCCGGTCAAGGAGCTGGTAAAAAAGAGGGAATATACCCGGCTCCGGAGTAAAGATCTGCATGGTCCGGCGGTTTTCCTTTTTCCGCCGGAGCGTCCCCAGCAAGCCCATGAGACCGCCGCAGTGGTCGATGTGAAAGTGAGAAATAAAAACGCGCTTTATCTGTTCAGCTTTATATCCCATGAAATACATAGTCCGCGAACAGTTTTCTCCGGCATCGAACCAGTGGAGAAACCCGTCTTTTTCCAGAGCCAGCGCTGTATGGTTGCGTCCGGGACGGGGATTTGTGCCTGCAAGAGAGCCGAATATGATCAGTTTCATCCGACGAAGTCCACCTCTGTGATCCGGGGAAGCCGGGCAAAAGAGTCAGCATTAAGGTCCATAAAGCGTCCCCGGCGGAAGCCGTGGAACCCGGCTCCTGCAACCATGGCGGCGTTATCGGTGCAATATTTCGGGGGCGCCAGCATCAATTTCGCAGAGCTGCCCACACTTTGCGCCATACGGGCGCGGAGTTCGGCGTTACAGGCCACACCGCCTGCCACCACCACAGTTCTGGCGCCATAGGTGCGGCGGGCATCCGCCGCCTTGCGGACAAGGACATCCACCACTGCCGCCTGATAGCTTGCCACTGTATCGGCAAGAAGCTCTCCGGAAAGTTCCGGGTACTTCTGAGTGTGGTAAAGAAGTGCTGTTTTGATGCCGCTGAAGCTGAAGTTGTAGCGGTTTTCAGGAGAAACAGGTTTCCCTGCACCACCGGTCAGGGGCCGGGGGAAATGGAACCTTTCAGGATCACCGCCCTGTGCGACCTTCTGGATGACGGGTCCTCCCGGATATCCCAGACCGAGGAGTTTTGCACCTTTGTCAAGGGCCTCACCGGCAGCATCGTCAATGGTGCATCCCAGCTGCTGCGCCTTGCCCTCTCTGTCAATGAGCATAAGGGAAGTATGACCGCCTGAGACCACCAGAGCCAGAATGGGATAAAGGGATTCATCGGCAAAAACATCGGGGGATGAATCCAGAAACGCCCCGTAGATATGGGCAAGAAAATGGTTGACACCCACCAGAGGGAGCTGATTGATCTGGCTGAGTCCCTTGGCATAGTTGAGCCCCACCAGCAGAGCGGGGATCAATCCGGGTCCCTGAGTCACAGCAATAGCGGAAATATCTTTCAAAGTGACATTTGCCTGTTTCAGAGCGCCTGACACCACCGGCGTCAGGGCTTTCAGATGCTCCCTTGCGGCAAGTTCAGGCACAACACCGCCGTGAACGGCGTGTTTGGCGATCTGGGAGGCAACTTCACTTGAAAGTACACGGAACCCGTCTTCAACCACAGCTGCGGCGGTTTCGTCGCAGCTGCTTTCAATTCCAAGAATAAGACTCATAAGCACACACAGGGCACCGGCAAAGGATTTGACTCCTTCCCCGGTGCCTGAAGATCAATTTTTAATGTTTTCAGCGATTGGCAACTTCAAATTTCTTCATGAAGTCGATGAGAGCGTCGATACCCTCGATGGGCATGGCGTTGTAGATGCTGGCACGGCATCCGCCCACAAGACGGTGGCCCTTGAGTTCGGTGAGACCCACAGCCTTGGCGTCGGCGACGAACTTGGCATCCAGCTCGTCGGAGGGAGTGCGGAAGACAACATTCATGCGGGAACGGTCTTCTTTGGCAGCGGGGCAGGAGTAGAAGCTGCTGCTGTCAATGAAATCATAGAGTTTGGCAGCCTTGGCGTTGTTGATCTTCTCAATGCCGGCGATTCCGCCCTGTTCGATGAGCCAGTCGGAAACCAGCTTGAACATGTAGATACCGAAGGTGGGAGGAGTGTTGAACATGGAACCTTCTTCGATATAGGTGGAGTAACGCAGCATGGTGGGCACCTTGGAATCATCGGTGCGGGCAGCAAGATCTTTACGCATGACAACGAGAGCCATTCCGCTGGGGCCCAGGTTCTTCTGGGCGCCGGCGTAAATCATGCCGAACTTGCTGGCGTCAAACTGACGGGACATGATGTCGCTGGACATATCAGCGATGAGGGGTACACCTGCGGGAGCAGTGGGCATATCCTTGTACTGGGTTCCGGCGATGGTGTTGTTGCTGGTGATGTGGAGATAAGCAGCTCCGGGAGTCTGGTTCCAGGTGGAAGCGCAGGGGATGTGATCGTATTTGGTCTCTTTGGAGCTGGCAACCACATTGGCGGTACCGAACATCTTGGCTTCCTTGATGGCCTTGGAGCTCCAGACACCGGTATCAACGAAGTCGGCAGTGCCGCCGTTGAGCAAATTCATGGGGATCATGGCAAACTGCATGCTGGCGCCGCCCTGGATGAAAAGAACAGCGTAGTCATCAGAAAGGTTCAGCAGCTGACGGACGTTGGCTTCGGCTGCGTCAATAACGGGTTTGAAGTATTTACCGCGGTGGGAAAGCTCCATGATGCCGCTGCCGCTGTCCTGAAACGCGCAAAATTCAGCCTGAGCTTTTTTCATCACTGCTTCCGGCAGCATAGCCGGACCCGCCGCAAAATTGTAGATCTTCATGGGAAAAACTCCTTTTGGATTTGTATTTTGTAAAGCCTGATATTGACTTACAAGACATTGCTTTTCTATAATATAACACTTGAAAAAGTGTTTTACAAGAGCCGGAAAAGAGAATTAGTTATTTTTTTACTTAACTCGCCGGAGCGGTGCTCTCTGCTTCCCCGGCCTTCTCCTTTTCCACACGCTTCAGGAGTCTGAAAGCCGGCAGAGCGCAGAGAATGTAAAGGCTCCCGGCTGTCACAAAGACACCTTTGACACCCGCCAGATAGACAACGCCCCCCGAAACAAGGGCGCTGAACATGACACCGCCCACACTGAAGCCCTGCATGACGCCGAAGACCTGCCCCCGCCGGGATTGCCCTGCATAAGAACTGATAAGGCGCTGAAGAATGGGGTCGATCCCTCCCGCCGCCATGAATCCGAGGAAACGCAGTACCATGAAGAGTATGATATTGGTGCAAACGGATTGACACAACAGCAAAACTCCTGCCGTCACCAGCAGAGGGGGAAGCAGCCGTTTTGCCGGGAATTTGTCTGCCAGAAATCCGATGGTCACACCTGAGATCACACCGCCGAGAGCGGCGGCGGCGCTGATGAAACCGGTATTGGCGGCGGCGGTTCCGGGTTCGCTTGCCTGAGCCACCAGCAGTGCCAGATAGGGATTGTCAAAACTCCGCATAAAGTTGGTGATAAGGATCATCCATATCAGACAGCGCAGCAGAGTCCCGTAGCCTGCCATAAGTTCCCAGAAGTGTTTTTTCTCCTCAACAGGAGCTTTGACTGCGGGAACAAAGTTCTCTTTCACAGGGAGCACCAGAAGTCCTGAGAGGAAGAAACAGATGCCGCAGATGATGAATCCTGCATCAAATCCGTATTTATCCACCACCATTCCCCCGAGGAAAAAGCCTGTCATGTACCCCGTGGAAACAGCGGTACTGATCGCTCCCAGGGCAAAGCCCTGTTTTTCTTCGGGGGTGACACTTGCCACAAGGGTCTGAGCGGCGTTGACCGTTCCCGAAAAGAAACTTGCAGCGACACGGATGAGGATCAGTATCCAGAGGGATTCGGCGAACATCATCAAAGGGAAGAGGAACGCCGAAATGAACGCCGCCCGGAGCAGCATCAGTTTTCTGCCGAAACGGTCCGAAAGTTTTCCCCACACCGGAGCGGCACAAGCAAGAGTTCCCATGCCGAGGAAGGTAAAAAGCGCCACCCCCACACCGCAAAGGCCTTCATCAGCGATCCCCAGACGGCTCTGGATAAAGAGGGGGATGAAGGGCATCGCCATGGAGTATCCCCCCATAGCAAGGAGCTGGGAAACCCAGATAAGGGCAAGGCTTTTCTTCCAGGAACTCATGGCAGGTCAGTTTTTCAGAAGTTCACCCACTCGCCTGAGGCGGCAGATTTTTTCACCACTTCAAGATAACGCTGGATCTTGATCCCCTGTTCAAGTCCCGGTTCAGCCTTGATACCTTTGTGGACACAATCAAGGAAGTTGTAAAGGCAGTGCATGTGTCCCCTGAGCCAGCCGATGGCGGCTTTGGGGGTGGGGAACCCTGCGGGTTTGTCGTAGCGCTGTCCGCAGTCGATGGCGGTCCAGCCGCGGACGCCCCCGATGGGTGAACCTTTGGCGGTGCGGTCATAGAAGAAAAGTTTATCCAGATTCATGGGTTCCCACTTCAAGCTCCCTTTGGAGCCGTGGATGGTGAATCCCATTTCATCTTCTGCCCCTGTGGCGATCTTGGAGGCGCGGATGATCCCGGAAGCGCCGTTGGCAAGTTTCACGATGCAGTTCATATTGTCTTCGGCGGTCACAGGCACCATCTTTGCCGGATCCGAGGCAGAGGGGCGCTCAGGGTAGGCAATATGAGTGGTGGCGCAAACAGAGGTAAAATCTCCCAGAAAGCTGTTCATGAGATCAAGGATGTGACTTCCCAGATCTGCCACAGTTCCAGCTTCAAGTTTCCACTTCAAAGGAGCTTTGGGGTCGGAGCTGCCGCTGTGGAGATAAGCGCCCTCAAATTCAAGGATCTCGCCGATGGCGCCCTCTTCGATCAGCTGTTTCGCCCGCAGTGTGGCGGGGAAGAAACGGTTCTGCAAGGTCATCTGGGCGATACCTTTGTACTCAGGCAGAAGCGCTTCTATCTCTGCGGCTTCGGCGGCAGTGGCAACAAGAGGTTTGTCGCAGTAGATATGCTTGTTGTTTTTCATGGCGGACTTCAGCGCCTCAAGGTGGGCATCGTTGGGGGAACAGATATCCACGATGTCGATATCGGGATTTTCCGTGATCTCTCTGAAATCAGTGACGCCGATACACCCCAGAGCGGCGGCGGCTTTGGCGGCGCTTTCAGGGCGTGAAGTGCAGACCATGACGATCTCGCTTTTGAACTCCTGCTGGTCGTAGAAAAGGGGGATATTCTGGTGCCCGTAGGTGTGGACCTTGCCGATGAATCCGTATCCGATAAGACCGACTTTGTAGATCTTCATAAAAATTTACCTCATAGAATTATTGAAAAGGGTTATTTTACCTCGACCAGTGAAGCACCGTTGAGGCGGCATTGAGAACCTTTTTTGCCGTGGAGCTGGAACCTGACATAAGGATTTTTCCCCAGCGCCTTGCCGTGGGTGGAAACGATATACTCCTGACGCATCCACTTGAGGGGACCTTTGAGCTTTCTCCGGGGGAGCATGGTCACATATCCGTTATGCTCGTCAAAACGGACATTGAACTCTGAATCCTTTTCCAGTTGCAGCCAGAAGGTCAGTTTGTATTTGGTATTGGTCTTGAGCTTGAGATACTGTGCCAGAAGCTGTCCGTCCTTCAGCACCAGGGAGGCGCCGTCTGTGACAAACTCCCCGGTATCACGGGCAAGAGGACGTCCGGAGAACCATTTGCCCATCCAGCGGCCGTTGATCCTGCCGGTAAAATTGCCGTCGGAAAGAAGATTTTTCTCTTTGGGTTCATCAAAGATGATGGTTCCGAAGTTGTCAAGATCGCCGAAAGATTTGGCAAAGAAGCTCCAGTTGTAGCAGGGGAGCGCCTTGATGCCGTTGAGGACACGGTAACGGGTGAAGTTGCCTTTGAATTTGCCGGGGACAGCGGCAGGGAGACTCCCCACCGGGATCGCCGCTTCAATGGTGAAGCCTTTGCCCTTTTGGATGGAGGCGGTGACTTTGGCAGTCACATTCCAGGGAGTGCCCTTTTTGACGCCCACTTTATGATGAAGTCCTGAGTAGACACCGGCAGGGGTAAGGATCAGCTGAAAACGCTCCTTCTTCTCTCCGGAGGGGTCAAACTGGATCTCAACGCTGGTATCTTCCCAGAGTTTGGGATCGTGGTTCTTCCGCTTGGGCAGGATCATGGCATCGGTGTGGGGTTCCTCGCAGTTGAACTTCACATAGTAGAAGTTTTTGTCCCGTTTCAGCTGAACGTAACTTTTGACATCAGCTTTGCCTTTCATGGGAACCAGATAACAGGGAGCGCCCCATTTATTTTCGGGCATGACCGCTTTCCAGTGTTCTTTGGCACTGACGCTTTTGAGCCATGCGTTGCGGGCCTTGAGGAGATTGCCGTAAATATGGCTCTTGATGAAGCGGACTCTGGCAAGGGATTCCTTCTCATTCTGAGTCAGCTTTTCAGCCTGAGCGAAAAGTTTTTCTGCTTTGGCAAGCTCTTTATCGCCCCAGATCTTAGTCCAGAGTTCGGTGATGGTGGGGAGAACAGTCACAGGACCTTCGGGGGTTTCCACGGAGCGTGCCACATAAGAGAGCCAGTTCTTCTCAAGCATGGCGTAGAACTCTGTCATGGGAGCGGCGGCTTTGCCGAACATGAGGGTCTGGAACTCCTCCATGAGCGCCTTGACGTCGGTGGTGGTGTTCCACGCCACACGGCTGAACACATAGTAGTTGATGGCGCTGAGCATGTAAATATCGGTTTCGGCCTCCATGTAGGCGCCGAAGATGTAGGGAGCGGCATCCTTGTAGAACTGCCCCACCACCATGGGAGCGGTGTTGGGCAGTCCCGGCTCCATGCGGAGCTTGCTGGGATAGGTCCACAGCCAGGTCTTGCCACCCAGCTTTTTGTGCCAGTCGGCAAGGAGCTTCAGATCCTTGGCGTGGAGAGGAGTCTGCACGTTCCAGGGGCCCCGGAGCGCCAGCATCACAAGAATGTTTTCAGGAATGGCAAAGGGAGGGATCTGACGGTAATTGGCGTATGCCATGGTGGTGAGATCACCGGGAACCTTGCGCTTGAGCATCTCATTGCCCAGGTCGGCAAAAAAACGCCAGATGTAATCACTGCCCGCCTTGGCGCCTTTAGAGAAGTGGGGTTTGCACTTGGCGCACTGACAGGGATAACAGCAGTCGTTGGGCATGATGTTGAAATAGGGCATCCCTTTGGGGAAACGTGACCATGACCAGTAGGTCAGTCCACGGCTTTTGGCATCTTTGCCCCGCAGGAAGGCTTCGGCGTCATCCGCAATGACCTTTTTGATATCGCTTGAAAAGCAGATATGGCCTCTGCGGCTGCTGGGACGTGCCGCCTGAGTATCAAAGTGACGCAGTCCGTTGGCTTGCAGGGCGAAATATTCGGGATTGGTTTTGGCGAAACGCTCAATGAACTGCAGCAGGGCAAGACCGTGGCAGTTGGGGATCGAAACAGTTTCCAGACGGAGACGGTTGCGGTTGATGAGGGCAAAATCTTTGGGGAGTCCCGCATAGGAGCACTTTCCGGAGCTGATCTTGCGCTGATAGAAGTCAGGACGGTCGGAAATGTAGAGAGTGGGCAAATTCCAATCCTTCATTTTGGGGACAACAGTACCAATTTCCCCTGCGAAATAGAAGCGGACTCCGATAAAGCGTTCAAGGAAGTCGTAGGTGCCGAAAAGTGATCCCCTTTCGGCGCCGTAGCCGTAGCCTTTGTTGGCTCCGGCGCTGACGGGATTGGCATTGGGGTCATCTCTGCCGATGATGAGGATGGCGTTGGGGATAGTCTTGATGACAAATCCGTCACGGTCCATTTTTTTCACGTCGATACCGTGTTTGGCAGCAAGAGCGGCATCACCGATGATGATGGCAGGCATCTTGCCGGAAGCTTTGGCTTTGACGGTGATCTTTGCAGAAAAAGCTTTACTCAGCACCATGGCAGCTTCGGAGGCGGCAAACCGGCTCACTTTGCTTTTCCCGGCAACGAGTTCAAAGTTGATTTTGCCGTTCTTCACCATCATGAGGGCGATATCTCTGCCCATGACCACTTTGCGTTCCTGTTTGGGCTCAAAGCTGCTCCGGGCGCCGGAAACAGCAGTGAAGGTCAACAGTGCAAGAAAGAGTGTCAAAAATTTCTTCATAGCTCTTTTTCCCTCAAATATTGTCTGAAAACAAAAAAAGCCCGCAATATGCGAGCTCTTTCTGAAAGAATTGTACCTTTGGATTACTTGGCACGACGGATCTTCAAGGTGTCAGTGATCTCAATGTACTTGGGATAGTTCTCGCCGGCAAGGTAGGCAAGAAGTTTTTTACGGCGGGCAACCATGGCGAGAAGACCGCGGCGGGTGCTGTGATCTTTCTTGTTGGCCTTGAGGTGCTCAGTCAGAGCAACGATGCGGGAGCTGAGCAGAGCGATCTGCACTTCGGGGGATCCGGTGTCGCCGGCGGTACGGGCGAACTTGGCGATGATTTCTTTCTTGTCCATTTTCATGTTCTCCATTATTTTATTGACTTGCACTTCCGCTTGCCCTGCTGACGGACTTCATCAGGACGCTGCGGAGCGTGTTGATTTGTATAATATATCACGTCTTCACTCTTTTGTCAAGACACGTTCCCGGTAAAACTTCAAAAAGAGTTCCATTCTGTAAGGGATAAGATACCTTTTCTCATCGAACCGGGGATCTCTGAGAGCCTCTTTCAAAACGTGCTGTCCCGAATGATATCCTTTGAATGACTGAGGTTCAGGCGCAAAACGGTCTCCCATATACTCCATGCCCAGGCGCAGGGCGATCCCGATGCCCACCAGGCAGAGAAGAACTTTCCGGAACCGCTCTTTCCCCCCTGCAGCGGTCAGAGTCAGCAGAAAAAGGGTAATGACCAGAAAATTGATGGCGTAAGTTCCGTAGACCACATCAGGCAGCATGAGCTTATCATGCCGTGCCGCCATGGCGCTTGCACAGATGAACATGGCTCCCAGAGCGCAGATCCAGGCAAGAGTCAGATAGGGCCAGCTGCCTTCGCACTTGCGGAACCTGTAATAAAGTTCGACTCCGAGACCGCAGATCAGCAGAGAGCCCGTAACGGCGGCAATGGAAATATCTCCTGTAAAACTGCTGAACCAGTTCCCTCCATTGCCGGTCAGGAAAAGAAATCCCGACTTGAAACTTCCAAGAGAAAGCTGAAAATCCCGCTGATAGGCAAAGTTGACTTCATAATTATTCAGAACTCTGACCAGCGCAGGAGTGATATAAAGATTATTAAGGATCCCGAAAAAGGTCATCCCCAGAGCGGCAAGCACAACAAATCTGCTCCGGCGGATACTCAAAAGCCAACGGCAGCGGCTCTGCCACAGCATGATCACAGCCATGGTCCCGCAAAGGGCGGCAGTGAAGAAAAACCCCTGACGGTCGCTCAGACACATGAGGAGCAGAGAAACGATCAGCGCCGCACGGCTTTTCACACTTCCGTAACGGCAGCAGGCGTAAGCGGCCAAAAGGGCGCCCCAGAGTCCTGCCGCAGTCAGATATTTGGCACAGCGGAAATAATCAAGTCCCGTCACCCCCTGGGAAAGAACGAAGAAAACCGAAATCAAAGTCACCAGCATCCCCGGGATCTTCGGAAAAAATTTGCGGGTGTAATAGTGCTGGATAAAAACCATGATGCCGCAAAGGAGCAGAGAACAGACCGAATGGAACCAGACGATATGTTTTTTCAGTAAAAATGCCACAAAACGGGTATCGAGCGCATCAAAGAGATAGCTCAGTTCCCGTGCCTGATAAAATCCCCAGTCGTTGCTGTTGGGATCCATGATCTGAGCGGGGAAACTTCTCCCGTCCAGATAATTCATAAAGAAAAAGAGACTTTCAAAGTGGAGTCCTCCGCCGTCACGCCCCATGAGGATCAGAAGCTGGATCCCCATACACAGAAAAGCGGCAAGGAGTGCGGCCCCGAAGTTGGTTCTTTTGAAATGTATTTTCATTTTTTTGCCCCCTTCTTTTCAAGGGAATCAAGGAAATCGATCCTTTTCGTCAAAACATGCAGAAATTGCGCCTGCCTGTCTTGCAGGGCATGAGACCTTGCCAGTTCATACCAGCGGCGTGCGGCACGGTATTTTCTGCTGTAAAGATGATAGTCTCCGTAAAGAAGCATCACTGACGGATACCTGAACTCGGCGGCCCCAAGCTGAAACCACTTCTGAGCTTTGACGTGCTCCCCACGGGCGGCATAGAAGCCGGCGGCGTATGCAACATTTCTGGCATAGAAACGGTTGTATATCAATCCGTCCTCTGTTGCCCAAAGCAATTTCTGATCCTGTCTGAGCATCAAATGGGGCGGTGCGGCAGGGTTATTCCGGGGCATGAGCCGCTGCTGCATGAGCATAAGCAGGGGCAGTGCACCGATGACCGCCGCTGCCAGAAATGCGTTTTTCTTTCTCATTTTCTGATCCGGAATACCCGGGGTTCAAAACCGTTGAAAAGAGCGCTGAAGGTCTTTTTGCCGGGGAGTTCAAGTTTCATCCGCTTTGAAGTGTTGCTCAGATTGACACCGACGATGAGATAGTAACTGCCGCAGTCCCGCACGGCGCAGCGGAACCCGGCAGGCTCTCTGATATCAAGGGCGGGAGCCCCGTGGAACTCCTCCATCATCTCATCCAGTTCGGCGGCAGTGGAAGAGATCACCGACCAGAGCCTTGAACGGCTTGCCGGAAGAAATCCGTGCCCCAGATGAAAGAGAACACCTGCACTGTTGTTGAGAAACGCCAGATAAAGCTCCGCCTGGAGCTCTTCGGCACTCCGGCAGAAGTTATTGGGGACCGTCACGCCGAACCAGTGGATCAGGATCTTTCCGGGAACGGTTTTCCGGATGTTCCGGATCTCCTGAGCGATACCGGGCATGGGATCTTCATGGTAACTGCCGGTAACTGCCACTTCAAAGACATCACAGGCAGGGGCGAAACGAACCGCCTCTTTCTGACGGTCGATCTGAAGAGAAAAGAGCTGTCCGGGAGCATATTTTTTCATTTCAGTGTAAATCTTTTTGTAGAGCTCTGCCGGATCCTGCGGAAGCCGTCTGCCTTTGACGGTGAGCCAGCTTTTCATCTGAGCTTCGTAGGCGATACGTGAGATCTGAAGCGCCTGAGTGTTGAGTCTGAGTGCCTCTTTTCTGAAGTACTCAAGTGTTTTCGCCTCATCACCGGGGAAAACATATCCGGTGCCGTTCGGGGAGCGCCAGAGCCTTTTCCCCCTCAGTGCAACATACTCCAGAGCCCCGGGAAGTTTCCCCGGCACGATGTGGGCGGTGTTGAAGCAATCGCCGTGCTGAAGCTGAAGCACCTTTGTCTGGGAGCCTCCCACAAGAAAGCGCCTTCTGCCGGAGCAGTAAAGGAACTCGCCCTTTGCCTCCCATTTGCCGCTGCAGTTCCGCATCAGGGGAGCGGCGGCGGTAATGATGATGACCCGGGACAACCGGCAGTTCCCCTGCCGCACAGTGAGCAGATAGCGCCCCGGTTCAGCCGGGAGCGTCACGGAACCGCTGTTTTCTTCAGAACTCCACTTCAAAGGTGCGGGGCCTGAAAGGAAAAAATCTTTCTTCCCTTTCCATGAACTGCTCCACTGAAGTTTTTTATCGGCGGGGGTGTAATAATAGCGGTCCGTTTCCAGAATATGACGGTTGTCAAATCCTGAAACAGCGGTGCGTTCCCAGAGGATCCTGCCCTCTTTGTCTTTCAACCGGAATTTCCGCTCAACAGAGGACTTCACCGGCAGTTCCATGGCGTTGGGGGGAGTAAACTCCCAGATGCCTTTGCTTGAAAAACGCCCTTTCCAAACTTTTCCGTTTTCGATCAGTTCCAGAGTGCAGTGTCTGCCGTTGACCACCCGGGCGCGGGCGGCGGTGGAACTCTGTTCCTCAAGGATGACCACCGGCCGGGGGGAAGTTCCGAAACGCAGAGTCTCGTAATTTTTGTAATCGTGAAAACTCTTCACCCCCGCCCAGCTGAAGTGGTCGGAGTAGCTCCCCATGATGCGGGAGTGACCGAAGTTGATCTTCCAGGCGCTTCCCGCAGCTGGTTTTTTCTGGTCCAGATCGGCGTAAGAGATTTCAATGATGACCTTTCCCCAATCTTTCACATCCACCTTGAGCTGCCGGGGTTCCCATGAGGTATCCCGTTTGCGGGCGGTGTAGAGGGTTCCTGAGGGGTTGACGCCGATGTGATAGTAGACTCCTGAGGCGGGATCAGGGCAGATCTGGATCTCAACAGACTCCTTCCCCAGCACAGCGGGCGTATCAGGCTTTGCCGGATTCACCGGGAACTTCCGCTCCCTGACGCCGGTAAAAAAAGTAAAACGCAATCCTCCGGCTATGGAGTCAATCTCAACGCGGCTCTCGCTTTTTTTCCATTTGCCGAGGATATCCACAAAGTTGGCGGCGATACCCTTTTCTGAGAAGCACTCATCAGCCGATAATGCTCCGGGAACCAGAAAGGCCGCCACTGCCAGAAAAGAAAAGATTTTTTTCATATCCCAAAGTCTCACTGCTTTTTCAAAAATTTTTCATGTAAACGATAGCAAGGGTGATAAAAATAAAGAATATCAGAATGATCCCTGAAATCAGATGCCTGCGCTGCCGGTGTGAAAGAGCACTCTGAAAAGAACGGTTCTGAAATGTCAGCACCGCCATACGCAGTTCCATCACCGACTGGTAGCGGTCAGCAGGATCCTTTGCCATGGCCTTCCGGCAGATCAGCTCCAATTCTCTGGAGATCTTCATCCCTTTAGGGGCGGTTTTTGAACTTTTTTCCGGATCTTCAGTCAGAGTCTTGAGCAGAACCTCTTCATTGTTCCTGCCGGAAAAAGGAGGCGCAAGAGTCAGCATGGAGTAAAGCAGCGCCCCCAGAGCAAAGATGTCGCTGGATTTTCCGACAGGCGGAGAAGCGGGATTGACAGATATCTGTTCCGGAGCCATATATCCGGGACTCCCCCGCAACTTTCCTTTATCCCAAGAGACAGCGTGCCCCTCCTTATCTGTTTCACAGGCGATCCCCCAGTCAAAAAGGCGAACTTCACCGAATTCACCGATATTGATATTCTCAGGCTTGATGTCAAGGTGGCAGATATTGCAGGAGTGGGCATAACTGACGGCATTGCAGACCCTCTGAAAAATACGCAGTCTCCGGTCGAGAGTGTAGTACCGGCTTTCAAAAGGACGCTTTTCACGGATCCTTTTCAGCACTGTGGTGAGAGGAACTCCTCTGAGGTAGGACATGGTATAAAAAGGGGCCCCGTTGCTGTCCAGACCGATATCATGGACAGCGACGATATTGGGATGCTCCAGATAAGCGGTGATCCTTGCCTCTCTGATAAACTGTTCATGGATCTCTCGCGGACGCTCTTTATAATCGGGCATGAGCGCCATGGCGATTTCCCGGCCGGTATCATGATCGTGGACCAGAAGCACACACTTCATCCCTCCGAAACCGATACTGCGGATAAGTTCATATCTGCCCTGCGGTTTCTTTGCCAGAGACTCAAGAGAACAGGCAAAACGACCCTCCTGAGAGGGGGGACATTCCATCCCGGAGCCGGGCTCCTCTCCTATATCCTGATTGAGATCCCCGGTATCAATCCCGATCGTATTGGTATCATCAAATGGGGGCATCAGACACATTCTCCTGATCTGTCAGTTATTCAAAGAAATTCCGGATCTCTTTGCCGGCAGGGGGCGTTACCACTCTGCCGGCAGATCTGCCGTCACCGTTTTTTTACAGAAGCGCAGCCCTTGCGGACCGCAGCGGCATCAATGCGGCAGACGCCGCCTGATTTACCGGGTGCCTCAAACATGGCATCCAGCATGAGTTCTTCAAGCAATGCTCTCAAACCTCTGGCGCCGGTGCCCCGTTTGACCGCCTTTTCAGCGATCATTTCCAGAGCCTCGGGGGTGAATTTGAGTTCAACATTGTCCATTGCCATAAGGCGCTGATACTGCTTTGTCAAAGCGTTCTTGGGTTCAGAGAGGACCTTGACCAGATCCTCTCTGGTAAGAGGCGCCAAACTGGTCAGCACGGGGAGACGCCCTACGATCTCAGGGATAAGTCCGAAGCGGACAAGATCTCCGGGTTCGCAAAAGGCGAAGGGGTTTTTCTGAAACTCTTCAGGAGTTATGGTATCGTCGTCAACACTCTTTTCGTTGTCAAAGCCGATGATCTGTCTGCCGCAGCGGCGTTTGACGATATCGGCAAGTCCGCAGAAGGCTCCGCCGCAGATGAAAAGAATGTTGGAAGTGTCGATATGGAGACACTCCTGATTGGGGTGTTTTCTGCCTCCCTGGGGCGGAACGTTGGCAACAGTTCCCTCAAGGATCTTCAAAAGAGCCTGCTGCACACCTTCACCTGAGACATCTCTGGTGATGGACATATTTTCACCCTTCCGGGCGATCTTGTCGATCTCATCCACATAGATGATGCCGATCTGGGTGCGTTCAATATCTCCGTCTGCCGCCTGATAGAGACGCAGCAGGATATTTTCCACATCTTCGCCCACATAACCTGCTTCAGTGAGAGTTGTGGCGTCAGCGATGGCAAAGGGCACATCCAGCATTTTGGCAAGGGTGCTTGCCAGGAGCGTCTTGCCGCTGCCGGTGGGACCGATGAGCAGCACATTGCTCTTGTCGATCTCGACCTCTGAAAAACCGGCGGCGGCATCGGGATCGGCAAAGCGGGTCTGCAGACGCTTGTAGTGGTTGCGCACAGCCACGGCAAGGGTCTTTTTAGCCTCCTCCTGACCGATACAGTAGCGGTCAAGTTCGGCTTTGATCTCAGAGGGGGAAGGTACTTTCAGAGCCGCCACGGTCTCGGCGGTCTTGCTGTTTCCCTGCTTTCCGGCGTGGGCCTGAAGAGCGGCATTGCCGGCCTTGAGACAGGTGCTGCAGATCCCCATGCCTTCAAAGCCGCTGGGGAAGAAATCAGCAGGGATCTTATCAAATTCTCTGCCGCAGAAGCCGCAGATGGTACGATTGTTTTTAGCCATGATCACTTTCCGCCTTTCCGGCTGACGACTTTGTCGATGAGGTGGTATTCCAGAGCCTCTTCGGGGCTCATGAAAAAGTCTCTTTCAGTATCTTTCTCAATGCGCTTGATGCTCTGTCCGGAGTGGCTGGCAAGGATCCCGTTGAGGATGCCTTTGAGACGGAGAATCTCTTTAGCCTGGATATTGATATCAGCGGCGGTACCTTCGGCACCGCCCCAGGGCTGGTGGATCATGATACGGCTGTTGGGCAGAGAGTAGCGCTTGCCGGGAGCTCCGGCGGCAAGAAGGACGGCGCCCATGGAGGCGCACTGGCCCACGCAGTAGGTCTGAACATCGCAGGAGATCATCTGCATGGTATCGTAGATGGCAAGTCCGGCGGTAACGGAACCACCGGGGCTGCAGATGTAAAGAGAAATATCTTTGGCACTGTCTTCTGCTTCAAGAAAGAGGAGCTGAGAAACGATGAGACCTGCGAGAGCATCGTCAATGGGAGAGCAGAGCATAATGATCCGTTCTTTGAGAAGACGGCTGTAAATATCATAGGCGCGCTCTCCCTGTCCGGTCTGTTCGATGACGGTGGGAATGAGATAGGATTTGGTTTGCTTATCCATAGGGCTCTCCTTCAGATTAAAAGTTTAACTTATGTGTTTCTATTAATTAAATACGCTTTTAAAGGGCAAATCTTACAGCAGAATCTTACAAAGTTCAAAAAAAGCAATACCCGACCGGAACTTTTTTGACAAAGGTCCGGCCGGGGATCATCTTTTATTCATCCCGGAACGAACCGGGCTGGTACAACACCGTATAAGACTCCGGAGTGTAAAATTACTTCAGCACCTTGGCGACGAGCTTCTCAAGGGCGCCTTCGGCAGCCATTTCCATGCGGAGCTCTTCAATGGCACCGTTGCGCTCAAGAGCGGTACGCATTTCAGCGGGCTTCATACCGTAGTAGTAGCTCATGCCGGTGATGCGGTCGTTGAGTTCTGCGTCAGAGACGGTGAGATTTTCCAGCTTGGCAAGTTTGGCGAGGATCAGACGGCGGCGGAGCGCAACTTTGGCGTTGGCTTCAGCGCTCTTCTTGTGCTCATCAAGTTCAGCTTTGAACTTTTCGGCATCAGCTTCGCTGCGGACAGTGGTCCGGGCGATGTTCTGCAGTTCCTTGGCGTTTTCGCTGTCAAGGAGCGCAGGAGGCATATCAAACTCGCCGGCAGCTTCATCCAGTTTCTTGAAAACGGCTTCGGCGGCTTCCTGGCGGCGCTTGGCTTCGCTGTCGCGCTCAAGACCCTGACGGATCACTTTGCGGAGCTCGTCGATGGAATCCATCTTGATCTTCTCAAGGAGTTCGGCATCGGTCAGCTCTTTACGGCGCTGGACGGCGATAACGGTGACCTTGTAGTTGACGCTCTTGCCTTTGAGAGCATCTTCGCCGCAATCGTCGCCGAAGTTGGCGGTAAAGCTGTATTCTTTACCCTTCTCGGCGCCGGTGAGAGCGGCGATGGAGCCGGGAATGCTTTCGGGCTCGCTGAGCATCAGGAAGGTATCGTCACAGGCGACCCGGCGTTTCAGACTGGGGGAAGCATCTTCGGGGAGTTCAAAGTCGCTGGAGTAGTTGACTTTGAGCATATCGTCAGCCTTGGCGGGTTCTTCCACATCGGTGAAAGAGCCGTACATGGTGTGATAGAGTTTCAGACGCTCTTCGATCATCTCGTCGCTGACAGCATCCTGGGGCAGCTCAACGCTGATGGCGTTGTAATCGCCCAGGTCGATTTCGGGAGCGGTGTTCATATTGAGGGTGAAGGTGATGTCCCCTTCCTGTTCCATATCGGGCTGGGTCTTGAAGCCGACGGTCAGGATCTCAAGATCCTTGTTTTCCTCAATCTTGGCAAAGGCGGCACCCATGATCCGGTTACGCAGTTCCTCTTTGATTTCACCGGCGAATTTGGAAGCGACCAGTCCGGCAGGAGCCTTACCGGCGCGGAATCCGGGCAGACGGGCAACACCGCCGATATAAGCGGTCACTTTGCTTTTCTCAGATTTCACCACATCAGCGGCGAAGGTAAAAGTCGCCTCACAGCAGCAGGGCTGGGGATTGGCGTATTCAACTTTCACGCTTTCGGCAAGAATATTTTTTTTAGCCATAATTCAACAATCCTTTCAAAAGATTAAATTTTTTGCAAACAGTGTTAAGTGATAATATAGCACGTTTTTTAAAATTTACAAGAAGTATTTTGTATAAAACGCCTTATTTCAATACAGCTTCAACGATTTTTTTCCGCACCGGTTCCATATACATATTGCCCAGATGACCGCCTCTTGAAAACCAGAACATTTTTTTGCCGAATGTCCTGTCGAGCCAGTGTTTGTGCTCCGGGGCAAGGAGGGGATCGTCCCACGCATGGATGACCCGGATCCCTGAGATCCGCTTCAGATCCCTGAAGTGGCGCATATCTCCTTTGCGGTAGAGATATTCAAGAGATTTTCCGGGGAACTGAGGCGCAACGAAGTTACGGGCATATTCATTGAATCCCACTTTGTCGATCTCCTGATAAAGTGCATTCCTGCGCCACCAGCTGTAAGGTGTCTTCAAGGGGATCTTGAACCTTTCGGCACTGGCATTGTGAAGGATGTGGCGCAGAGGCAGACGGAAATAGAGTCCCGCCACAAAACGCGCCGCCTCTTCGTCAGGACGGAAAAGTGCCATCTGCGAGGTCATGCCGGGAACAGTGTCAAGTGCAGAAGCGGTCACAACTCTTCCGGCGGTCTCGGTCAGCACATCAAAGGTCTTTTTCTCACTCCATGAAGCCCCTGACGCGGCGAGAGTGTCAGCCACTTTTGAAGCATATTCAAGAGAAACAGGGGGATTGATCGCCACATAACGCTCAAAGTGCAGCCGGGGCGAGATCCGCTCCATCTCAGCGATCTTGAGGGTATAAAGACCTCCGAAACTGTATCCGGCAAGGATCAATTGAGGCAGCTCCTGACAAAGCTCCTCCTCTTCCACTTTCTGCAAGGCTTTTTCCAGAACACTTCTCAGGATCTGAGCATCGAACTCAACGTTGCCCGGAAGTTTCCCGGAACGGGATTCCTCCATAAAGGAGCCGGAAAAGGCGCAATCCATGGTCAGCACGGCACAGTTTTCTTTGTTGAGCGCTTCTGCAAGTGCCATGACCGATGTGCCGTTATGGGTCCCTCCCACGCCGGGAAGCAGCACCACAAGACGGGGTTCGGGCTGAACTTTACAGGGATCGGAGTAATCGATTTTTTCCGCTTTCCAGAAACCGCAGGTCACCTCTCCGCCGTTGGGGAGTTTCACATAAAGGCGCTTCATGCGGTTGGCAAAGTCGCTGTTGAAAATGGAAAGGGGCATGTACCACCAGTCCTCACGCGCCTCCGGACGCCACAGAACAACTTGCAGTGTGGAAAGAACAGGGGAAAACTCCCCGAACTCCGGCAGATCGTGCCAATTGCCCCGGATCCCCCGGGGCGCCTTGAAGGGAGGTGTCTTTTTCACCTTGCCGTTTGCAGGAGCAAAAAGTTCCTGCTGCCGGTCTCCCAACCGGTAGAACCAGAGCCGGTTCTGAAGCTCCCGCCGCAGCACCATGCCCTCCCGGTAACTTTTGTAGGGATCAGCGGAGTCTGCCACCAGATTGTGATAAAGTGCCTGTGCCACAATGGCCTGATTCAGCATCACCACACTGGAGTAAGGTATATAAGTTTTGGCATCAAAGGCATAATCAAAGACGAATCCCGCCGTATCACGCACATTCACCCGGGGCAGAAAGGGAAGCATAAAGGTACACCCCGGGTCGATCCCCCAGGTATGGAAGGTCTGTCCGAAGTCGGAGTCAGTGGAGTAAAGATCGAACCAGTGCAGCCCCACGTCAAAGAGTCCGGCGATCCCCAGAGTGGAATTGGCAAGAAAGCGCAGAAATTCATGACATGAGCCCTTCCACTCCGCCCGGAGCAGGGCACTGACGAAGCGGGCGGGAAACTCCAGATTGACACAAAGATTGTTGACACACTTGATCACCGGCCGCGGCAGAATGGAGGTATACACGCGGCCGATCCAGTCCACCGGATACTCCATAAGGAGATGCTGTACCGAAAACATGGCACGGTTAAAGGGTTCAATGGGATCCTCCCCTGCAGCACGGTTTTCAAGTTCGGTCAGAGTCCACGGTGCGTTCCTGGGAGTTTCTTTCAAAGGTGTCTGACAGCCGCACAGAAGAAACAGAGCACAGCAGCACACACAAAGATCCAACAGCAGATATTTTTTCATTTCAACTTTACTTTCCTGAAAATTTGGTATGGAGCAAAATATAAATCCATTCAAAGAGAAAATCAAGTTCTCCTCAAATAAAAACTGCACAAAAGGGGGGACTTTTGTGCAGTATGTTTTTGTTGCCGGCGCTCATCACACCGCCATGTTTTTCACTTGACCCGGATCACAGCTTTGAAAGAGTGTTTCCCTCCGGGAGCAATGGTCACAGGTTTGTAGAAAGGCTCACAGGTAGCGGCAAAAAGGCTGGGGGTGTCCCAGACCGCCACACCGCCGAATTCAGCTGCGGGAAGCAGTGTCACATCCATACCCATGCCGTTGGGAGATTTGAAGTTCAGCACATTGCCGCTGATGGAAACGGAAGGGGACTTCACGATAAAGATGCGTCTGATCTTTGCTTCAGAAGCGGCGTCAATATCTTTTTTGTAGAAGCTGTACCCATGGGGACGGCTGATTTTTTTATCTTTGATCTCCATGAACCCTCCGTTTTTGTTGTCCCATGCACAGGGCATGAAGTACCAGCGGAATCCCACATTGTCCATAGACATCTCAGAGGGGTTGTGGAGAAGGGTCTCAACGGTGATGTTTTTCAGATCTCTGCTGAAGGTGATGACCCGTTTGATCCGCAGTCCGGGGAGCGCCGGATAGGTGCGTCCGGAGGTGACACACTCGGCGGCGATACGGAGTCCCTCCGCCGTCACCTCCTGCTCCGTCACCCGGTAGGGGTTAAAGGACTGCATCCCGTGGGGGCCGGGATTCCAGAAACAGGAGAGAGAGAAATTGTTATGAACCTGCTCAACGCCGTTGATCTTCAGAGAGTTGATAACGGTTCCTCTGGGATCGATGAGAGCGCTGCTCTTTCCGGCGGTGATCTCAAGGTAATTCTTACCTTTGGGATCAATGACCTTGCAGGTGAATCCGCCCTTTGAAAAACTCTTCCACTCGCCGAAATCATTTTCGCTCATAAGTGCCCGGTCGCGGGCGGCTTCTGCATCGGCGGCGGCCTTGTTGGCTTTGTCAAGATTCTTTTTCTCTTTCAGAAGATCAGCTTCGGTCATCTGAGTGAGAGCAGGCAGAGTAGTGCATTCAGCGATCTCAAAGAAGACCCAGCGCAGAGCCCCTGCGTGGAGCAGGACGCCTGCACCCAATTCCCTGCCGGTAAAGGCCCTGCCCTGAGATTTGGTGAACTGTCTGTTATAGGGGATCTCAACGATGGAGTAGCGCCGATCCGCCTTGAGTCCGGGGATCTGAAGTTTGAAGATCACATCTCCCTTTTCCCAGAAGTTGCCCACTGCGGCAAGATATTTCTGACCTTTGGCAAAGACGACAGTCTGAAGGATATCGCTCTTTTTCACATCTGCCATCATACGGGGAGAAATATTGAGCACGGGAGCGGGGAAAGGTGTTACCGGGGTGACTTTGGCGCCCTTGATCTGTTTCCCCGTCATGACCATATCTTCGGTAAGGGCGATCAGGTGTGAACTGCGTCCCAGTTCACGCCAGAAACGGTGGTCATAGCCCCGGGGGAAGAAGTAGAGCTGAGAGGCATGGAATCCGGCAAGGAAGGCGCTGATCTGATCCATCGCCATACCTTCTGGCTGTCCCAGAGCGGTGGTATTCACCTGATTGCCGTGGGGCATGGCAAGAAGTCTGGCACGGCTGCCGGGGAGCTTTCCGGTGTAATCAAGATAAGCTCTCCGGATCACCTCCCAGTAACGCAGATAAGCCGCCTTGGAGTAGACGTAAGGACGCTCACCGATAAACCAGATGTAGGGTCCCCAGACATTGAGCCATTTGGTTTTATCCGCGTAGGCATAAGGCGAAAATTCGCCCTGAGTGGCGTTGTATTCGGCATAATCCAGGATCTGATCGGTCCCCACTTCGGGACACATACCCACCTCTTTGCCTCCTGCCGCCATGATCTCTTTGTGGAGCGTCATGATCATCTGAGCGTGCTGCCACCCTCTGAATTTAATGGCGGTTTCGCGGTACTTTTTGCCCAGCTGGAGTTCAGCGGGCCACACCTTGTCGATCTGAGCGGCGGGGATCTTCGCATATTTGGCGAACTCCTTTTTACAGGTATCGCAGAAGCATCCCATATTGCGGAAGCTGTAAGGCTCCCAGTTGGGGGTGAAACCGTCAAGTCCTTTGACGGCCTTTTTGATGTAAGGCACGACCACTTCGTTGTAGTAGGGCGTCTTCAGATAGACAGCGGCAGGACAGGTGGCATAGATGCCGTGGTTGCTCACGGCCCGTCCCTGAAGATCACGGAAGATGGCGTAGGCAGGTTTCTGATTATTGGGGACTCTGCCGATACGGTATCCGTTGGCGATGGCCCCGGATTCAGCTGTGACAAATTTGACGCCCTTCTTTTTGAAAAGCAGAGCATCCTCTTCAGGAATGGAGGCGGTGATCCAGCGGGTTCCGGTCTTTTTGACCACAAAGTCGGCAAAGGCCTCTCTTGCGGCAGGGAAAGAGCGGAACTGGATATCAGCGGAAACAGAGCTGAATCCGGGCATGAAGATCTTGCCGGACGGCACAGGAGCGAGAGCTTCAGCCATGCGAAGCGTAAAATCCTCTCTGCTGCTCAGCTGTTTGCCTTTTTCAGAAACATACATGGCACAGCGCCACTCTTTTCCGGCCTTCTCTTTACTGCGGAGCATGATGCAGGGAACATGCCAGCCGGTGAAGGAGTTGCTGCTGCGGATAATGGCAGGTATACTGTAATTGAAGGGGATCTCCCAGAGCTTATACTCCTGACCGCCTTTTTTGAAAGTTTTTGAGCTCATCCTGCCGGTAAAGAATCCGTTGGTTCCCAGGATCTCGACCTGTGCGGGCAGCTCCAGATTCAAAGTAAGAGCGCGGTGTTTGAAGTGACCTTTGGGCAAATTGTTCCGCAGACGCATCCCCATGATCCCGGGATCACCTGAAGCCAACACAAAGACATTGTCCAGCATCTTCATGGGAGTCATTTCAATGGTGACAGGCAATGTGGGCGCGCTCTCTTTGACCAGAGCGATGTCACGGACAAGGCTTCTGCCGCAGCCGTCGCTGCGGAAAGAGATGCTCAGTGCCCGGGTCCCTGCGGGAACGGTGAGCACTGCGGAATAGTTGGTCCAAGTGGGAACAGGAGCATAATGGAGCACTTCATAAGGACGGGTGTTCTTCCCCTTTTCAATGGCGGAATAGTAGTAAACAAGGATACCCTGCATGAAGCCGCCGGTGCCGATCTTCTGACTGCGGTATGTGAAAGAAAGTTTGTAGCGTCCGCCCAGAGCATCGGGCAGAGCGACACGCTGTTCAGCGGAAATGTAAAAAGAGGCCGCCTTGGCGCCCATGAGCTTTTCAAGTTCAGCGGGGCGGTGGAGGTCAAGCACTTTTTTACCGTCAACGGTGGAAATACGGCTTTCGCTGATCTTGCAAGCCTGTTTCCAGAATTTCTTGCGGTTGTCATCGCCGAACATCCACCTGCCTTTGCACCATCCGTTGAGTTTGTTCCGGGAAGGGACAAAGTCCTGAGAAAAGTCGCCGTTTTTGATCAGATTCTTACCGGCGGGAACCGCTTTTACTGCGAAACGCTCAGCGGAGATCTTTTCCATGGGGAATGTAACGCCACCGCGGTGGAACTCTTTATCTGCGCCGCAAAGTCCGGTACAGAAAAGCGCCGCGCTCAACACTGCTGTCAGAAGATGTTTCATTATGCTTTTTATTTCTCTGTTTTAATTTGTTTCCATGAGTAAAAGAGCCTCCTGCCCTTTCATCCCGGGGGTCACGCCGCAGGCGGCGGCTTCAGGGCTGAGATCCGCCACGGGAGCGGCAAGCACCTCTTCAATGGTGCTGACGCCCCGGACGATGGCAAAGCGGTCTTTCATCTTCCCGGCTGCCGCCATGGAAAAATAGCCGCAGCCGAGGTTGGCTTTCTGTCCCTGGATCAGCAGAATGACGCTGTTGGCAGTGGGCAGAACGGCGCACTTGAAGGTCACTCCTTCAATGACGCGACTCTCTGTCATAACTCCACCTTAACCTTTTCGCGCATACGCATGACTTTATCAAGAGCTTCATTCACATCCTTGCCCCGGGCGAGACATACGCCCAAACGGCGGTGTCCGCAAAGTTCACCTTTTCCGAAAAGGCGCACATCGGTCTGGGGTTCGGCAAGAGCGGATTTGATATCGAAGGAAACGGAACTTGAATTTCCATCGACCACAATGGCTTTTGAAGCGGAGGGACCGTAGAAGTCGATGGGGGGAATGGGCAGTCCCAGAACGGCACGGGCGTGAAGGTCGAATTCAGAAAGGTTCTGAGAGATCATAGTGACCATACCGGTATCGTGGGGACGGGGACTGACTTCGCTGAAGATCGCCTTGTCGCCCTTGATAAAGATCTCCACGCCGAAGATCCCCTGACCGCCCAGAGCGGCGGTGATGGTTCCGGCGATGTGACGGGCCTCCTGCTTTGCCTTGAGACTCATTTCCTGAGGCTGCCAGGACTCCTGATAGTCTCCATTGACCTGATGATGTCCGATGGGCTCCAGGAAAATGGTGCCGCTGATGCTGCGGACGGTCAGCTGGGTGATCTCGTAATCAAAGTCCACAAATCCTTCGACGATGACCCTTCCGGCACCGGCGCGGCCGCCTTCCTGGGAAATGCGCCATGCTTCGTCGATGTCCGCTTCGGTTTTGACGGTGCTCTGGCCGTGACCGGAGGAACTCATGATGGGTTTGACCACACAGGGCAGACCGATATTTTTAACAGCTTCCACATACTCTTCGTAGGTTTCGGCGAACTGATAGGGTGATGTGGGCAGCCCCAGCTTTTCAGCGGCAAGACGGCGGATGCCTTCGCGGTTCATGGTGAGCCATGCGGCGGTGGCGGTGGGGATGACTTTGTAGCCTTCTTTTTCAAGTTCGATAAGGGTGGGGGTGGCGATGGCCTCCACCTCGGGAACGATGAAATCAGGTTTTTCCAGTTCGATGACCCGGCGCAGTTCGGCGCCGTCAAGCATATTGATCACGTGGCTGCGGTGTGCCAGCTGCATACCGGGAGCGTTGGGATAACGGTCGACGGCAATGGTCTCAACACCGAGACGCTGCATGGCGATAACGACTTCGCGGCCGAGCTCTCCTGCGCCGCAGAAAAGGACTTTGGTGGCTCCGGGAGTTAAGGCGGTTCCGATCATGATAAGATCTCCTTATTTTCTTTATTATGTGCCTTTATCTGTAACTTTTGAAATTTTTTTGATTTCAACAAAACATTTCAATCAAGGATACACCAGCAGGAGATACCTGCGGGCAGCACCTTGCCGGTACTTTCGGGGATCGTCATTTCCTCCCCTTCGATACGTGCCGTATTTCCGAAAATATCTCTGACCATCCGGGAAAAGACCTCCAGAGAAAATCCGGGGGAGTGGCAGCTGAGCACCAGATTGAAGGGGCGCTCCGGATCTCTGAGTTCCCGGCAGCACTCCAGCAGTCTGGGCAGATCGGTTTCGATCTTCCACACCTGACCTGAGCTTCCTCTGCCGAAACTGGGGGGATCAAGGGCGATAAGATCGTAGCGGCTCCCCCGGCGCACTTCCCGGTTGACAAATTTTTTCACATCATCGGTGATCCAGCGTATCACATTGGGGACATGGGGATTGAAAAGCACATTTTCCTGCCCCCATTCATTCATGCCCCGTGCGGCATCCAGATGGCACACCTTTGCGCCCCCTGCCGCCATGGCCATGGAGCCGATACCGGAGTAGCCGAAAAGATTGAGTCCGCTTTTGTAATTCCCGTTTCTGAACCGTTCCCAGTTTCTGTACTGTTCGGCAAAAAAGCCCAGATGTCCGAAGTTGGTGGGTTTCATCTTGAGTGTGAATCCGGCATACTCCACCAGCCAGGAGTCAGGAAGGCGTTTTTTAAAATCCCACTTGCCTCCGCCGGAGTTGTCCCGGGTGAATACGGCGTCGGCGGATTCCCATTCTGAAGCGTCAAGAGTGGGGCCCCAGAAAGCATTGAGGGCGGGACGGACCAGTCTGTAAGGTCCCACCTGTTCCAGTTTTTTCAAATTCCCGCTGTCCAGCAGACGATAGGGGAGCACTCTTTCTTTTTTCTCTCTGTTACTCATATTAAAAACAACTCTTGATTTATGCCTGATCCCGGTAAATGATCTCTCCGCCACGAACAGTCATAAGCACCCGGTTGGTTTCCATTTCAAAAATGGCAAGATCGGCACGGCGGCAGGGGAGCAGCACTCCCCGGTCATTGAAATTGAAGACCCGCGCGGGATTTGCGGTAACGCTTTGGGCGGCATCGTTTTCAGTCAGGTGTCCGCAGCTCATAAGGCTGTGCCACCCGGTATCGAGCATGGAGGAACTCCCCGCAAGCACACCGCCCCCTGTCTGTGAAAATCCGTCGCGCACAACGATGTCCGCCGGTCCGATGGAGTAGACACCGTCAGGCATACCGGAAGCCATTGTGCCGTCACTGATGCCGATGAGGCGGTCGACTCTCTTGCAGCGGCAGACCAGATCCACGATACGGGGATGGACATGGATACCGTCGATAATAAGCTCCACCGTTACCCGCCGGTCGGTCAGGGCGATACCGATAAGACCGATATCCCGCTGATGAAGTGAAGACATGCCGTTGAAAAGATGGGTGCAGTAACGGGCACCGGCATCCACAGCCTTAAGGGTCGAAAACTCATCGGCGCAGCTGTGCCCCATGGAGGGCATCACCTGATTTTCACAAAGCAGTTCAATAAGTTTGTCGGCATTTTTCAGCTCCGGAGCAAATGTCATGAGCTTGACCAGACCTTTTCCCGCGCTGATAAGCTCTCTGGCAAACCCCAGGTCGATCTCAGAAAGGAACATGGCAGGCTGAGCACCGCACTTTTCCGGATTGAGGAAGGGGCCCTCGATATTGATACCGATAGCCTCGGCGCCCTGTTGGGGACGCTGCATCTCGCCGGCAAGGAGCTCCAGATTGGCGAGCATCTTTTTTCTTTCATCCGCCACCACCGTGGGGAAGAATCCGGTAACGCCCCGGCTGCCCAGAATGGCACACATGGCGGAAAAGGGGTTCACCGACTCCGCCGCCCGGGAGCAGTCAAAGCCCCCGGCGCCGTGAATATGAGTGTCGATAAATCCGGGCGTAATGTAGGCATTGGGAAAGTCAAAAACCTCGATTTCCTGTTCCCGGCGAAAACCGGAGATCCCGCCGACAGCAAGGATGGAGCTGTTCTCTGTCAGCAAAGCACCATTGGCGATACTCTGTTCGGGAGTGATCAGCTTTTTGGCGCAGAACATTCTCCGGATACGGGCCATGGTCACTTACCTTTCCCGGTATCTGATTCAGGAAGATAGAGGGCACGGTATCTGAAAAAGTACCCGGCTCCGGAAAGAACCGTCACCAGCACGATGCTCCACAGATAGGCGAGCCAGATGTACCAGATACGCACGCCGAACCATTTGGCATCATGCAGATAAGCTACACCGCCGTCCATGACCCAGGCAAAGCCTGCAATGGCAAGCATCACCATCTGAAGAGCTGTTTTCAGCTTGCCCCAGCGGTCGGCGGAAATAACGATCTGTTTTTTGGCGGCGAGAGTCCGCAGACCGGTCACCATGAACTCCCGGCAGAGCACCAGCACAGCGATGAAAGCGGGCATAAGTTTGTATTCGATGGCAATGAGCATGGTTCCCGTGACAAAGATCTTGTCGGCGAGGGGATCCATCAGGGCCCCGAAGTCACTGACGATATCGAACTTGCGGGCAAGATATCCGTCAAGCAGATCGGTAAGACCGGCAAGGATCACAAGGATATAGGCGATCCAGCGGATCTGATACATGCGGTCAGGACTGTTGTTGAAATAGGCGGGCTCAGCCAGAGTTGCCATGATGACAAAAACAATGACCATAACAATACGGCTGACAGTAAGAATATTGGGAACATTTTTCATTTTACAAAGCATCCTCAGTTGCTTAATAGATTTACTTGACTGCTTCTGCCTCAAGATCTCCGCCCTTGAGAGCGCCTGTGATCCTGACCTTTATTCTGTCTCCGGGGGCAAAACGCACCTTTGCCGGCAGCACCGCATAGACATTCTGGTCGATGTCAGGAGCGTCAGCATCGGTTCGCCCGACGGCATAATTTTCATTTATCTCATCCACCATGATCTCCATGATCTTCCCTGCAAGTCTGCTGTTGGCAGCAGCGGTACGCAGATGCTGGCGGCGCATGATCTCGCGGGCACGGCGGTCAGCGATCTCCCCGGGGACCTGATTTTCCATTTCAAAAGCGGGGGTTCCGGGTTCGGGAGAAAAGGCAAAAACGCCCAATCTTTCAAAGCGTGCCTCGGCGGCAAATTCAAGAAGCTCCTTGAAATCCTCTTCAGTTTCTCCGGGAAAACCTGTGATAAAAGTGGTTCTCAGGGCGATGCCGGGGATGGCAAGGCGCAGCTTTGCCACAAGATCCCTGATCCATTTTGAATCAGTATGCCGGTTCATGCGCTCAAGCATGGCGTCGCTGATATGCTGCAGCGGGATATCCAGAGCCGGAATGAATTTCCGGGCGCTGCTGAGTACGGAAATAAGTTCATCGGTGTAATGAACAGGATGAGTGTAAAGTATACGGTAGCGGAAAGCACCGGGGAGCTCTTCAAGAGCTTTGATAAGCCCTGCAAGATTTTCCCCGTTGTCACCGAAAGCAGTGGTATCCTGAGCGATGAGGATCAGCTCTTTCACCCCGACTTCGATCAGCTGCTTTGCTTCGGCGATACAGGAGCTTATTGTCCGTGAACGCTTATCGCCGCGCAGTTTCGGAATAAGACAGTAGGCGCACCGGTTGTCGCAGCCGTCAGCGATCCGCAGATAAGCCACATGGGGCAGAGTCAGCTGCAGCCGCAGAGGAACATCTCCGGGACAGCGGGGCAGAGGAGTGATTTTCTCCAGTTCACAGGGACCGGCCCAGAGATCCACTTCAGGAAAAGCCTTTTTGAATTCATCCGCCTGCGGATGATTGACAAGACAACCGGCGACCACAAGTCTGCCCTGAGGGTGCCGGCTCTTCCATGCCGCGCCCTCTTCGATTGCCTCCTGAGCTTCGGCACGGGCGCTGGCGAGAAAGGCACAAGTATTTACAAGGTAGACAGAAGCTGACTCCGGATCAAATGTCAACCTGGTCCCGGAACTGATAAAGGCTCCGGTGATCATTTCGGTATCAACAAGATTTTTCGGACAACCGAGGGAAACTGCATAAAGCAGTTCCGGAGCAGAGCCCTTGCGTTTTTTCGCTGTCATTTCTGAAATTCTCCCGAAAAAAAACAATATACACGTGATAAATATATACTGTAATTGCCGTTTTTGCAAATGAATAAACCATATTTTTCACTTTTAGCCCTTGATTTTTTCTTCCGCAGCCTTATTTATGAATAATGCGTCTGTCAAATCCGGAGTCTGTAAAACCGGGAAAAAATTTTCCGTCCGGAGTTTTTCACAGACGAAAAGAGGAGGAGAAAAGTTTATGAAAAGAGTATTGATCGTCGTCACATCCCATGACCGTATGGGCTACTCTGCCGAACAGACCGGCATGAACCTTGAAGAGTTTGCCTGCAGCTACCACCGGTTTCTGGAGTGCGGTTTCAGCGTCACCGCCGCCTCTCCGGAGGGAGGCGAGGTCCCCATCGACCCCAGGAGCGTATCTTCCAGACTCCTTGGCGTGGATGGCAGACGCTTCATCGCCGGGAACGACCCCGTTCTCGACAACACAGAAAAACTGTCAAATGTGGATCCCGATGATTTCAGCGGTCTGTTTTATCCCGGCGGTCACGGTTCGGTATGGGATCTTGCCGCCGACCACCGCAACGCCCGCATCGCCTCATCCTTTTTTGAGCGGGGGAAGCCCGTGGGCGCCGTCTGTCACGGTGTGGCAGGACTGCTGAAGGCGCGCCGGAGCGACGGGTATCCGGTGATCTTTGAAAAAAAAGTCACCGCCATTTCAAACGCTGAAGAGAGAGAATCCGGATTTGACGGCATACTCCCCTTTCTGCTTGAAGAACGCCTGAAAGAGCTGGGCGCTTTTTTCTGCGCCGGGACCAGCTGGCGCCCCCATGTGGTGACAGACGGCAATCTCATCACGGGCCAGAATCCCCGATCCGCCGGGCAGGTGGCTGAAACACTGATCCGCGAAATCAGACGGACCCCCGGCAGGATCCCCCTCTGCCGCGCTGTGGTATGGAGATACAACATCTCATTTTTCTGAAATTTCCACCGGAAGAGACTTGAAAAAAACACTTACCGGGTGTATATTAGGCAATTCCATGGTGTCTCATTGGGGAGATGCCGGAAACATTCAACAAAAAGGCGACTTCATAACTCCGCTTGAAACAACCATATTGCGGAAGTAAAGCGCCGGAAAAAAAGGAAGTTGTAAAATGGCCAAGATCACTATCAATGACCTGCTGGAAGCCGGTTGTCATTTCGGACACCAGACCCGCCGCTGGAACCCCCGGATGAAAGATTATGTCTACACTGTCAAGGGCGGAATTTCCATCATCGACCTCACCAAAACCATGCGTCAGATCGCCGATGCCTGCAACTTCCTGCAGCGCACCGTTGCCGAAGGCGGCGAAGTCCTCTTCGTGGGAACCAAGCCCCAGCTCCGCGAAACCATCAAGGAACTGGCTGAGCGCACCGGCATGTACTCCGTTTCCGAGCGTTGGCTGGGCGGAACCCTGACCAACAACGTCACCATCCGCAAGAGCATCGCCAAGATGAACGAGATCGACGCCTTGCTCAACAGCGACGCTGTCAACGGCATGAAGAAGAAAGAAGTCGCCAGCATGAGCCATCGCGCTGAGAAGCTCCATCGCGACCTGGACGGCATCGCCGAAATGAAAAAGCTCCCCAAAGTGATGGTGGTCGTTGACGTCAACAACGAAATGAACGCTGTCCGCGAAGCTATCCGTCTCCACATTCCGATCGTCGCTATCGTCGACACCAACGGCGACCCCACCCTGGTGGACTATCCCGTTGCCGCCAACGATGAAGCCGTGAGATCCGTGGGCATCATCACCAATATCTTTGCTGACGCCATCAAGGTCGCCAAAGAGATCTACAACAAGCGCGCCGCCGAAGAGCGCGAAGCTGCTGAAGTTGCCAAGCGCGTCGCCGAAGAACAGGCCGCCAATGCCGCCGAAGCCGAACCCAAGGAAGCCAAGCCCCGCCGCACCCGCAAGGCTGCTGCTCCTGCTGACGGCGAAGCCAAGCCCCGCCGCACCCGCAAGGCTGCCGCTCCCGCCGAAGGCGAAGCCGCTCCCAAGGCTCCCAAAGCCCCCAAGGCCGCTGACGCTGAATAATCGTTCTTGAAGAATATCTGAAACAACATAATCTTGAGGTAAATATAATGAATATCACTGCCAAGATGGTTGCCGATCTCCGGGAAAAGACCGGTGCCGGTATGATGGATTGCAAAAAAGCTCTCGTTGCCGCCAACGGCGACATGGAAGCTGCTATCGAAAATCTCCGCAAGAGCGGTATTGCCAAAGCTGAAAAGAAGAGCGGCCGCTCCACCAACCAGGGCAAAGTCTGGACCGGTGTCTGCGAATCCTGCAAGAGCGGTGCCATGGTCGAAGTCCTCTGCGAAACCGACTTCGCCGCCAAGACCGACCGTTTCGGTCAGCTCGTCACTGATGTTGCCACCGCCGCTCTCAAGGCCGGCGGCGACGGATACGTCACCGAAGCTGTCAACGAAGCTGCCAAAGAGACTCTGACCAACGCCATCGCCACCATCGGCGAAAACATGCAGATCCGTCGCGCCGTCCGTTACCAGGGCGGTGACAACAGCACCTTTGCCACCTATCACCACATGGACGGACGCGTCAGCGTTCTGGTCGAGTTCGAAGGCGAAGTCGCTGAAGATCTGAAAAAGAACATCTGCATGCACATCGCTGCTTTCTCCCCCCGCTACGTCTGCAGCTGCGAGATCCCCGAAGCTGTTATCGCCAAGGAAAAAGAGATCGCTGCTGCCGCCGATCCCAAACTGGCCGGCAAGCCTGCTGAAATGCTGGAAAAGATCCTCGCCGGTAAAATCAACCGCTTCTACTCTGAAGTCTGCCTGATGAACCAGCCCTGGATCATGGATGACAAGACCACCCTCGCCAAGATCGCTCCCACCCTCAAGGTCAAGCGTTTCGTCCGTTGGATGGTCGGCGAAGAACTCTGATAAGTTCTTTATGATACGCCCAAAGGCACCCGGAAAACTCCGGGTGCTTTTTTTGTGGGGTAATTCTCAAAACAACTGCATTCGAAGGAGAGGATATGATGAAAAGTAAAATCAGGATCATCACGCCGTCAACACCTGAAGAGTTTGAGAAATTATGGCGTTTGAATTATCTGATATTCGCCCGCGAACTGCAAATGCGTCCCGACACAGCAGCTGAAATGATCGTTGACAAGTTCCACCACAAAAACATCTACCGCGCCGCCATGGATACAGCAACAGGTGCATTCACCGGCATGATCTCCGCCCATCACACTCCCCCCTACTCTGCCGCCGCTCATTTCGGCGAAAAGATCGCCGAACCGCCCCTTGAAGGAAAACTTGCCGAGATCCGGCTTTTTGCCCTGCTCCCCGGATACCGCAGCACCACCGTTGCCGCCCAGTTGGCAGTCCCCCTGCTTCAGGAGCTGGATTCACGGGGTGTCTCTGAAGTCATCATCTCAGGCATATCCAATATGAGATCTTTTTATGAGCATCTGGGATTCTGCGTCGCAGGCACCCCCGTTGAAGAGGGCAGCACACTCCTCTACCCCATGCGGGGCAGGCTGCCGCTGATCCTTGAACGCTGCCGCAAAGCTCTTGAACGTTACGGACAATAAGGCTTTACGCCCGCCAAACACCATTATTTTTTGTTTTATAACTCTTGTAAAAAAAGAAAATAAGTGATATATTATAACAATTGTTGTCCCGATTCCGGGATCAGGTAAAAAATTTGTTCCCAACAACAGGAGAATAGAATAAATGGCTGCAAAAAAATTTCGCGTGCAGATCGCCTTTGATGAATGCAAAGGCTGCGGCAGATGCCTCAAGGCATGCCCCAAGAAACTGCTCGCCGTCGGAAACGCGCTGAACAAGCAGGGCTATCTCGCCATCACAGCTGAGAACGCCGACGCTTGCATCGGTTGCGGATCGTGCTTCTATCAGTGCCCCGAACCGGGCGCCATCACCATTTTTGAAATCACGGAGTAATTTATCATGGCTTACAGCAACTCTTTGATGCTCAAAGGTAACGAAGCAGTCATCCACGGTGCTCTCATCGCCGGATGCGACTGCTACTTCGGATATCCCATCACCCCCGCCAGCGAAGTGGCACACTCCGCCGCCAAACTTTTCCCCATGTTGAACCGCGTCTTTCTGCAGGCAGAGTCCGAAATCGGCGCCATCAACATGGTTATGGGCGCCGCCGCTGCCGGCAAGCGCACCATGACCGCCAGCTCAGGACTGGGTATCAGTCTGAAGCAGGAGGGCGTCAGCTACATCGCCGCTCTGGAACTGCCCGTTGTCATCGTTGACATCACCCGCGGCGGTCCCGGACTGGGCAACATCGGTCCGGAACAGTCCGACTACTTCCAGGTGGTCAAGGGCGGCGGCCACGGCAGTTACCGCTGTCTGGTCCTGACCCCCAACAGCGTTCAGGAAATGTGCGATTTCGCCCGTACCGCTTTTGATCTTGCTGAAAAATACCGGATGCCCTGCTACATCATGGCTGACGGTGTCATCGGTCAGATGATGGAGTCCGTCCGTCTGCCTGAGCCTGAAGACCGTCCCTACGATCCTGAGTGGAAGATGGGTAAAAATGTTGACGGTAAAGCCAACATCGTCACCTCCATCTACCTGGAGCACAATGATCTTGAAGAGATCAACCGCAGACTCCAGAAAAAATATGCTGAAGTCGTTGCCGCAGAGCAGCGCTCCGAAGAGCTTTACACCGATGACGCTGAGCTTGTCATCGTCGCCTACGGTATCTGCTCCCGCGTTGCCGCCGGTGCCATTGAGCAGCTCCGCGCCGAAGGTTACAAGGTGGGTATGCTCCGTCCCCAGATGGTGTGGCCCTTCCCCTCTGACGCGCTGAAGAAGATCGCTGAAAACGGTAAGTGCAAAGGCTTCCTGAGCCTTGAGCTCTCTGCCGGACAGATGATCGAAGATGTCCGTCTTGCCATTGAATGCAAAAAGCCTGTCCACCTTTACAATCGCATGGGCGGCAACGTTCCCAGCTGCGACGAAGTGGTCGAGGCGGCAAAAAAAGTTCTGAAGGAGATTTGAGCAAATGAGCGAAAAAATAAAATTCGGCCGTTCCCCGGTGTTCTTTGATCCCTTTGAGCGCCGTCCGGGTCCCATCAAGAAGAACATGCACTACTGCCCCGGCTGCGGTCACGGCATTCTGCACAAACTGGTGGCTGAAGCCATTGATTATCACGGCATCCAGGGCAAGACCATGTTCATGGTTCCCGTGGGCTGTGCTGTGTTTGCCTACTATTACTTCAACGTGGGCGCCATTTCCGTTCCTCACGGCCGTGCGCCTGCGGTGGGAACCGGTGTTGCCCGTGCGGTGCCTGACTCCTACGTCATCTCCTACCAGGGTGACGGCGACCTGGCTGCCATTGGATTCAATGAATTCCTTCAGGCGGCAAACCGCGGAGAAAAGATCTCCATCTTCTTTGTGAACAACTCCAACTACGGTATGACCGGCGGACAGATGGCTCCCACCACTCTGCCCGGCCAGAAGACGGCCACCACTCCCTTCGGCAGAAATGTGCTTACCGACGGATTCCCTGTCCACGTGGCAGAGATGGTCAATACCCTTACCGCGCCCGTCTACATCGAGCGCGTGGCGCTGACCTCCACCGCCCGGATCATGAACGCCAAAAAAGCGGTCTTCAAAGCCATTGAGAACCTGAAGAACCGCAAGGGATTTTCTTTCGTTGAAGTCCTTGCTCCCTGCCCGGTCAATTTGAAAATGACCGCTGACCAGATCAATGACTTCATTGAAAACCAGATGATCCCCGAATTTCCTCTGGGATGTATCCGCGACCGCTCCGCCGAAGTTGAAAACGGCACTGTGCCTCCGGCACCTGCCCACGATGTTGAAAGCGTCAAAAAGGTCCTCTTCCCTCCGGCTCTCGAAAATGCCGGCGCGGTCAAAGAGAATACCTCTGAGATCTTCAACCGCGAACTGCGGGTCAAGATGGCAGGTTTCGGCGGTCAGGGCATTCTGAGTCTGGGTATCACCCTTGCCAATATGGCACGTCTGCGTAACTTCAACGTCAGCTGGATGCCCTCTTACGGTCCCGAACAGCGGGGCGGTGCCGCCAGCTGTGCCGTGATCGTCAGCCGCAACCGGATCCCTTCCCCCATGATCTCCAGGGATTGCGATCTGCTTATCGCCACCACCCAGACGGCTCTTGACAAGTACATCGGTGAACTCAAAGATGACGGGATCCTCATCTATGACAACACCGCTGTCACTCTGCCTGAACTCCCTGCCGCCATGACCAAGGTGGGCGTTGACGCTGTGGGTATCGCCACCAGAGATGTGGGCAGTCCCAAATTTGTCAACTCTGTTCTTATCGGCGTGCTGTCAGTGGTTCTTGAACAAAAGGGTCTGCTCAATGCCGCGGATCAGGCGGATTTCGAACAGGCATTTACTGCAGCTGTCCGTGAAAAATTCGGCAAGAAGCCCGGTGCTGTTGAATCCAACGCCCAGGCATTTGCCGCAGGACGTCAGGGTCTCAGCAAATGAAATTCCTCTCTGTCATCATTCTGCTTCTGTGCGTTTTTACTCTCAGCGCTGATGCCGTTATTGTGATCAAGGGCAAAGAGCGGCGTTCCACCATCAAACTGGAGGGCCGTTCCGGGATCGGTGCCAGAGTACGCCGATATAACTCTACCACAGAGATCGGTATACGTCCCCGTAAAAATGCACAGAGTGCGAAATTCATTTTCAAGGTCCTGGATGATGACGAGTACACCTTCACTCTCGGTGGCGGCTACACCCGCACCGAGGGTGACAGAAAAGATGTTTTTGAATGGATCGACTGCACCCTGCTCCGGATCAACGGCAAAGATGTGATCGGGCCCAAAGCTGAAAAAGGAGGCAAAAAGAGTGAAACTCTTTCCCGTCCCAAGGCACTTCCCGGCACCATCAAACTGAAAAAAAAGGATAAGCTGACGGTGGAAATCACCGTGCGCTCCACGCCTAAAAAAGAGGCAAAAAAGCGTCAGGCAGAAAGTTCCATGAGCAAGCGCCAGAAAGAACGTGCCAAACGCAAAGAAGCCAGAGAAAAAGCCCGCGCCGAAGAAGAGGCACGGGAAAAGAAAGAACGCGAAGCAATTGCAGAAGCCAACAGAAACATTGCAGAAAAACGTCTGGGAATAAGACGTTCTTCCAAAAACAGTGCCGGGGCTCCGGCGCAAAAGAAAGCAGAGCCCCAAGACGCCGACGGTGGGAAAAATGCCCCCGCTGAAACAGGCGACGGCGAATGATCATTCAGCAGGGAGTGCCGCAAAAAGTGCAGCACTCCTTTTGAATTATCCTGAATACAAACACACAAGTTCACATAAAAAACAAGGTTTAGAGAATGGCTATTTTCCTTCCTTTCCGGGGCATTCTGCCCCCCGTTGAGCGCGCTGCAAAAGTCGCCGCTGTCCCCTACGATGTGGTCAACACTGCCGAAGCCGCTGAACTGGCAAAAGGCAATCCCTGGTCCTTCCTCCATGTTTCCAGACCCGAAATCGATCTGGAAGAGGGGATCGATCTTCACGACGACAAAGTCTATGCTCAGGCAAAGATCGCTTATGACAAACTCTGCACCGAAGTGCCCCTGACTCAGGATGAAAAACCCCATCTCTATGTCTACCGTCTTATTATGAACGGGCGCAGCCAGACCGGTGTCATCGGTGCTGCTTCTGCCGCTGAATACAACTCCGGCGTCATCAAAAAGCATGAAAAGACCCGCGCCGACAAAGAGGATGACCGCACCCGCCACGTCATGACTCTGCGCTCACATACGGGTCCTGCCTTCCTGACCTATCAGGACTCCGACGACATCGACGCCATCATCGCCGATGAGATGGAAAAGGCTCCCCTCTTTGACTTCACCGCCGTTGACGGGATCCAGCACACCCTGTGGCGCATGGATGAGAACCGCAGCCGCGAACTTTCTCTCTGGTTCCAGAAAGAGGTCAGCTGCTTCTACATCGCCGACGGTCACCACCGCAGTGCCGCCGCCGCCCGTACCGCCGCCGAATGTGCCCCCAACAACCCCAACCACACCGGCACCGAAGATTACAACTTCTTCCTTGCGGTGGCATTCCCCTCAAAGCAGCTTGCCATTCTGCCCTACAACCGGGTGGTTCGTCATCTGAATAATCTTTCACCGGCAAGTTTCCTCACCATGCTGAGCGAAAAATTCATCATCTCTCCTGCCGCCAACGGCACCGTTGAGCAGCCCGGAAGATTCAACCTCTATATCGCCGGCGAATGGTATCAGGCGATCCCCACCTTTGATCTGAAAAAGCTGGGTGTCATTGAGAAACTGGATGTGAGTGTTCTGCAGAACTACGTTCTCAATCCCCTGCTGGGCATTGAAGATCCCCGTACTTCCAAAGAGATCGACTTCATCGGCGGCATCCGCGGCACCGGTGAGCTTGAGCGTCTGGTGGACTCCGGCGATTACGCCATTGCCTTTTCCATGTATCCCACCACAGTGGATCAGCTGATGGCGATTGCCGACGCAGGGGAGATCATGCCCCCAAAATCCACCTGGTTTGAACCCAAACTCCGTGACGGTCTGGTCTGCCACAACTTCTGAAACAACGGATGAAGCACTCTATGAAAAGCGATCTGCGTTTCGGTTACTGGGAACACTGGTTCAAACTGGAGTACCACATCGGAACTTTTCTGAAAGAGAAGTTCGGTCTTAAGGTGGAAAAGGTGGATTACTCCAAAAAGAACTACTACGACACAGTGGATGTGCTCATCATCAGCCAGAGCGGTGTCAATGACTACATTGAAAACGACCGTGACCGGCTCCATGATTTCGTCCGCAACGGCGGTATCTGCTGGATCATGCACCAGGATTGGCGGCGTTACAATCCCTGTTTCCTCCCTGAGGAAGCAGGACGCCCCCTGCTGGTCAACCGCTACTCCGCCACCCTGGGCGGACGCTTTGACAGCTGCACCTATCTTCAGCCCTGGGTCGAAGAGAGGGGCAGAGAGCTTTTCTGCGTCCCCAACGATATCACCCCTGATGAAATGGTCTACTGGGAGCTGGATGCCGACTCTTTTGAAGCCGTGGGCATGCACAAAGCTCCCGCCCGGGTCAGAACTGCCGCCACCGCCGCCCTCACCAATGTGGAAAAGTGGGAGGTCCTCGGCAGCTTCATGGATGCCGCCATGCCCGAAAACAGCGCCCTTGTCATGCAGATGAAGTACGGCAAGGGACTCTTCCTCTGGAACCAGATCCTCTTCCCGGAACGGCGTCTTGACGAAAACGACCGGGTCATGAAGTTCTGGGAGCGTTACAGCGAAAACGCCCTCAATTACTTTGACTCGTTCCGCAAAGGCGAAAAGGTGGTCCCCCCCGCTCCCCGTGCAAAGAACATCTCTGCCGGCAAGGCGTGGAAAAAGACCATCACCCACTTGCACAGTTTGGACTGGTACGCCGCCGACAACACTCTTGCAGACATCAACGCCGCCATGCGTTATCTCAAATTTGACGTGGCGGTGCTGGGCTTCAAAGATGCTCTGAGCTATCACGATGCGCCGGATTACGAAAAGTACTCCGACGACAAGGTGACTCTGATTCCGGGCATGGAGTACCATCCCTTCAACTTCCAGAACCCCATCAGCCAGAATGCCTATCACATGCTTGCCATGGGTGTCCGCAGCTGCTACAACCGTTTCACCCGCTCTCTCTTTGACGATGCCGATGTGGATGAATATATCCGTACCGCTCTTGAACACATCAAAAAGGAAGGGGGCGCCTCATGTGCCACCCATCCTGATGATGAATACTGGCGCAACTACGACTTTGACGCCGTAGATATCTACGACTGGGATTTCGCCCGCCGGGGAGAAGAGAAGATCGAAGACCGCCCCTTCTCTGAAAATCCCGTTCAAAAGGCGTGGATGGAAGGCTCTCACATTACCCTGATGGCTTCTGTGGACATGTGGGGCATTGCCCGGCTCCGCCGGAATCCTGTGTGCAACTTCATCTGCTACAACGGCGATATCACAAGGGAAAATCTGGTCAAAGCCATCAAAGCGGGCCACGTCATGGCCTCTTTCGGCGTTGACGCGGCGGATGTCTCTCTGGGGGAATATCTCCCCGGCGACACGGTTCCTGCTTCTGCCCTTGCAGAAAAGATCAAGTGTTCTTTCAGCGCTCCTGAAGAGCTGACCGAAATACGGCTCTGGGGCGGTGACAGGATCCTGATGAGTGAAAAGCTCCCTGCCGGGACGACTGCGGTAGAGCGCATCATTGAAATCGCTCACTACAAAGATGCGCCCTATTTCCATCTGGAACTCAGAGGGAAAAACGCCCATTTGATTTCCAACCCCTTCTTTGTGAAGTAGATCCGTTTCATTCAGAATGCTCCGGAATTTTTCATTCCGGAGTATTTTCTGCAGTTCACCTTTTTTCCAGCAACAACAATCAGCTCTCCGCTCCTCAGTTTTATCAGCAAAAGCGCGATGATCCACACCCCTGAAAGGAATCCCCCTCTATGTTGAAGTGCAAATTACAGCTCCTGGGAGCATTGCTTCTTCTCTCTCTTTCTCTTGCCGCTGCCCCCCGGTATCAGGTAAGTTTTCTTACCGATACCCCGGACCCCCGTATGCGGAGAGTCCTCAGCCTTGAAGCCACTGCAGAACTCTTTGCCACCCGCCTTTCTCAAACTGTGAAGCAGGAGGTCAAAGTCGTCCCCTTTGACAAAGCCGATGCAGAAACCATCTTTCTCATCACCCGCGAAAAGGCCATGGGCGGCAAATACGAAAAGCTCCTTGAAGGACTCCCCAAAGACAGTTTTATCATCCGCTACCCCGTTACTTTCAGGGGCAAAAAGAATATCTGTCTTCTTATGAGCCGGGATGCCTGGGGCTACTGCTACCCCGGCAACTTCTTTCTCAGAAAATATCTGGGGGTCGACATGGTTTTCCCCGCCGACTTCGGATATGTGATCCCGGATAACTCAAAGTGGAAGATGCCCGCAAAGATCAGCGAAAAAGAAAGTCCCGCATTCAACACCCGGGCCTGGACCATGAACACCTTTATCAACAAGGAGTTCGCCCGCATGAGTCTGGGTGAAAGCCGCCGTAACATCTCATGGCACACCTTCGGCAGAGTTATCGACCCCAAAAAGTACGGAAAAAAACATCCGGAGTACTTCCCTCTTGTCCGGGGCAAACGCTACAGCAATCCCAGGAAACAGCGGTGCGACTGGTCCCCCTGTGTAAGCAATCCTGAAGTCCAGAAACTTTTTGTGAACTATCTGCTCAAAAATTACGAAACCAATGGTTGCGACGCCGTTGAACTGGCTGTCAATGACGGCTCCGGACGTCACTGCGAATGCAGCGGATGTACCGCATGGGATAATCCTGCAGAAAAAGCCAAAGGATTCTACTCCAACCGCTACTTTACCTTCTATAAAAAAGTCCTCGATGCCGCACAGAAAGTCAAACCGGGTGTCAAGGCTATCATCCTTCTTTACAGCGATGCCACAACTCTTGTCCCCACCAAGGTGGAAATCCACCCCGGACTTGTGGGCATGAGCACCCGTGAGAACACGTTGCGGAACTTTGCCAAAGCCGGTATGAAACACCTGGGACTCTGGGAGCATCAGCTGGACTATCTTTATCCGCTGCCCCGCCACTATCCCAAAGCGATGAAAGCCAAACTGCGGGAAATGTACAGCATCGGCGTCCGTGAATACTTCGGCGAAGTCTACATGATCGCCGCCGCCAATGCCCCCAAGCAGTATATCCTCGCCCGGCTCCTCTGGGATCTGAACACCGACACAGAGAAAGTCCTTGAAGAGTACTGCCTCAAGGCTTACGGTCCCCAGGCAGCTCCCTTTATGAAGCGCTACTACGACACCTGGGAAAAAATTTATGAGCAGGAGTGCGCCGCCCGTCAGGGCAAACCCAAAGCCCGCCTCATGGCATACACCGTTGAATGGTTCGCAGGTGTCAGAGCGGAAGATGTCAAAACTCTTGACAACGCCCTCAAGCAGGCTGAAAAATCCAAGATGAGCAGCGATGAAAGAAAACGCTTTGAAGTTGTCAGGACCCACTTTTCCTACATCCGCTGCCTTATGGAAAATTACCTCGAAAGTCAGGCGCTCCGCAGCGGCAAATACTCCGTGGAAGAGATCTGCAAAACCTATCAGCGCTGTCTTGCCCGGGATGCGGCATTCATAAAACTCTGGAAAGAAGTCGTCAGCAAAGACAAACTGGGATTCTACCGCCGTGTGACAGTCGCCGGCAAACGCAAGAAAACCGACATCGTTTCCGATCTCTACCGGAACGCCGTCAAAGCCTATCTCCATGAATCCCTTGAGACAGCACTGCGGAACCATCAGCAGAGCGCCTGCAAAAATATGAAGCGTGACGCACGGCTCAAATACTGGAAAGAGGCTTACAAAAAATATCCTGTTCTGGTGCCGATCGCCATCCTTATCGGTGAAAACTCAGGAACCAAACTGAAAAACTACATTCAGGACGGCGTTTTCAAAGAGGGTACTCCCGGAAATCCTGCTGTCAAAGGCAGCTATCCCAAGATGAAACACTGGTACTTCTATGACCAGATCGGCGATGTTCTTGCCGACGAATACAAGAACTGCTGGAAACTGGTCAGAAACGAAAAAGGGTCAAACCAGATGTGTTTCGGCGAAGGAAAATATCCTGAGATGCGCCAGTATATGTATCTGCACGCAGGGGTCTACCGTTTCTCCTGCCGCCGGATGGGGGTGAATACCATGAGTTTCAACCTCTATGTGGTCCCCGATCTGCACAAAGAGGCTTTCAAAGATGTGATGACTCTGCGCTCCTACCGGGTCAGAACACCTGCCATTTTCAGCTACAATAATCTCCCTGCTTCAGGGACTCAAAAAGTGAGCCGGACCGTGCTCATTGAAAAAGAGGGATGGTACTGCCTTTACATCGCCACCCCCACCCGCGCTCCCAATACATGGGACAGCCTCATGGATGTAAAAATGGAAAAACTCACGCATTAAGTTTTCCCCTCTGCGGTAAATCCCTTCCGGACTTTCACCGGTTCCGGAAGGGATTTTTTTATCTTCAGCTTCTGCTCCAAAAAATCCGGTGATTTTTTTGACTTCTGTTTGCATTTTCAGAGTTTTAACGATATATTACCATATTATAAAATACACACCCGTGCAAATTCTAATATACAGAATATAAGATGAATAATACTCTTTACAATGGCTTCAAACTGCTGGACTTTCTGGCAGTTTCGGCAGAACTGGTCTCAGTCAAAGAATTGGCGGAGCACTTCCAGCTGCCCAACAGTCATATCTGCCGGCTGCTGAAAACTCTGGTTGAGACGGGCTATGTGGAACAGGATCCCGCCACCCGCAAATACCGGATCAGTTTGAAAATACTCAACCTCGCCCACTCACGGCTGCAAAGTGAAAGACTTCCGGAACTGGCGCGCCCCTACATCCGCAAACTGGCAGAAAAGCTGGATGCCACCGTTTTCGTCACCCGCACCTGCAAAGGACGTTCTCTCATCATCGCCACAGAATACCCTGACCTGGCTCTGCAAAACAGTACCACAGTGACGGGGGCACTGCACTCCCCCACAAGTTCAGCCTGCGGACAGATCTGCGCCGCCTATGCTGAGCCGGAAGTTCAAACGGCGCTCCTTGATGAGACCGATTGGAGCGCTCCCGGAGATTTTCAGAACCGCCGGGAAGCCTTTGAAAAAGAACTTGTCCTCATCCGCAACCGGGGTTATGCTCTGCGTGATCCGGCCTGCCACCACGGTGCCATCGGCGTTCCCCTCTTTGACGGTGAATGCCGCTGTTACGGTGCCCTGGGAGTCATGCTCACTGCCGCTCCCCAAAGCAGTGATGAACTCTTTCAAAGTGTCATTGAAAGCACTCTCAATTGCGGAAAACTCATATCGTTTGCCCTCGGAGCTCCTTTTGAGGGATATCCATATTTTACCAACTCAGCAGCAAGGAGGAAGAAAAAATGAATTCTGCTGACATCAAAGCGGCGGCGCGCCGCTTCGGCGCAGACCTTGTGGGGATCGCCCCCATCTCAAGGTTTGACGGATTGCCGGAGTCATCTGATCCCCGCAGTTTTGCCCCTGATACCCGGTCGGTGATCACAGTGGGGCACCGCATTCTGCGCGGCGCATTCCGTGGTATTGAAGAAGGTACCAGTTTCCACAACACCTACGGCTGTTTCGGGGTGAATTGGTCCGAAGCCTTCTTTCTGGCTCAGACGGTCCACGACCTCTGCCATGAAATAGAAGAAACAGGTGCCGAAGCCGTACCGCTCCTGAGCAGGGAGTATGAGGAAAACAAATTTGTGCCTGATTACAAATTCTATGCCCACGCCTGCGGAGTGGGTTCAGTGGGAAAAGGAGGATTTTTTCTCACCCCTGAATACGGCCACAGACAGCGGTTCGGATTTATTTTCACCACGTTGGAACTGGAGGGCGACGGGATCATCGAGTGCGATTTCTGCAAAGATTGCAATGCCTGTATCAAAAGCTGTCCCTTCGGTGCTTACGATCAAAATGGCTCCCCCGATCCGGAGATCTGCCGGCACTGCAAAAACGGTATGTTCAACCGCCCCGGCAGCTGTGACCGTCTTGACCGTTACGCCTCTTTGTGCGGCAGAGCATGTCTGACTGCTGTGGAAAAGAAGATTTCCAACACTTTCAACGCAGATTTCCGCAAACGGTCGGTCTGGTGTCTGGGCCGCGACGGTGAAATCATCACCAACAGCAATCAATTCGTCGGCGGCAACTGCCCCGATAAATTTGAAGGGAAATGATCTATGGATTCCAGAATGGTTAAAGAAGCCGCTGAGAAATTCGGAGCGGATCTGATCGGTATGACCGCCATCGGCAACTTTGCCGGAACGGCGCCTGAAAAGGATCCCCGGAGTATTTTCTCCCGGGGAAAAAGCGTCATCGTCATCGGCAGAAAAATACTCCGCGGAACTCTCAGGGGCATCGAAAACGGCAACAGGGCAAAGGGGATTTTTGAAGACTTCGGTCTGTATATGCTTGAGGATCAGTTTCTGAGCAAGAGCACCTATGATCTGGTGATCTGGATGGAATCTGCCGGCTTTGAAGCGGTCCCCATGTTCGCTTATGACGCCGACGCCGCCGCAAGATATCCTCTGGGCAGCCCGGTTGCTCCGGGGAAACCTGCACCCAATGTCTACGTGGACTGGAAATACGCCGCACACCTGTGCGGTCTGGGTGAAGTGGGTAAAAACGGACTCTTCATCACCCCTCAGTACGGTACCCTGCAGCGCTTTGCCATGCTCATCACAGACGCGGAACTGGAAAGTGACGAAGTCATCACACGCAACGTATGTGAGGGTTGCGACGCATGCCAAAAAAGCTGTCCTCTGAACGACTCCCTCTGCCACCGCTGCGGCAGCGGGGCTGTGCAGACTTCATTCGGACGTTTCAACACCGTTGACAAGATCGCCGCCCCCTGCGGCAGAGCGTGCCTTGCCAGTTTGGAAGAGCGCGGACTTATTTCGTGCAAACACACCACTCCTTTCCGCAAAGAGGTGAAATAATGAAAGAACAGCATACTCTGACATCACAGATGCTCAAAGAGTTGGCAGGCAAACTCAGCGCCGGAGACGCCGGTGCCGACATTCTGGGTATTGCCCCCATTGAACGTTTTGCAGAAGCTCCGGAACGGATGCACCCGAAAAATATTTTCCCCGACTGCAAAAGCGTCATTACCATCGTCCAGCCCATTCCCCGCAGCACCTACCGGGGGATCACCGAAGGCACCTACTGGCCCAACTACACCTATTACAGTTACAACCGTCTCAACACCCTTTTCCGTCCCAAAGTGACCTATGAGGTGGCGCGTTTCATTGAGGATCACGGCTACGAAGCGGTCCCGGTTTATCCGGCAGTGCCTGAAGCCTACCCCAACGATCCCCGGCCGGTGGCTCCGGGGCGTCCGGCGCCGGATGTCAACATCAATGTCCGTATTGCCGCCGTTGCCTGCGGACTGGGAGAGATCGGCTGGTCAAAAGTTTTTATCCATAAAGTCTACGGTCCCCGTGTCCGGATCGGCACGATCCTGACCGACGCGGTGCTGGAACCTGATGCCCTTGTGGAGCCCGGAACTTTGTGCAAACGCTGTATGAAGTGTGTGCCTGATTGTCCCGGCAATGCCATTCCCCGCCCCGGTGACCGTCCTTCCATCAAGATCCATATCGGGGACAAGGAGTATGAGTGGGGAGATGTGCACATGGGGCGCTGTACGGCGACCCACCACGGTATAAATTACAAGGCCTCCCCGTTCATGAAGCGCTTTTTCCCCGGATTCAATCTGGATATCACCAAAAGCAGTATCTCCGAAGAGCTGGCGTATAAAACCGCCTATACTCTGGCTCTGGGAGGATGGGGACGGCAGAATCCGGAATTTCCCGGCGATTATGTGAATCCCTTCTACAAACAGATCCTGAGCCACACCGGATATTTTGCGGTCTGCGGCGCCAAAGGGTGCATCCGCAGCTGCATGGAGTTCCAGGAAAAGACCCACAACATCCCTCAGGATAACTTCATAACGCCGGTCTTCCCCGATGGAAAATGGGAGCTGTGTTCCCCGGAAGAAGATGAAACAGGGGGCATCGTAGAAAAGAAAGCTCTTCAGGAGCTTTATCAGGAACCGGATAAAGACGCAGGTTCATGGAGCTGATCCTCTGATCTCTCAGCACAGGGTACAAACCCCTTTGAAAGGAGTTTGTACCCTTTTTTCATCCTGTCGCTCCCGGATCTTCAGAAAAATTGCAAAAAACTTGAAATTTTTCAATTTTTTATCTTGCAATTTGGAAATTACGGTGTATATTATGGATACTGCGAAACGAAACTGACAAGTTTTCAGTTACGCGGGGGAGTAGCTCAATTGGTTAGAGTACCACCCTGTCACGGTGGATGTTGCGGGTTCGATCCCCGTCTCTCTCGCCATTTTTTTTGCTTTTTTGCAAGAAGAAATGTGCTGACTGTAACTTTTTATTTCTGCGCGGGGGAGTAGCTCAATTGGTTAGAGTACCACCCTGTCACGGTGGATGTTGCGGGTTCGATCCCCGTCTCTCTCGCCATTTTTTTATTTTGATTTTTTAAACTTCTCTGCTTCTAAAAACACCTTTTTGCGGAAAAGTAAGAAAAAGTCTTTTCTTCTGCAAAAAATTCACGACTTTCCCTTTTTTATACACATCAACTGTTTTCTTTGATTTTCTTACCGTCGCTGAAGGCTTTTCCGGCAACGGCACCGATAGTATGATAGTTGTGGGTCACAGGGTCATAAATGAGGGGATGGAACTTTTCAAGGGTGATTTTTCCCTTTTCATCCAGGATCTCTTCATCAACAGAAATATTGAGGATCTGCCCCACGGTACATCCGGTCTTGGAGTCAAAGCTGATCAGTTTGCACTCAAGACACATGGGGAACTCCTCAAACACCGGCGCATCGGCAAAAGAGCCGCGCCGGGCGTGGAGTCCCGCCTTGTCCGTCTTTCCGACGTCATCATTTCCTGAAACGATCCCCACATAGTCACATTCGACCACCTTTTCAGCCGTGCCGATACTGACGGTAAAAAAGCCTTTTTTCTGTAAGTTTTCCGCCGTTTTGTGGGGTGGATCGATACAGACAGCAATCTGGTCGTGATCGTGGATACCGCCCCATGCGGCATTCATGGCGTTGGGCTGATCCTCTTCGCCATAGGTTCCGATAATGAGGACGGGCATGGGATAAAGCCAGGTTTGGGGGCCGAAATCTTTACGCATAAAAAAACTCCTTTGAACTTTATACAAATGACAGTTTAATATAGTACTTCCCCCCGCAAAATTCAACCTTACTGAAAGAACCGTCTTGAAATTGACTTGAATTTTTCTTTTCCAGTGGTATAGTATTCCTGAAAAGAAAAAGTACAATCAGCCATAAGTTCCGATCATGATAAAAAATAAACCTGTTTTAAGTTTGGAGGGGAATTGCCTGACCGTTCATACAGCGTCCGGCATTTCCAGAACCTTTGACTTCCCTGCTGCCGCCATTTCCGTCAACGGCAAAAGGATAGAGGCACGAACCTCAGTAGCTCCAGTGGTGCCGGTTTCGGGTGGCGGATGGTGCACATCCTTTGCCGACGGACACTTTCACTTTATCGTGACCGTCACCCCCGGAGAAGGCGACTGGTTCTACAAGGAAGTGGAAGTCGTTTCTGAGATCCCGCTCCCCACGCCTGACTATCTGGAAGTCGACCGCCAGAATGTTTATGCTCCCGGCATAAAAAGCTGCGGCTATAAAAGTACCAGAGTCGATCTTTCCGACCAGCTCTCTGAAGAGGAGGGTTCCGGCGTGGTTCCCGGCTGCGGTTATCCTCTGGCGGGGGATGACCTTTTCACCGGCCTGGAGCATCCGGCGGCGTTCAACACACTTCTTGAGACCCGTCCTGACGGCAGTGCGTCGTGGCAGCTGCGCCACTTCCCCCTCTGGCAGGGCAACAGGATCACCGGTGTCCGCGCCGTCACGGGACTCAGTAAAGATCCCCGGAAACTTTTCCACTCCTACCTTGAGCAGTTCCGTCTGCCCGGACTTTCAAAGCCCTATTTCACGGTCTGCACCTTCTGGAGCGACCCTTATCAGGGTGCCTTTGAGTATGTGGTGGAAAAAGAAAGCTATTCAGGCATGCTCAATGGGTTCAAAGCTCTGGGGCTCCACTTTGACGGCTACACCCTTGACGCCGGCTGGCAGGATCGGCGGAGCTTCTTCAGAGCAAAGTCCTCTTACGGCGGCGAAGAGGCGCTGAAAAAATTTGCCGCTGAACTGAAAGAGTCCGGCTCGGCCCTGGGGCTCTGGGTCTCTCACAACGGTCCCGTGGGAATGGATATGGATTTTCTCAAATCTCAGGGGATCACTGTAGGCGGCGGCATCAGCTGTCACTACAGCGGCGACAACTACGCTGTGCTTCTGGACAGAAAGCTGGAAGAGCTCTTCACCCGGCGTCTCTGCGAACTTGCCCTGCCTGAGTACGGCTGCCGATTTTTCAAAATGGACTGGGACAACGAATGTGCCACAGCTCCCGGATTTGAAAAACTTTATCCCACACGGGATCATGTCAGAGAAGCCACACTCAATATCATGGCACGCATCAACCGCACCTTGTGGAACATAAATCCCCGCATCATGACCCGGAACGGCCGGTGGCCCTCGCCCTGGCTGCTTTCACGCACCACCCATATCTCCCTTGCCGACGGGGGAGATTGCGAATATGCCGATTTCCCTGCACTGAGTCAGCGGGATGCTTCGACGACCCACCGGGACACCGTTTATTACTGCGCCCATGTGCGGGACGACTCCTTTTGTCCTCTTGATGTCTACGACAACCACGAGTTCGCTCACGCCCTGCGGAACCCCTTTCAGGAGTCCCCCGGCGTCTGGAGCAACTGCTGCATCTGGGCGGTGATGCGGGGCGTCTCTTATCACCAATTCGCTCTGCAGCCGGAAGCGCTGGAAGAGTGGCAGGTTAAAATCCTCGCCGGAGCCATGGAGCTTCTGCGTTCCCATGCCCCCCGGATCATCACCGGCCGTTCCCGTATGGTGGGGGGAAATCCTGCTGCGGGCAGCATCTACGGTTTTTTTCATCCGGGACCAAAGAACGGAGAATTTCTGTTGGGATTGCGTAATCCGTCGCCTCTTCCCCGGGAATACAAACTTCCGGGAGACGCTCCTTTTTATGAACAGTGTTACCCTGACTGCCGTATTTTCAGCTCTGAAGAGCTCATCACCTTTGCGCCCCACGAGGTCAAGATCCTCAGGGGATGTGCCGTTCCCGGCAAAAAAGATCTTGAATATCCCTGTCAGCTTTTTCCGGCAGGAAGAGGTAAATGGCAACATTTTCTCCCTTCCTCCCGCCGTCCCGGCGTTCCTGAAATACACCGTATTTCTGAACTGCAGAAACTCCATGCCGACGCGGAACTGCTTGAAGAAGGTTCCGTTTTCACCTTCGGCATCAGAGTGCCCTTCCGGATGCGTGAATTCAAAGTCTGTTTCAAGGTGTCGGGAAGCGTCTGTGATAAGATCAAAGTCCGGCTTTATACAGCCCGGAGCAAAAACTGCAGAGCCAGCGCTTACGCACTCCCTGTCAGTGAACTCCCCTGGGGACGCCCCGGCATGGGTGAAAAGGAAAATCCGGATGTCATCCCTGTACAGGAGGGCCGTTTTTTCGCCGCTGAACTGCCTCAGGGCGGAGAGGTTTTCTGCCGTCTTGAAGTGACCGGTGCCGCCGTAAAAAGTGAAGATCTGGAGCTTTGGGTCACCGGTTTTGAAGCTCCGGCAAGAGAGGCTGAAAAGAAGAAGGTGCCCCGGATCGCCGCGGATTTCATTCCCCTTCCCCATCCCTCGGGATTCCCCCTGAATCTGAGGATCTGGTGATCTTTTTCTGTAAAAAACTTTCCGTCGGGAAAGAGAAAGGTGAATCCGACTTGACTTTTTGTGTGCCGCGTGTTATAATATCTTAAGAGAAGTTTCGGCACTCCTCTCATCAAGCAATGAAAACTCAAGGTGACTTATGAAAAAAAACATGTGCCTGAATGTCCCGATCCCCTTCGGGAGCGACCCCAACCTTGATCCCTTTGCCCCCCGGATCGCCGCACGGCGCAGCCGCGTGGAACAGCTGCTCCAAAAGCTCACCGGCAATAAGATCTCTATAAGCGACTTTGCTTCAGGCCATGAATATTTCGGACTCCACAAAACAAAAGAGAAGTGGATCTTCAGGGAGTGGGCCCCCAATGCAAGCTCCATCACCCTTGTGGGGGATTTCTCAAACTGGGAGGTAAAAGAGGAGTTCCGCCTCACCAACCTTGACCACGGCGTCAAAGAACTGGAGCTCCCCGCCGATGCCCTGCACCACGGGATGCACTACGCCATGCTGGTGGAGTGGCCCGGCGGTTCAGGCTTGCGGATCCCCGCTTTTGCCCGCAAAGTCAGTCAGGATGAAAAAAGCAGACTTTTCACCGCCATGGTCTGGGAACCTGAAGAAAAGTACCTTTTCAAACACCCCGTCCCCCCCCGTCCCGGCAGCACCCTCATTTACGAGGCCCACCCCGGCATGGCGCAGGAGGAGGAAAAGATCGGCACCTTCAAAGAATTCCGGGAAAAGATCCTGCCGAAGATCGCCGCAGGCAACTACAACACCCTGCAGCTCATGGGTGTGGTGAATCATCCATACTACGCAAGTTTCGGCTACCACGTGGCGAACTTTTTCGCCATTGCCGACCGTTTCGGCACTCCGGAGGAGTTCAAGGAACTGGTGGATGCCGCTCACGGTATGGGGATCCGGGTCATTATTGATCTTGTTCACTCCCACGCTGTCCGCAACGAAGCTGAAGGGCTGGCGCGTATCGACGGCAGCACAGGAACCTATTTCCACGAAGGGATCCGGGGGATCCATCCCACCTGGGATTCTCTCTGTTTCGACTACTCAAAGACAGAGGTGCTCCATCTGCTGCTTTCAAACTGCCGCTTCTGGCTTGAGGAGTACAATGTTGACGGATTCCGCTTTGACGGCGTCACCAGTATGCTCTACTTTGACCACGGCATAAACCGTGCTTTCGCCGCGCTGGAGGAATATTTCGACGGCAACGTGGATGAAGACGCTCTTGCCTATCTCACGTTGGCAAACATGGTGATCCATGAGATCCGTCCCGACGCCGTCACCATCGCCGAAGATGTAAGCGGCATGCCCGGACTCGCAGCTCCTCTCTCAGAAGGAGGCGCAGGTTTTGACTTCCGTCTGGCCATGGGGGTCACCGACAATTGGTTCAAGATGCTTGACCTGCGGGATGAGGAGTGGGATCTCTTTCAACTCTACCACGAACTCACCAACCACCGCCGGGATGAACGCACCATCAGCTATGTGGAGTGTCACGATCAGGCGCTGGTGGGGGGGAAAAGTGCTCTTTTCACCATGACGGGCCATGAAGTTTATTTTTCCATGCACCGCAACTCCAACAATCCTGTTATCGACCGGGCAGTGGCGCTTCACAAGATGATGCGCCTCGCCACGGCGGCAACAGGACAATTCGGATATCTCAACTTTATGGGCAATGAATTCGGTCATCCCGAGTGGATCGACTTCCCCCGTGAGGGCAACAACTGGTCATACAAACACGCAAGGCGCCAGTGGAGTTTGAGTGAAGATCCGACATTGCGCTTCAACGCTTTGCTGAAATTCGACCGTGAAGTGATGAAACTTGCCGGGAGTGAAGGTTTTTATGATGCCGCCCCCCAGTGTGCCCGCATCGACAGAGAAGCAAAGGTGCTGATCTTTGAACGGGGCGGCTATTGGTTCCTTTTCAACTTCCATCCGGAGTGTTCCTGTGCCGGATACACCTTTGAAGCGCTCCCCGGAGAGTACGAATCGGTTCTCTGCTCCGACTGCAAAGAGTTTGACGGCTTCGGCAATGTGGAGTTCCCGCGCCGCTACTGGACCATCAAAAATCCCCACGGCACCAAACTCAGCGTCTATCTGCCCTGCCGCACAGCACTTGTCCTGCGACGGGTCACAAAGTAATTCACCCCAAAAGTAAAAAGCTGCTGCCCAAAAAAGATGCAGCAGCTTTTTTGATTTTCTTCCCGGCAGAGATGAAAGCAGAAAAAAGCTCCTGCCGGGAAGTGATACGGAAAAACTTTGTTTATTCTTTGAGGGCGTGATCAAAGGCGTTCATGTAGCACGCCCAGTCAGAGGGGAGCAGATCGTGTTTGCCCTCTCTGAGGAAATAGCTCATATCCGTTCCGACAGGGGTATCGGGGGCGGGAGGCTCCGTTGCCGTCAGGATCTCTTTGCCGTAAAGAGCGTAAACAGGTGACGCGTTCTGAAGAGACATATATTCCCCTCTGGGATCCGCCCACTGATCCTCAGTGGCACTGTGGACCGCCACCGCACGGGGAGCGATCAGAGCGATAAGCTGATGCTGGTCAATGGGAAAATTTTCAGGATGTTCACAATCTCTGTGCATGGTGTCGGTGAACCAGTAGTGTCCGAAACCGTTACAGGCCTGACGGCACATGCAGAAGAGAGTTTCTCCGTAGAGTCTGCGGTTGGGGGCAGCGCCGCCGCAGCCGGAGTCGTTGACACACACCAGCTTGAAACGGGTATCTTCAGCCCCCGCCCACAAGGCGGTCTTGCCCAGACGGGAGTGTCCGATGACAGCGGCTTTGGTGCTGTCGACTTCAGGGATCGTTTCCAGACAATCCAGCATCCGTGAAAGTCCCCACGCCCAGACGCTGATGGCGGAGATGTTTCGGGGCCGGGGCTCAAACTCTTCATCGGGGATGAAAAGGGGCAGGATACTCTTTTTCCAGCCTTCCATCGCATCGGGGAAAAAGTCATGATAGGAACAGATCGCCAGAGCAAAGTTCCGCGCCATCATCTCTTTCAGGGGGAATCTGCGGCTCTGAGCGCCGGGAGTCCGGTCAAAGCTCCGGAACTCCTCCCCTGCTGTTCCGGTGACGATGATATCGGGATCATCACTGACCACATGGTTGCCGTTGAAGGTCAATCCGGTAAAAACGGGCGCCGGTTTTTCAGCCGTTGCTCCGGCGGGGATGTAAAGGAGCATCACCGCTTTATGGGAGCGCCCGTTGTTCATGGAAAACTTGAGTTCGATCTGCCGCATGACAGCGGCACCGTCGAGGGCATCTTTCTTTTCATGGAGCAGCGTGTACTCTGTCTTATCCGCCAGGGGGAGTCTGGCGCCGTACATCACTTTCCGGAACTGTTCCAGAAGTGCGGGCCGGTTGGCTTCCCATGCGGCGGCGTCTTTGATGGGGGCGCCGTCAACGCTTTTCAAAACCTCCGGCAGCACGAAAGGAGGAACTTCATTTTCATCGTAATTGGCTACCCAGGGGAGTGTCTGAACGTACATGGTCTTTCTCCTTTTCAATACTGAATCGTTAATATTCCAACGCCAGCGCAAAAGTCTGGAGCTTTGCATCGATCCCGACGCCCTGACGCCGCTGCTCTTCAATGAAGCTGTGCAGCTCTTTACGGGGAACGGTGAAAACCTCGATGGCTTCGTTCTCTTCCGGATGGGCGGCGGGGGCATGGTCTTTGTAATAGTTCCCGTCGATTTCCATGGAAACCAGAGTCACCGTTTCCCCGGACATGCCGGGTGAGCTGTTGCCGGGGGCAAGAGTTTTGACGACCCGTCCTTCATAGCCCGTTTCCTCGCTCAGTTCACGGACAGCGGCCGTTGCCGCGTCCTCGCCCCCGTCGATGAGCCCTGCGGGGAATTCAAGGATCAGTTTGCCCGCCGGGGGACGGAACTGGCGGACAAGGATAAAAGCATCATCGGGAACGATCCGGGGGATGATAAGGGCCGCCCCCCGGGAATTGGTACGGCTGACGCTTTCCCACTTTCTTTTGATGCCTTTTGCGTCGGTAAACTCGATCAGTTCCATTCTGAGAAACTTTCCGCCTGCCACATGGGTGACTTTATCAATTACTGCTGCCATAAAACTTCTCCTTTCGGGTTATTTTCATTACAAAAATATAAAATGCACTTGAAAAATCAAAAAATCAAGTTATTTTATATAAAAGACCGCAAAAAAGATTCCAATACACATGTCGCGGTGTCCTCTCTTTCCACATTTTTATGGACTTCCGGCACCGTTGCGTCTCAAAATTCTTTTCACCGGATCTGTTTATTTTTTCAATAATCCCATGCCGTAAAGGGACTTGCAAGGGAGATCCATATTCTGTTCTCACCGCGGCCCCCCGCTTTACGGATGATTTTTTCATTTTTTACCGGAGTGTTTTATGATCCTGGGTCTGACCGGAGCCATCGGCTGTGGAAAAAGCACGGCCTGCGCCTATTTTGTCCAAAAAAAGTGGCGCCTCTTTGATGCCGACAAAAGCTGTCACGCTCTTTATGCCGATCCCGGCTCCCCTTTGTGCCGGGAAATCAGAAAAGAGTGGGGAAGCGGATGCTTTAACGCCGATGGAAGCGTTGACCGCAAAGCACTGGCTGAGCGGCTTTTCGCAGCAAATGAGGAAATGGCAAAGCTGACCGCCATGCTTTATCCGGCACTCTTCGGAAAAATGGAAGAAGAAATCGCCAGAGCAAGGCAGGAGCACGCAAATCTCCTCTGTGAAGTGCCGCTCCTTTTTGAATGCGGCACGGAAAAATATTTTGACAAAACAGCCGTCGTCTGGTGCTCCCGGGAAGTGCGGCACGACAGATTGTGCCGCTTCAGAGGATTCACCCCCGAAGAGATCGCCGGCAGAGAGGCACGGCAATGGCCGGCAGAAAAAAAACTTGAAGCGGCGGATGTCGCTTTCATCAATAACGGCGGCGCAGAGTTTCTTTACCGCCAGATAGACGATTTTATCAAGGAGTTTCAAATATGATCAACGAAAACAGCGAAAATCCCGCAATCGTGCCCGCAGCAGAAAATGCCGGCACCGATACCCCTGCGGCAGCCCCCGCCCCCAAAAAACGGGGCCGTCCCCGCAAAAATCCTCTGCCTGAGAGCGCCCCGGCAGCTTCATCTGCTCCTGAAACGCTCCCGGAGACAAAACCGGCAGAAAAAGCAGAAGCTCCCGTCCCGGAAGTCAAGGCGCCCGTCAAAGAGAAATTTTCCCGTGCCAAAGCCACTTCTCTTCCTGAGTCAGTTCCTCAGGATGTCCCCTGCCCGGAAGCTGTTGTTCCTGCTGTTCCTGCAGCAGAGATCCCCCCCATGCCCCTTCCTCCTGAAAATCTGCCTTTGCAGAGTGAGACAGCAGCTCCCGCACCGGCTTCTGCGGGGGGAACCAATGATACCGACGACAGAGAACGGCGCTTCGATAACCGCCGGGAAGAGAATCGTGACCGTAAAAAAATGCGAGACCGCAATGACCGCAATGACCGCAACGACAGAAACGACCGCAAAAAAATGCGAGACCGCAATGACCGCAACGACAGAAACAACCGGAACGACCGGAACGACCGCAACGACCGCAACGACCGCAATGACCGGTATGACCGCCAGGATTACCGGGACTACCGGGAACGGGAATACAGAGAACAGGAATACCGGGAACGGTACGAATTCCGGGAACGGGAGTACAGCCGCCAGGAGCGTCCCCAGGAAAAAGGAGACTACCGGGAATATAAAGAGATCCCCCCTGAAGCCATTATCCGGGATCCCACCGCTCCCAGTCTGAATATTGCTGAACTTCAGGGAAAATCCATGGATGAACTCACCGCCATGGGAACCGAACTGGGGATCGAAGGTATCGGCGCTCTTGAAAAGTCAGCACTGATCTTTGAAATACTCCGCGCCAACGCCGAAAAGAACGGTCTGCTCTACGGCAGCGGATATCTGGAGGTGCTGCCTGAAGGATTCGGATTCCTCCGCTCTCCTGAATACAGCTACATGCCCAGTTCAGAAGATATCTATGTCAGCACCTCTCAGGTAAAGCGCTTCTCTCTCAAGACAGGGGACTTTGTGGCAGGACAGATCCGCACCCCCAGAGAAAAAGAGCGTTTCTTTGCCATGCTCAAGGTGGAGTCCATCAACCACGATGTGCCGGAAAGAAAGAAAAACATCATTCCCTTCACCAGCCTTGAACCCTATTTCCCCACCGAGCGGCTCGTCCTTGAAAACGGTCCTGCGGAGTACTCCACACGGGTGATGGATCTTGTCACCCCCATCGGCAAAGGACAGCGCGGACTGATCGTGGCACCTCCCCGTACCGGTAAGACTGTGCTGCTGCAGAAGGTGGCACAGAGCATCCGGAAAAACAATCCGGAGGTCCAGCTCATCATCCTTCTCATTGATGAACGCCCCGAAGAGGTGACTGACATGAAGCGGGTCATCGACTGCGAAGTGGTCAGCTCCACCTTCGACGAACCCCCGGAACGTCACGCCCAGGTGGCTGAAATGGTCATCGAAAAGGCAAAACGTCAGGTGGAATACGGTAAGGATGTGGTGATATTGCTTGACAGTATCACCCGCCTCGCCCGCGCCTACAACACACTTCAGCCCCACAGCGGCAAGATCCTCACAGGCGGTGTGGATGCCGCTGCGCTCCACAAGCCGAAACACTTTTTCGGTGCTGCCAGAAACATTCAGGGGCACGGCAGTCTGACCATCATCGCCACCGCTCTGATCGACACCGGCAGCCGTATGGATGACGTGATCTTTGAAGAGTTCAAAGGCACAGGCAACATGGAGCTCCATCTTGACCGCAGTGTTTCCGACCGCCGTATCTATCCTGCTATCAACGTTCAGGCCTCCGGCACCCGGAAAGAGGAGCTTCTGCTCCATCCCGAAGAGCTGCAGAAGGTGTGGATCCTGCGGAAATATTTCAACGACGTCATGCCCGCTGAGGCCATGGAAATGCTTATCAACCGGCTGAAAAAAGTCAAAACCAATGTTGAATTTCTTTACACTCTGAGGGATACATATTGATGAGCAGCAATCCGGAACGCAACGGCAGAATACTTAATATCATTCTGGGGATATGCCTTATCCTGTGGATCATCACCACAGCCGTACTGATCCTGCCTGCATGGCGGAATTACAGAAATGTCCGCGCCGAGGAAGACCGGCAGCGGGCTCTTCTTGATGCCGCCAAAATTGAACGTCAGAAGCAGCTGGAATACCGGAAAAGACTGGAAAGTTCACCGGAGGAAATCGAAAAACTCGCCCGGACAAAGTTCCGCTTCGTCAAAAAAGGTGAAGTCGTGATGCTTTATCCGCCGGAAAAGAAAAAAGAGAGCGGAGCAACAAAGAAAAAACCGGAAAAAAAGTCTGAAAAAACCGGAAAATCACTTTGATTTTCACAGGCAGAGCAAATATATTATGCAAGAAACAGATTTTCTTTCTGAATCTCTTTTTCAACAGCACATAAACCGCCGGAGCTGCGGCTGCGGCAAATACTTATAAATGGGAGAAAAGATGAACAAAACAACGACGACAATGCTGATGGCAGCCGGATTGATGTTCCTGGCTGGTTGCAAGACCGAAGTGATGCGTGATCGCCATTTCCCCGGCGGATCACCTCAGGATGACCCTGAAATGCGCCAGGGGGCACAGCCCATGCGTCCCATGGATGGCGGAACCGATGTTGCCCCCCAGCCCGCTCCTGTGGAAAATACAAACACACCTGTTCAAAGAGGTTTCCGTCCCATGGAGGGAACTTACGCCGGTGACGGTATCGAAGATGAAACACCCCGCCGCCGTGCTCCCCGCAGAGCCAAAGCCGTCCAGTTGATCGACCGTGATACCGCCGGTTCTGTTTACATCGTCAAACCCGGTGACACTCTGGGACGCATTGCCCGCAAATACGGTGTTTCCGTCAAGGCTCTCCGTGATGCCAACAACCGTACTCCCGCTCAGGACCGTTTCCTCCGCCCCGGCACCAAACTGGTGATCCCCGGCGGTAAAGCGGCGGCTGCTCCCGCTGCCCGCAAAGGTAACAAAGGCGCCGCAGCCCCCCGCAAGAATGCCTCCAAGCTCAATGCTGACGGCACCTACACCATGGTCAGAGGGGACAATATCCCCAAAGTTGCCCGTATGTTCGGTATTCGTGCCAAAGCTCTTCAGCGCGCCAATAATCTGACTGATGAAGAAACCACCCGTCTGCAGATCGGTCACAAGCTGGTGATCCCCACCGGTGAAGATGCAAAGATCGGCAGCAGGAAGGCTCCCCGCAAAGCCGCCCGCAAGGCACCTGCAGCTCCTGCAAAGCGTACTGAAAAAGCCACTCAGACTCCTCCTCCGCCGCCGGCTGTCAATGACGGGAACCCCAATACCCCTCCTCCGCCGCCGGTTCCCGCAACGACAGGTGAAGATAGTGCCGCCGTGCTGCCTCCCCCGGCTCCTGTTGCCGGAGCGGACAATGCCGGAACCAATTTCGTTCCTGTGGCAGGCAGCACTTCTCTCGAAGAGTTCGCTGCCAAAAACAACACGACTGTTGCTGAAGTGATCCGTCTCAACCCCCAGATCGACCGCAACACTCCCATTGCCAACTACGGCATGCTTTACGTTCCCCGCACTGCGAACTGATCCTCTTTCGTTACCGGCTCCGGTCCTCACTCAAGAGTGACCGGAGTTTTTTTTATTTCTTTTTGAAGAATGACTTGACTTTTCAGAAAAATGGTGTTATTTTATATTTGGAGTAACTACAAATACAAAACAATATCAAAACGAGGGCTCCATGAAAGAATTGAATGAAAATGAACTCATTGCCCAACTGCGTGCACGGGGCATATCCCCTTCTCCCCAGCGTATTGCCGTTTACGGCTACCTGAAAAGTCATCCGGTCCATCCCACAGCCGACGTCATCATGAAAGAATTGAAGCCCCATCTGCCCACCCTTTCGCTGACAACGGTCTACAACACCCTTAAACTTTTTGTGGCAAAAAAACTGGTCAACGAAGTCATCATCGAAGATGGGGAACTGCGTTTTGATGCTGATCTGAAAGATCATGCCCATTTCAAATGCACCCGCTGTCAGCAGGTCTTTGATCTTTTCCCGGAAGGCAGTAAAATGGATATAACAGGGCTTCCGGCGCTGCCGGAGGGCTTTGCTGTGGAAAGCGTCCATATCTGTTTCCGCGGCAGATGCAGCAGCTGTCAGGAGTAAGCAAGCGCCCCCCTTCTCACCTCTTCAAAATCGAGAAGGAGGGACTTTTGAGGGACAACCTCGCAAGTCCCGTCCTCTCACACCACCGTACGTGCCGTTCGGCATACGGCGGTTCAGTAACTTGTGTACAAACAAATCTGCACCGTCTTTCCTGTCAGTTGCCCGCAAAGGTATGCCCGGCACTCCCGGGGTACTTTCGGGTTCCACCCTATCCTTACCCGGGCAGCTCACTTGCGTGATTTTCTGCATTCTACACATACTTTGCCTTTCACTTCAAGAAAGAACTGTTACTGTTCGGTCCTTCCCGCTTCTGCGGTACTATGACCTCTGCTGACTTCTCAACGCTCAG
>JAFWBQ010000131.1 GCA_017507125.1 Lentisphaeria bacterium
CTGTTGAATTACAAATGCTAACTTTGCACATAATATAACTACAACAGTTTATTTTAACCTCAAAAACAGTAAAGAAAGGCTCCAGAAGATGATCACTTTAACATCCAAAGTCAACACAATCACAGAACAATATCTTGAACGCTTCGGCAAAGCAAGAGTCGCTGTCTACCATCTGGTGATCTCTCAACAGGAACCATTCAGCAACTTTCTGAATGCTCTGATGATTACACTCCGAAGAAAAGACTTGATGCCCTGTTATACTTGGTTTTCCACCCCGGTTCCCAATACCAGATATTTGTTCCTCTGGTGCAACGGTTACTTCAAAAACGATCTTTCAGATATTACACCTGTTGTCGGAAACTTGGCAACGCTTCACCACTTCAAGAGCTTCTGCGAATTTGATTATCTGGCAGGGGATCTCACCATTGTCAACAGCATCAACACCAGACTGAACAACCTGATCTCCTGGTACTATTCACCCATTCCTCAATTCCACCAACGCTCCTACGGTACATCCGCTTTGTTGTAAATGTTTGTGAAATTATAAAACTAATTCAACCAACATGTTATGACATTGGTACCCTGTGAGGTCCATTCTCTGATTGGCTCAATGCCTGTTTTTGAAGACAAAGTCACTTCGGTATTATTGTATTACTATTTCAGAGAAATAAAGCTATAGGAGAAAAGAAAAAATGAAAAAGAGAAACATCACTAAAGGAAACAAGTTCAATGGAAAAGAAATCCTGGAATACAAGCACAGAGACATCGGCATGGATACCCAGATCCTGGAAACGATTGACGATCATCTGAAAGATGCTCTGGAAAGACACAGCAAGGTTCTGGTCGTAAGGTTCGATGTTCGTTTTCCGGAAGATGAGAGCAACAGGAGTTTCAGTAAGTTCCAAGCTGAGTTTATGAGAAAAGAGAGACGTGCAGGTTTTGATCCAAGTTACGTTGCAGTCAGAGAAGTCGGAGAACGGGAAGGTCATCCTCATTACCACGAAGTCTTGCTGGTCAATGGGAACAACACACGGAACATTCACAAGCACATCGAAAATGCCAACGCTGCAATGAACTTGACTCTGGGATTAGAGCATGACGAACCTACAGGCCTTGTCCACAGCTGCACTGACAGAAAAGGTCCTTTGAGAAATGGTATTATGATACACCGGGATGCTCTCTTTGCGGATGATGAGAACGATGCTTTCAGACAAGCAAGTTACCTTGCCAAAGAGAGCCAGAAAGACACTCCCAATGGCATGCGAGAAGTCTTTGCATCTAATTTGAAACGCCGAAAAGATAAGTGATTACTCCTTCTTTTTCTGCGTGTGATTCAACTGGCGAACATAAGCAGGAGTGAGACTAGTCAATGTTGCAATAACTTCATGCGGCGGTATCTTCTTCCCCGAGAGATACAATTTTGCTTCTTCAGTACGGGTCTTATTATCTTTGTTCTTAGCGTTAATGCAGAATTCCGTTTTGGCCCTTCCGCGTGCAGGAAGTTTTAATTCGACAGTGAAAGGATCTGGCATGTTTTCCATATCTCGCCCTTTCTTTACCGCAATTTCAAAAGCTACAGAATTTACTGTTGTGTTTTTCCGTGCTTCAAGTTTTATGACATTATCAACGGTAGCTGTCTTGGCACTGGTTCCGCGCTGATCACCCTTTTTATTGGAGTGATGAACCACCAGTACAGAACATGGATGCTTACGCTTTTCTTTGAGCGTTTTCATCCACGAGAAAAGAGTGTTCCATGATTTTGCACTATCGTTGAAGCCGGTCAGCGTAGAGAGGTTGTCCAGAATCAGCAAGTCCACAGGTCGTCCAGCTTCGGCTTCATCGTTGAGCCATTGACTTATCTGATCGCAGTATCCACTCTCTTCATCGGCAAGATTCATATTCTCGTCGGCGACAAGTTTGAAACTCAAGTTTTGATGATCTGACTGGTACATCTGACTTAATATCTGCAGTCGTTTTTTGAAGTGGTATTCCGTCATTTCGCTGTCGATATACACAACTCGTCGTGGTTTGGGTGCAAGCCAAGATGTCTTCGTGTTGGAAAAAAGAGGTTTCCCATTGCTTGCTGCAAGAGCTATGCACATCGAAAACCACGTCTTTCCAATGCCGGTAGGTGCGTACATCAGCGTTATGCTTTTTTCACTGATTATCGGATCAATAATGTATTCCTGCAATGGGGGTAAAGCAGCATTTGGATCGAAAGTCTCAAACATCGAAGCATATTCTTTTTTAGAATCAAGCTTCTCTGGAGACATATTCCACTTATTCAAAGCCAAGTCAAGAAACTCTTGAGCAGATTTGATTTCGTTCTTGATCACGAAACGGATGCTGCTGCAAATTCTCTTGGTGTTGACATAAACTTTCAACGCTGTTTTGAATGAATGTTCTTCTTCATCAGTCAGGACGTAAACAATATCACGTTTTCGCAGTTCACGCCAGTTGACATCAGCTAATGCATCATCTCCGCCAAACCAGGAAGACCAGCAACAAGCTTGTGCTTTGCGTTCAGCATTTTTGATTTTCTCAAATTTAATTCGATCCTCATTCTGCCATTCATTTATAACATCACAAAGTGTGGTGTATACCTTATCAAGATAGCCAGTTGCGTTGGGACCAAGGTTTTCATATATTTGTTCTCTGGGAGCGTCATTAATGGTTGTATATTGAAACGCCAATTCACGAATATTCTCGAATATCTTTTCCGCTGTTTTATTAATCCCGATTTGACCAATCACTTTATTACACACATGAATCAAATTTTGGTGACACCCACGTCCTTTGGTTATCGGGAATGCTGGTTGACTTCCTGCAGCATAGACGGGTTCATGCAGATAGAGCAAGCGTGTTGTAATCCAAGCGATATCTTGTGAAGAGACTCTATTGAAAGTCAAAAGGTATCCTTCTTGTTTCTTTATTTGTTCGTACTCTGCTTTTGTTCTCCTTTGAACTTCTTCTCTTAATTCCTTTTCAAAATCACATTCCCAAGGATTGTGATTGTTATATAAGGTTGAACGATCATGCTGTAACCATTCTCTTTCGACAATATCTTTGACTTTTTTGTCGATAGTACATTGTTTCTGATACGCCAAGTACAGATTGTCAGTTAGAATGACCACTCGGTCTTTTCTTTCTTGAATTGCGGGCAAATTCCACAATGGATATGGTTTGATAAAAGGAATGGTAAGATCAACACCGTGATGTTCATGTTGCCCTTTTACCCACTCTGAATGAGGTGTCAACGTAGCTGATTTATTATCAACAGAGACTCTCCCAAGAATGCATTGATGATCTTTGAATAATATTTGTTCCTGCTGATCATCGGGAACAAAAGGAAATTCAGACCCCGGACAAGAAGCCATACCCCAATGCGTACGCTCATCAATAGCAACTAGTCGAAACGTTTGTTGCGGTATATTGAAATCAGCGTAAATTCTTTCAATAGCTTCTTCTTCATCGGCACAGTGATTGGCGATAGAATAAAGTTTTACCAAATCAATGTCCGGAAGTTGAATGTCTTCCGCATTGCAGATTTCGCCTATATAGTGCATACGCTGTTTGGTTAAATTTGCTGCTGCAGCCAACATAAGAGGTGTTAAGTAATGTATGCGATCAACAAGTTCTTTCTGGTAATCAAATGGAGCGATAGGAGATGTGGATATGTATTTTCGCTGTAATTTCTCAAGCTGCCGATTTAAACTGTCCAGTTTGTCAATCTCTGCTTGCGGTATAGCGAGTGGTGCTTGATAGACATTTCGTCTATAAACGCGGTAACCGTAAAACTCAAAGAAGTTGTGTGATGGAAACTTGCCAATGAACCAATCGTAGTGATCGGCGGTCGTCAAGGTCATCATTAATGCAAGATTCGCTTTACCACGTCGGATAGCCTGGTGGTTTACTGCATAGGGGGTGACTTTGTCGGCACCCTTGATTTGTTTCAATATTTCCTTGTCTGTCATATTCGCACCTCTCATATCGTAATATAACACAGATTTGCTGTGAACGCAAGTAGTTTGCCATAGCAGAGGACGTTTTTGTCCTCTGCTATGGATATTGATTTAATCTTACGCTTGTAGGAATGTGGTTGCAACTGGTGGCGCAGTGGTAGCTCGTCAGGTGAATAACCGGGCTTGACTTTTGAGGACAACGGTGGTATCTTTGGTTATTGCTTACAGTTTTGCTTACATTTTGCTTACATTTCGTGTAAGCAAAAGTCCAGCAGAGAGTCAAATCATCAACCTTAACCAATAGATACCAGAGTTGTCAAGAGTGGTGAGATGTAAGCGTAAGTCGTTGATTTTGAGCAAGAAAAAAGGACTTGCGTTAACAAGTCCTGTAAAATCGTTGGTAGCGGGGGCTGGAATCGAACCAACGGCCTTCAGGTTATGAGCCTGACGAGCTACCACTGCTCCACCCCGCATCATCGTGTTATAATATAGCACCGGAAATACGATTTGTCAAATCGTTTTTTGATCTTTTTTTACTTTTTTTGAGAAAAAAGCCATTCCCAACTCGTGTCATCACGGAAAGCTGTGAACCAGGAGTCATGACCACAGTCGGGAACTTCATGATAGGTTATATGATGACTGCCGGCTCTCTTGAGTGCTTCAACCATTTCACGCGTACGACTCGTGGGAACCACTGTGTCACTGTCTCCGTGGAAAGTCAATATAGGCAGATTGATCAGTTTGGGGGCTTGCGCTGTGTCTGCACCTCCACATACAGGAAAGGCTGCAGCAAATAACTCCGGATAACGGCTGATTGCATCCCAGGTGCCGTAGCCCCCCATGGATATGCCGGATATATATATGCGACTCCTGTCGGCTTGAACCTTTTGGATCTCGGCTTCAAGAAGAGATAACGCAAGTTTCAGCGATTCTGATTCCTCAGGAAGATCGTGGCGCAGATCCCCCCAAGGCGTGTTTACCCACTGCTGCCCCTCAGGACACTGTGGAAAAAGCAGCAGGACTTTACGGGCGTTCCTTTCACACCAGGAGATGACTTCCGCCGCACCGTGATACAACTGTTTGGCATTGTCATCTCCACGTTCTCCTGCTCCGTGGAGAAACAACAATACTGACGTCGCTCCGGGAAGATCCGGATTCAACTGGCGACGGCAATAATTCAATTTTTGTCCCTCAGCAGAAATATGAACACACTGCTCCATGTTATACTTTTTGGACAAACTGTCAGAGGTGTTTTGCATTTTTTATTTTCCCTTATTTATTGAGGTAATTTCAAAAGTCATTCAAAAAATGGCAAAGATGTCATTCGCAAAGAGCTGTAAAGGGGAGTTTGAAGGCTGCTACCTGCAAGGTAACAGGCGCTTGTCCCGCCGTAGCTTTATGCGAAGGCGGAAAAACGCTCCCTTTATCAGATCGAAGCGAGGGCGCTTTGACAATTTTGAGGAGTTTTGAAATTGCCTCTATTGTTTATTTTAAGAACCATTTGAAAGAACGTCCGTCAATCTCCTTGGAGCCGGGATTGTCGGAAACTTCGTATTTTACAAGATCCGCATTCACCAGTGCCTCTATGGTCCGGTAGGCTGCAAGTGAGTGATAATCAAGGCGCCCGCGTTCAAATCCGCAGGGGCGGATCGCTTTATCACAGATTTGCCCCAGAAGAGATCCCGGATTCTCTTTCAAAAATTCAAGCACAGCAGGGATCAGACCGCCGGGAATGGTTGAATCAATGTTGAAATCCCCCAACTCCTCCCGGTGATACACACCTTCTTTCGTAACATATCCCACGGAGTTTCCGGGGATCTCCATGAAACAACCGGGGAACGCCGCCTGAGTGGTTCCCATGTAAACGCCGTCGGCTTCAATGCTGTATCCCACACGCTGATTCATGTTAATGAATCCAAGCACCCCCGGACGATCAGCGAATATGCAAACAGAACAGGACTCCTCAAGAAGATAACCCGAAGCTGTACGCATGGCCTTGACCATGTCGCCGTGTTTTATGTACTCGCTTTCTATATAGTTCACAACAATGTCAGAAAGAGAAACCTGGTTGCCGTCGGGCATGACATATTCAGGAATGTGACGCATTCCGTCTGTAGAAGATCCGCTGCGCATCCGGCGTCCCTCTGCATAAAGACGGTGCGCCACTTCAGAATAATGGTGGATCTGATCGGCGAAAACACCGATGGAGCCCTGAGAGATCAAGGCTACTTTTCCCTCAGTCCCCACAAAAGGATGGGCGCGGTTGGCTCCGCCGCCGGAGTTGGTGCGGCTGTGGGCGATTCCGGTGGTCCCGGGGTAGTCGGCAAGATCAAACTGCTTTTCAAAGATCCCTGTATGACCGATGCATTTGTCATAACGGATCACTCCGTCATGGCACACTGCCAACCCTGTATAAAATCCCGCCCAGTAACCTTCGCTTTTCTTCAACGCCTCAAAAATCAGAGGTGCGGCCTGCTTTTTCCCTGTATAAGCACTCCAAACACACATCGTTTATTTCCTTTTGTTGCAGAGAGATCTTCAGTAACCCTGATACTCACGATAAAATTCATTGGGGTCGTAAAGAGTTCCTGCTTCTGTATGGAGTGGAATTTCTCCGTACTTCATCTGCTTTATATGACCGTCAATAAAGCCCACGTTGGTCTGGGCATTGTGCCGGTAACTGAAAGCACCGCGCTTGTTGAGAGAGGAGGCTCCCGCAGAGCGGCTGTCCGGTCCGGGGGCAATCTTGTAAATGCCATCATAACCGATGTCGCCTGAAAGCATTCTTCCTGAAGCGTTCCGCACTCTTTTGAGGTTGGAAACAAAATCAAGTTTGTATTTGTATCTCATTCCGGCAGCTTCAAGGGAGTTGTGGGTCACATACCAGGTGGAATAACCATAACTGAAGTTTGGATTGTTGAAAGTCTGCTGCTGGTGGATCCGTGCTCCGGAGGGACAGATGCTCACAGGGGGGGCAATGTTCTGCTTGGGCATCCAGATGCCATACTCTCTGCTTGCGCCGATGTAACTGGCAAGGCCACCTTCGTTGAGATGAGGCGTTACATCTGCAAAACGGTTGAAGATATAGTTGGTTACGGCAAGAGAGGTAAGTGAAGCGGAAAAATGTCCTTTGTTATCTTCGGCATACTGGAGCGCAGCAAAGGTGACGGTTTTCAAATTGTTCTGGCAGGAATTTGTCTTCGCACGTTCCCGTGCCTGCTGCAAGGCAGGAAGAAGCATGGCTGCAAGAATGGCGATAATAGCGATAACTACAAGAAGTTCGATGAGAGTAAAATATTTTTTCGTGTCCATTATTGATATCTTTCCAAATTTCCAGGATATGTTGTTGTATGAACCATACTTAATTTACACCGGATGTTGAGATATTGCAACCTGATAATTCATGATATTCAGGCTGAATGCAGAAAAATATGTGATTTCTTCGGGAACGCAGCAGAGGGAGCATATTGTATGCGGCAGGCAAATTTGAGGAAAATGTACTTTTAGCAGTTGAAAAATGAAATTAAAGGGGATATATTAATCGGAAATAAGCCGTATTTCTATTGTTAAAAGTCGATCAACAACACAGGTATAAGAACGCAAAAATGAAAATTCTTTGGACACTGCTTCTCTGTATTGCATTGGGGAGTTTTTCTCTCGAAGGGGCTTCTTCGTTAAAACGGAGCATCGTGATCTCAAACAGGATCGCCTTGACTTTGACGGCGGAAAGCTGCAGGATCGTCATTCCATCCCGCCCCAATCCCACCGTAAAATTTGCCGCCGCCGAATTGCAGCAACTTCTTTCGGCGATCCTGGGCAAAAAAATCCCCGTTGCCGCAACCCCCGGACGCGAAAACAATATCTTTGTCGGCGTCTGCCCCGCTTCGGAAAAACAGAAGCTGGATGTCTCCAAACTGGCACGTGATGGATTTTTTATCAAAACTGTTGGTAAGAATATATACATCCTTGGCAAGGATGACCCGAAAGAGAGAACCGATGTTGTTGCCGGATCCGGCGGTTACTGGTCATTTGACTATGAACGCGCCACTCTTTTCGGCGTCTATGACTTCCTTGAGCGTTTCTGCGGAGTCCGCTTCTATTTCCCCGGCGAACTGGGAACCATTCTCCCCAAGAAAAACGCCATTCCCATCCCTGAAATCAGCATCGTTGAAAAACCCGACATGCGCCGCAGATTCTATTACGGATGGGCGGATGGTCCCTTTATCGACGGAGCAACACTCCCCCCGAATAAACGCCATCCCCTGAAATGCCTCAACATGATGCGGGTCCGCTTCGGCACAGAAAACATGAATTGCTGCCACGGCATCAACGGTTTCAGTTTGCCCGCACGGTTCGGAAAAACCAATCCCGAATACTTCAGAATGTCTGAGCATGGGATCCGTCAGACAGGAACAAGCGGCAAGTTCGCAGGGCAGCTCTGCTGGACAAGTCCTGTGAAAGAGGTGATCTATCAGGATCTGCGCGCCTACTTCAAAGGAGAGCATCCCTCCAAAAGAAATATGAGCTACAACGGCAAAGTCCGCTGGTGGTTCCCCACGTTCCGCAACTACTTTGTGGATGTGATGCCCCAGGACTCTTTTGCTAAATGCTACTGCAAAAACTGCATGGCTGCCTTTCGCAATCACGAAGATTATGCCAGCGAAATGATTTGGAACAATGTCATTGACTGGGGCAACCGCCTTAAAAAAGAAAATATCAAAGGCATTCTTTCCATGGCTGCCTATTATCCTTACAGGGCAATTCCCAAGCGGGCGATCCCTGACAACATCGAAGTTCAGGTCTGCGTCACCGGTCCCTGGGTAACTGATCCCGCACGCTGGAACGGACAGAAACAATTGATTGCCGACTGGAACAAAAAATTGGGACGCCCCGTTCATCTCTGGACTTATGTGAACAAACACGGAACCACCCTGCTGCCGGGAATACCTTCATGCACACCCCGTGCCGTTGGACGTTTCTATAAGGAGGTCGCACCCTACATTTACGGAACTTTCATGGAGTCCGAATGTGATAAGTTCATCTATTTCGCCATGAACTATTATGTTTTGGGCAAGGTCCTTTGGAACACCGATACTGATGTTGACGCTCTTATGGAGGAATATTATTCCCTGATGTTCGGTAAAGCTGCTCCGGTTATGAAAAAAGTTATGGATGACTTTGAAAACATCTGGATCAAACAAATCGCCGGAAGAACCGTGGATACCCCCCTGGGGCCGGTGGCTTCAGTCCCCTCAAATCAGATGATCTGGAACCATATCTACTCCCCCGGAAAACTTAAAGAGCTCAGTGCCGCATTTGACAAAGCCGCCCGATCCGTTCCTGCAGGTTCTCTTGAATCCAAAAGGATCGCTATGTTCAAAAAAGAGTTTCTTGCTCCTCTTTACGAGGCCTCAGCAGCCTATCTCAAGAAAACAGGCGCTGTTCAGGGGCTCAAGTTCCGTATTCCCTCAGCCGCGATCCGCCTGATCCCTTTCCTGGGGCGCAATCCTCAGCCTGCAAAGGGAAAAACAGTTGCAACCAAAGTCAATGCAAAATTGACTGCCGATGCTCTTATTTTCAAATTTGAGTGTGAAGAACCTGCCATGGCAGATATCATCGCCAATGACCGCAAACACGATGATCCCAAGATGTGGGAAGACAACTCCATTGAGCTTTTCCTCGCCCCCGGCGGACGCAGCAAAAAATATTATCAGCTCATCATCAACTCACAGGGAAATGTCTTTGACGCAAGCTATACTGTGTTGGGCAAAAACGCCATACAGGATCTCAAATGGAACTCCGACGCAAAAACGGTGGTCACCAAAAAAACAAAGGTTTTTGTCATTGAAGTGACAATTCCCCGGAAAAGTCTGGGCAAACTCCCCGAAACAGGGTTCCCGGTGAATTTCTGCCGTAACCGTATCATCAAAAACTCTGAAGATCACACGCTCTACACCTGGTCTCCCTACATTACCGGGTTCCACGATATTGAAAACTTCGGATTGCTGGTCTCTGACAAAGGCGAAATGGTCGCAGAAGGCAACTTTGATGACATCCGGAAAATGAGCCGGAAAAACTGGGGTTACTATAAAAACAAGATCTATTACGGGTGGATCGGCAACTCCCTGCTCGCCGGAAAATCTGGATGCGAATTGGATACAAAAACTTTTTTCAGCGCTCCCCAGTCCATGAAAATCGTTTCAACCGATGCCAAAGGAAATGCTCTTACTCAGTATTTTTACGGCAAAAAATTCAAACCGGACACCACTTACAAGATCAGTTGTGTCCTGAAGTTCAAAGATGTCGTCCCCACGAAAGCAAGAGGGGGACTTCTTATAAATTTGTGGGATGACGCCAACCGCTGGTTCCCGAAGAATCCCCTGACCGGTACAGCTGATTGGACTTATTTGAGCTTCACACACAAAACTTCAGCCAATGTTCATAAATCCCCCAAGTCCTACCTGAATATCTGGCTGCACAACGCCACAGGCACCGTTTGGGTGGATGACGTCTCTGTGGAAGAAGTTACTGAAAAATAACTTCCGTGCCGCTGCAAAACCATAAAAATCAAGCGCCCCTTTCTTAACCCTTTAAGGAAAGAACGGGGCGCTTTTTACGGGACGAAGATCGTCAGAAGTGAATCTTCTCAGTTTCTTCAAAAATTTCTTCAGGCAGAGTGATACCGAATACTTTTTCAAAGATGGAGTGCAGTTCGCCGGGGGAGGTTATGGCTTTTTTCAGGATTTCTCCGCCGCGCATTTCGCACAGACACAGGGCAGGAGAGTCGGGTGCCGCCGGCTCAAGAAAAATCCTGAACTCTCTGCCTTGTTTGTGGAGAAACAATTTTTTACGGAAGGGGGAAGCCGGATCCTGACTGCAATAAAAATTCACATATTCAAAATCCCGGGGGAAATAGGGCGCTTCCTCAAAGGAATAAAGAGTGTAAAATCCATTTTCATTTTCAGCCTGCACCAGATTTCCGAATACCGGATCCTTTACAATACGGTAGCTGCGTACATTTTTTTTCTGAATCACATCAGGAACAAACTCCAGGGGGGTACACGGAATCAGACAACCAGTTCCCACATCGGTGAGAAATCGCTTGTTGCCACACTGCACCAGAGCCACCCGGTGGCGGCGCATGGGGATCTCTGCCGTTTCCCCGGCATGCCAGCGGGCAAAGTACTCTGTGACCTTGTAGCCCAGGGAGCGGAGCAGATCAGCAAAGAGACCGTTCAACTCAAAACAATATCCCCCCTGACGCCGGAGCACGATCCGTTCAAAAAGGGAGTCCAAATCAAGGGATGGGGTTTCTGCATTGAAAAAAATCCGGTAGTTGGTATAGGGGATATATTCAAGATGTTTTTCATGCAGCAGAAAAAGATTTTTCTCCGATACTGCTGACGCATTTTCACAGCCGAGAAGCTGCAAATACTGGGAAACCATAAAACTTTCCATAATCCTCATGACACCTTTTTTACAAGACTTTTCAATACACAATAATTTCCGGTACAAAAAAAGGTTTCTGCTTTACGGACAGAAACCTTTTTTCAGCATCTTCCGCTGCAGGATCAGAGATCCAAACCTGTTTCGCAAGGCTGCTTCATAACGATATTCATGCACTCAACGGCGGCACCCGAGGCGCCTTTGCCCAGATTGTCGTAGCGGGCAAGAAGCAGAATACGCTCATCATTGCCCTCAACCATGATCTGCATGGAGTCTTTGCCGCTCATGGCGTTCCCTGAAAGCAATCCGCCCTCAGAGGCCTCTTCGGCGTAAAAAACCATATTGCCGTTATAGAGGCTGCGGTACACATTGCGGATATCTTCCACACCCTTTCCGCTGCACAGCTGCGCCTTGAAAAGGGGCACCGTCACCAGCATTCCGCTGTAATAGTCTGCAACGATGGGGCAGAAAACAGGAGCATTTGCACATCCGGAGATCTTCACCATCTCTTTCAGGTGCTTATGCTGCTGGGTCAAGCCGTACTGACGGGGTGCATCAAAGAGCGCGGGGCGTTCAGGATCATTATATTCAGCGATCATCTTTTTGCCGCCGCCGCTGTAACCCGTGAGGGAATGGCAGGTCAGCAGAGCGTCTGCGGAAATGATCCCGGCGTCAATAAGGGGACGGACCAGAGCGATGAAACCGCTTGCATGGCATCCGGGGACCGCGATGCGTTTGGAGTTTGCCACTTTCTGAAAGAACTCTGGCGAAAGCTCCGGAAATCCGTATGCCCAGTCATCCTGTGTACGGTGGGCAGTTGAGGTGTCAAGAACCACCACATCAGGATTCTCGATCATCGCCACGGCTTCGCGTGAAGCATCGTCAGGAAGACAGAGGAAAGCGATGTCACATGCGTTGAGCATTTCACGGCGGCGCCGGGGATCTTTGCGTTCATCATCAGAAAGAGTCAGCAGCTGGATGTCTTTTCTGATCTGGAGCCGTTCATAAATACGAAGTCCGGTCGTACCGGCCTTCCCGTCAATGAATACTTTTGTTGTCATTTTTTCCATTCTTTTCTTTGATTAATCAGGCATTTCGCCATGGAACCACAGGAGACTTCGATCCTGTCAATTTTATAGTATACAACCGGAACAGCGTTTTATCAAGTCAAAAAAAATTTTTCTTCAGTAAAAAGGCGTTTTCGCATCCTTTTTTGATGCTTGAGCAACAAAAAAAAATGCTTCCGGGGATTTTTGGGGGAAATTTTTCAGTGCATGAGAGCCATCAGAACGAAACAATTCATCCAAAGCCACCCCAGACAGAGAGCCGGGTAAAATACCAGCCACAGAAAAAAACAAAGGCCTCTCAAGCTCTTTCTGCATGGGAGTTCCCATACCACCTGACAGCTCCCCCATACAAGAACGAGGAAACACGAAAATGCATACAAAGGCATGATCATATACACAAGGAAGTCGCCAATTTGCGAAATCCATGCAACTGCCAATAAAATCCCGGGGACGCAAGCTGCCGCCGCCATAAAGATCACGGTCAAAAGGATGTTCCGTTTTATTTTTGAGTTCATAACCCTTATATGCCTCTCATTACAGTTAGCCGTAATATAGCATCTGTTTATTCCTTTGTCAAGTATTGAAATGAAACCGTTCTTGACAAAAATCCCACCTGGCATTATATTATGGCGGAACAGGGATACCAAATTTACAGGGAACGAAAAGAATGTGGAAAAAAAGTCTGTTGCTGTTGCCGGTTATGCTTCTGAGTTTGGAGCTTTATGCCCATAATCCGGCAATCGTTTTTATGGGGTAGCCCCTCTTCCGTTCAAAAGCCGCTCCCCTGCAATTGACCATGTGGCCTTTGATGCTTTTCAACGATGATGTAAAAATCTGCGGCATACATCTTGCAGGTTCGCCTTTGGCATTTCAGGAAAAGTTATACGGAGCAAGTTTCGGTCTCATTATGGGCAGCGGCAAACTTTACGGCCTCAATATCAGCGGCGCTTCATTTGGCGGTAATAATTACGGCTGCTCACTTGCATTATACAATTGCTGGGATGATTTTTCAGCGGTTTCCATCGGCCTTGTCAACATAAGCCGTTCTCATCGCCCCGGAAACGCCCGTAATCTGCTGCAAATCGGAGTTTTCAACGAAGCCGAAAACGGATTGCAGATCGGTTTGCTGAATCACAATCCCGGTGCATTTATTCCGTGGATGCCCCTCTTTAACTGGTCCTCCCGGAAAACAGAAGATAAAGAAGTGACGGAAAAGGGAACGTAATTGCTCTTTTTATGGAACTTTATTCCCTCTTTCTTGACAATTCAGACTCTCTGTTGTAATTTATAGTGGAGTGAGGCAATTTCAAAACTCCTCAAAATTGTCAAAGCGCCCTCGCTTCGATCTGATAAAGGGAGCGTTTTTCCGCCTTCGCATAAAGCTACGGCGGGACAAGCGCCTGTTACCTTGCAGGTAGCAGCCTTCAAACTACCCTTTACAGCTCTTTGCGAATGACATCTTTGCCATTTTTTGAATGACTTTTGAAATTACCTCGAGTGAATTTGAAAAAAGCTGCGAAAGTGATGAAAATGAAACAGATATTATTGATGTTTCTGATAACCTTGTCTCTCTGTGCCCTTCGCGGAGGAGACTTCAACGATAAAGGCGTCATTACCGGATGGCACTTTGCACCGCTGCAGTTGGATGCCGGTTTGGTCGAAAGCAGAAAATTGGTCGATGAAAGCGCGGATACCATCTTTGCATTCGGACTTTTTACTGTACAGCAGAAATCAGCTGTCGTTTCTCTCGGTCTGGTCGCCAATCATTTGCAGAATAATTACGGACTTCAGCTTACACCATTTCTTCTGGGAACGGCTACTGATAACAACTACGGAATTTCATTCGGATTTGAAAATTATTCCAAAAGATGTTACGGTATCCAAATCGGCATATTGAACCACAGTTGGGGTGGTGAAGAAATCGAAAAGCATAATGAATTACTGCAATTATGCGGAATAAATATTGCTGACAGCGTATATATCGGTATCGTCAATGATTCAGACAAGGTGCAGATCGGTCTGCTGAACAATGGACGCAACGGCGCTCTCTTCCAGATCGGCTTGCTGAATTATAATCCCAATTCCTACGTGCCGTGGATGCCGCTGATAAACTTTGATATGGGGAAAAAAACTGCAGTTGAAAGCAGCGATGCGCCCCGGGGAAAAAGCGGGTTATGAAAACGCTTCTTCTTACATGTGCCGCAGGTGCGCTGCCGGAACTTTGCTGAGATATTTTTCTGTGAAGGCAGTGAATGTATTTGCTCCCGGATCGTGCCGGGGCACTTTGAGTGTCAATATCATCGGCGCTTTTCTTGCCGGATTCTGCTTTGTGCTGTGCAAAAACAAATTCTCAGGATTTCAGGAGTATTTTCCGGTCCTGTTTACAGGATTTCCGGGGGCATTCACCACTTTCAGTACTTTTGCTCTGGAAAGCACCCCGGTATCTTTTTGAAGCTCAATACGGTAAATTTTTCCTGAATGTCTTCCTGCAGAATTTTTGCGGCATCGGAAGTGCCGCAGGCGGCTTTTGTCTTGCAAAAATATTTTTCCGCAACTGACCTCTCTGCAGAGACCGTATAATCTCTTTTTTGTTTTCAGTGTATCTTGATTTTTGAGCGAAAAGGCTATATATTATGGTGAGTAGTTTCAAAAGAGAATGGATGCCTTTTGAAAAAACTGCATAACACGAACATTTCAGGAGATTATGCAATGAAATATCATTTGCTGCTGCCGCCGGTACTGCTGGCTCTGTGCGGATGTCACTCCGACCTTTACTATCAGGAAAGGGCAGTGGAGTCAGCACGGGAGTTCATTTATAAGAATGCCCGCGAATTGACTCCGGAACAGTTTGCCCACGTCCGGTTGACTCCGCCTGTGCTGTTGACGGGGCCCGTTCTTTCACGGAATGAAGAAAACTCTGAGAAAAAATCTGTCACCGGCGGCGAAAAATTACAGATTTGCGTTGCATGGCGCATTCCGGGGCAGGAAGTTGACTATCTGGTTTTCGGTATGTCAGAACCCCGAATGGCTTACTGGCGCCCCCTTAAACTGATCCGCCGGCATCTCGGAAAGTTGGACACCAAAGCTCAGGACGCCATGACGCAGGCAAGGGAATATGCCATGTCTTCGCTCTATAAACAACTGAGTGCCGCAGATCTTAATATCGTGCGCTTTACCCATCCTGAAGCTGTGGTGACCGGATTCCCTGTGGCTGAGGGCACTGTGAAAGAAAAAGCAAGTGATACCGAAGCCGAACTGGAAAAAACTGATGATAAAAAAGAAGACAACGCTGAAGAAACGGTGTTGAATCCTGTCCCCTGGAAAAAATTTACTCCGGTTAAAGCCGATGAAGAGACACTGCAAATCTCTCTGCTCTGGAAGATCAGCGGAAACCGTTATGTGACTTTTTGCGGAATAAGTAAAGAGGATTTTGACGGATGGCAGATTCTTATGGCGGGGATCATTGAAGCCGCTGAAGTTGAAAGTGCAACGGTAAGGAAACTCAGAGTGCCGGAGCGTTTCCTTGTTCCCGTAAAGAAAGCAGCTCCTTCTGCGGAGGGCGTTGTGAAAAAGGGGCATCCTGAATCACCCCAAAATGGCACAGGAGGAAAATAATATGCGCAGTATGACTGGATTCGGCAAAGCCGAAGGACAATATGGAGACAACTTTTTCTTTACCGTTGAAATTTCAAGCGTCAACCGGAAACAGCTTGAGGTGCGTTGTTCGCTGCCTCCTGAACTCAGCGGCATGGAAAGTCTGATCCGGCAGCGGATCGGTTCCTTTATCAGCCGCGGTTCCGTCAGTGTCAAAGTGATCCTGCGGAAAAATATTTCCGGAGGACAGAAAATCGACACGGCTTTTTTGAGTGAACTGGTTGCAGCCGCCCGCAAGATCAGAGAGGAAAGCGGTTTGACTCCTGAAGTCAATGTCGAAGAGCTGATGAGTCTTCCCGGAGTCATTGCTCCTGTGTGTGATAACACTGATTCCCCCGGATTGACCGAGGCTTTCTCTAAAGTACTCAATGCCGCCGGTGAGGAGTTCTGTGCCATGCGCTCACGGGAGGGCGCCGCTTTGAAAACGGATCTTTCTGCCAGAACGGTTCTGCTTGATGAATTGCTCCGTCAGATCGAGCCGTTGGCTGCCAAGGTACCTGAAACAGCAAGAAAGCGCCTCTACTGCAAACTGGCTGCGGAAAAACTCCAGGTCGAGCCCAATGATGAACTTTTCGCAAGAGAAATGCTCTTCTATCTGGATAAATCCGATGTCTCAGAAGAGATCACCCGGCTGAAAAGTCATTTTCAGCAGCTCCGCAAGTTTTTTGAAGCCGTTGAACCCGCCGGAAGAGGTATGGATTTTCTGCTTCAGGAGTTTTTCCGCGAAATCACCACATTGGGAAATAAAGCTCCTTCGCCGGAGCTTTCCGCATTGGTGGTCAAATTCAAAACCGAGCTTGAAAAATTGCGCGAACAGGTGCAGAATGTGGAGTGATAACTGACTATGAGATGCAGCAAAACTTCAAAAAAAATTTCCGGTGTTACCGCTGATCTTTCACGCTCTTACAGTGACGGTTTCGGCGTCAACTACACAAACCGTGATAATCTGCCCCGCCGTTCCGAGGTGGTCAGTGTAACAGATAAACTTCTTGAACTGCTTTTCCCCGGTTTTGATCAGAGATTCCGGGGGGAAGTGGATACGGAGGAAGTGGTGGGGATCTGCTTTGATGAGCTGGCAAGCCAGATTTGCCGGGCGTTTCACCGCAGTGGAAACGCCAGTTGCTGCTGTGAAGATGGCGCCCGTTGCGAAGAGGCGGCGTTTATGCTCCTTGAACAGCTGCCTGCTATCAGAGAGATGCTGAAAGAAGATGTGAAGGCAGCTTATGTGGGGGATCCTGCCGCTGCCAGCTGTGATGAAGTCATCTTAAGTTATCCCGGATTGAAAGCAATTGCCATTCAGCGCCTTGCACATGTTCTTTATGAAGCGAAGATACCTTTTATCCCCCGCATGATGACCGAATATGCCCATTCTGCAACGGGAATCGACATTCATCCCGGAGCCACCATCGGGAAGGGATTTTTTATTGACCATGGTACCGGTGTCGTTATCGGCGAAACGGCTGTGCTGGGGGAAAAGGTGAGAATCTATCAGGGGGTTACCTTGGGAGCTGTCAGTTTTCCCAAAGATGCCTGCGGTGCTCTCATCAAAGGGCAGAAGCGTCACCCCACCATCGGCAATAATGTTATCATCTATTCCGGAGCCTCGGTGCTGGGGGATATTACCATCGGCGATAACTCCGTCATCGGCGGAAACGTCTGGTTGACCGAAAGTCTTCCTGCCGGAACCAAGATCACTGCCCCTGTGCCGGAAAACCGTAAAAAATTCAATGGACAACCCAAATGAGCTGTACTGAAAATTACAAGGCTCTTCTTGAAGAGCTGGAGTCGATCAAAAAAAACGGTGTGAAACTGCTGCCTGTTTCCAAAACTGTTTCTGCGGATGTAATAAAAGAACTTTACGACGCGGGCGTCCGGGAATTTGCGGAAAACCGTATCGAAGTACTGACTCCCAAGGCAGAGTCCCTGCCTGATGATATCTGCTGGCACTTTATCGGGCGTTTGCAGAGCAACAAAGTCAGAAAGATCCTTAAAATAGCCCAGGTTATTCACTCCGTTGATTCTGTGGAACTGGTGCAGCGCATCGATCGGATCGCCGGAGAGGAAAAGTGTACGCCTGAGATCTTTCTGGAAATCAGCGTTTCAGGTGAGGCGTGCAAAGGGGGATTTCCTGTTGAGCAAGCCGTTGAATTGGCTCAGGTCGCCGCTGATGCCCGAAACATCAAAGTGGTCGGCCTTATGACTATGGCCCCTCTTGAGGCAACCCCTGAGGAGTGTCGTGTCGTTTTCAACGGCCTGAGGGAGTGCCGTGACAAAATTGAGAATGAATTGAAAATCTCTTTGCCTGAGCTTTCCATGGGCATGAGCAATGACTGGAAAGAGGCAGTGGCGTGCGGCGCGACAGTGATCCGTGTCGGCAGTTCCATTTTTCATAAAGAATGAAATACCGGAAGTATTTTATCCGGGCAATTGCAGCAGGAGTTGTACTCATAGTGATCTGGCATCTGACAGGCGTTCTGGCTGATAAACTCATTTTTCAGCCGCCGACGGATAATTATCCTGAATTGACCGGCGTGGAGATGCTTGACCTTGATGGGGGAGGGAGGATCGCCATCCGCTTTACCCCGCCGGCTGATCCGGAAGGAACAGTGTTTCTTCATTGTCACGGCAATGCAGAGAATCTCAGAACTCTTGCATGGCGCCAGGAGATGTTTCGTGCCAGAGGGTATGGCTTCTGTGCCTTTGATTATGAGGGCTATGGACGCAGCAGCGGCAAACCCGGTGAAAAAGCTGTGGAAGATGATGTCTTGAGAGTGTGGCGCCACTTGACTGAGGAGCGCCATATTTTACCCGGAAGAATCGTTATCCACGGGTTTTCTCTCGGAACTGGAGCTGCTTCATTTCTTGCCTCCCGGACTCCCGGTGCAAAAGCGTTGATCCTTGAAGCTCCTTTTACCAGTACCTATGCCGTTGCCGGGATGCAGTGGGTTCCCGGCAACCGTTTCCCGAATATTGATTATATTACTGCCGTCCAATATCCCATTCTTATTATGCATGGTGACAAAGACAGGATAATACCCTTTGCACACGGCAGGAAACTTTACGAAAAAGCCCCGCAGCCCAAACGTTTTTATCACGTTCAGGGGGCAGGGCACAATAACATTATCGCTGCTGCCGGAGAAAACTACTGGCAGTGCCTCAAAGAATTTCTGAAATAATTTTTTTCTTCATCCTTTGCAGTTGACCCAGCCGGCGGCAATGGCACAGCACCAGGTCACAGAAAGGATGATCCACAGAATGACGCCGTGAAGAACCGGCTTGAATCCCAGCTCTTTGAGCTTTTCACGGCTCAGATTGGAGCCTATCAGGAAAAGTGTGGTGATCATGACGAATTTTGAAATGTTCTTCAGCCACTTTCCGCCGTCGGCAACATAGCCGGAAAGAACCTTTTCGCTGCCCAGAAGATCCGGCAGCCATGTGACGATAGCGGCAGCAATGAGAAATCCGGGGATGAACCAGGGGATCTTGAATTTGACCGCACGCTTTTCTCCTTCGGCAACAGGTGCCACGAAAAAGGAAAGAAAGAGTGTTACCGGTACGATCCACAACGCACGGGCAAGTTTCACAGTTGTCGCAACTTCGAGAGCTTTTTCACCGTACTGGACTCCGGCACCCACAACGGAACTTGTGTCGTGAATGGCAAGGGCTGCCCAGTAACCGAACTGATTTTCCGTAAAGCCCAATGCGTGTCCCACTGCCGGAAAGAGCAGCAGTGCCACGGCGTTGAGGGTGAAAACTGTGGCTGAGGCAATCGCCACATCGTGGGCTTTGGCCTTCAAAACAGGCGCCGCAGCGGCAATGGCACTGCCGCCGCAGATGGAAGTTCCCACGCTGATGAGATACATGGTGTCACGGCTGAGTTTGAGCCATTTGCCCACCAGCACTCCCAAGCCGATGCCGGCACTGATACCGATAATGGTATAGACGATGCCGTTGGCGCCTGCTTTGAGAACTTCCATGAGATTCATTCCGAATCCCATGCCCACGATAGTGGCGCCCAGAAGGTTGGAGGTGAACTTTGAAGTATATTCTTTGAAAGGATTGCCCCAGGTAACGGCAAAGATGATACCGGCAAAGACAGCCAGACCGGGAGCATAATCCCTGGCAGGTTTCCACAGGCAGGGAACGGCGAAAAATGCCGCTGCCAGAAGAAGATAAACAGTTTTTCTGATGATTTCTTTCATTTTGTCTCCTCGTATTCTTTAGTTGACGTCTGTTGCGGGGTTGGCACATCTTGCAATGGCAACTCTTCCGCTCCGTGCCATATCAATAACTTCAAAGTCCCGGATCAGTTCCATAAAGTCATCAATCCGGTCACTGCGCCCGGAAAGCTCCACGGCAATGGCGTCACGACTGACCGAAACCACACTGCCGTTGAAGATCTCCACCAGCTGCAGCACCTGTGAACGGGATTCTGCTGTGGGAGTGCTGAGTTTAACAAGAGAGATTTCACGTTCCACAAATCCGCCGCCTGTGAGATCAGAGACTTCAACCACTTCAACAAGTTTGTTCAGTTGTTTGTGGATCTGTTCGATCACAGCCGCATCTCCGGTGGTGACAATGGTCATCTTGGAAAAGGCGGGATCGTTGGTTTCATGGACTGTCAGAGAGGAAATGTTGTATCCTCTGCCGGAAAACAATCCTGAGACCCGTGACAGCACGCCGAAACGGTTTTCCACGAGTACGGATATGGTATGGGTTTCTTTCTGGTTTTCCACAGCTTTCTCTCCTGAAATTTCGGATGGTCAAATATTTTTATAATATACACCTTCACTCATTTTTTTTCAAGCGTTCAAAAATATTTTCCCCCTCAAAAGAGAAGAGAAACGCCGCCAGTCGGTGCAGAAGGGGGCGAGGTTTTTCAACGTGGGAGGAAAGAGAGGAAATGGAGGCATCTGCCGTCGTTTTTTCCGGGGAATTTTTCTGATTTTTTCTCAGGGCATATTCTTTTTCCAGTTTCTGCAGCAGCAGTTTTTTACGGAGGAAGATATATTTGAAAGGTATGATTTTCAGATTCACCGCCCTGAGATGGAATCCCGGTGTGTAAACACTGGATGCCAATGATGCAAAGTCTGCAAAGGAGACCGGACGCTGCACGCAGACTGCCTTGAGGATGAGAGCGCGGATCCTGAAACGCTCCTCTTTTTCAAGAGGCGCCTGTTTCAGAGCATGACACAACTTTTTCTTCATATATCCGGACCGGAAACAGTAGGGATCCGCTTCGAGAAAAAGCAGTGCTTCAGCAATGGCATCGTGATCCCCGTGGCGAATGGAATCAATAAACTCTGGTGATTCAAAAAGATAGAAACGCTCAAAATTTTTGAACTGACTTTTCTCAAAGCGGTAGCAGCTGGCAAAAAATTCCCTGTCTTCGTCATGCTGCATGAGATGGACCGCTTCTCTTATGCGCCTGCGGGCAAGAGTGATTTCACCTGCCATCCAAAGCAGTTTGTCTTTCTTCAGTCCGATGATCATGCCGGATCAAAGCAGAGATTTAAGCAGTTTGATATCCTCTTCGGGGAGTGCTGCCGCTGCAATAAGAGAAGAGAGCATGGATTTGAAAATTTCAGGGGGAAGATCACCCAGCTCTTCATATTCTCCGGACTGCCTGAGAGTGATCAATTCATCAATGGAAATCATTTCAGGCGCAGCCAGATTGAAAGCGGACTCCGCCGACTCCGACCAGAAACGCATGGAAAGCAGAGCCATGGGGTTGTGATTGACCAGAATAAAACGCCTGCCGCTCTTTTTTTCCAAATAGACTGTTCCCTGACGCATTTCAAAAGCCATAATGGAAACTCCTTTTATTTACATTCAAAGATAATAAGTTGCTTATCGGCAGCAAAAGATTCCATTGTCTGCCATGCAGCGTCCCGGCGGTTGGTGTCAAAGTTGACAAAAATATCGTCAAAAACCACTGGCAGACTCTCATCATCCTGCTGCAGAGAATCTATGAGAGCCATACGCAGCGCCAGAAAGAGCTGTTCCCGGGGGCCCCGCGAGAGCTGGGGGGCACTTTTCCCCTCAGGGAAATCAGAAGTTGTCACTTTCAGCTGATTTTCTTTTGCTGAATTGTAAACTCTTGTGCAGATGCCGCAAGTGAATTTTTCCATATAAAGGGAAGCTCTTTTCAGAAGTTCCGGCTGTCTCTCTCTTTCGGCACGTCCTACGGCACGATCCAAAATGATCCTTGCTGCTGCCAGAACAAGGTATCTTTCTGCCGCTGAACGCATCTTGCCCCGCAGTTGTTCCCGGATATTCACTTCAACGGCGCAGTCAACTTCTTTCAAAAGAAGTGCCGCTTCACGTTTTTCGGCGCCTGAAAATTCAATTTTTTCTTCCCGTTGGATTTTCAGAGACCGCAGCTTCTCTTTAAGCTGAAGTATCTCTTCTTCACTCAAAAGTTCCTGATCCGGGGCGGGATAAAGCTGTTCAAGCTCTTCCCGGCGCTTGGAGAGGGCAAGTTTTTCACTTTCATAACGTGCAAGTTCCATTGCCGCATGGCGGATCCGGAGTTCATTTTCCAGGCGATTTTTTTCGTGGAGCTTCCGGCGTTCCTCAAAGGAACGGAACTTTTCATCGTGGAGTTTGCAGAGTGATTTATATTCGAGAAAGGCTTTCTCAAGTTGAGTTTTCTTTTCCTCAAAAAGTTTCATCTGCATCTCATATTCTTCCTGATGTTTCTGAAAGACCCTCAATTCATCAAGAAGACCAGGCAGCTCTTTTTCCTCAAGAGTCGGATTGAGCGCAAAGCGGAAGAAAAGATCCTGTTTCTTCTTTTGCGCTTTATTTCTTTCAACCAGCTCCCTGTATCCCCGGACAAGCGGCAGAGGCAGAGCAAGCAGCGTTAGGATCCCCCAGATGTTGAATAACCAGTTTTGGGGATAAAGGGAGGCAATCAGAATCACTGATACCCCGGCAAAGAGACAGATCCCTGAAGTAATGGTAAGGTATTTCCTGATATTTTGCTCAATTTTTTTCTCTTTTTCAAAAAATGTGTTCCACATTTCAAGTTCATATTCCCCCAGATGTGCGGCTCGTGAGAGGTCGCATTTGCCTTCAAGAGCAGGAGCTGCCGGTTTTTCGGGTTGCCGGGGCAACGGCATGTTTTCAGGCTCCGGCGGGGGCAAAGGGGCTTTTTCATCGAAAGGAGGCAACATCTCCGGAACAGGATCAGGGAGGGGGCGTGCGGCAAAAAGAGCTTCATCCTCCTCAAGTTTGAGGCGGAGTTTTCCAACGCTGAGGGCTTTTTCTGCGGCGCTGATGTGAATTTGAAGTTTGCTGATCTCAATATTGAGATTTTCCCCCTCTTTATCCAGTTTTTGGGCTGAAAGAACCGCTTTTTCATAGGCAGGCATGGCTTGGGCCGCTTGAGCAAGGCGCTTCTCGCTGGCGCTGAATTCCGAGGAGAGCTGCATCAAAAGGTGGAGAGAACCTCTTCTTTTGAAGATGCTTTCTGATTCATTTGCCAGCGTATTCTGGATCTCAGAAAGGGAAACACCGCCGCTGCTGAGAGCATTTCCATACAGGCGGTTGCGGATTTCAGGATCATCAAGTGCCGCAAAAGCAGTCACTTCATCCAGAGTCACGGCGCAGACGTTGCGGTAGAAAACTTCAGAGATCTTTGTGTAACAGCTGATGTCGGGAACGGTCTCTGTATCGCCCTTTTCTGAAATGATCTTCAGTTTTCCCCGTGCACCGTATCTTTCAAGGCGGAGCTGAGTCCCGTTTTTCAGAGTTACCTCCAGGAAGCCCCCGTAAAGTCCCGATCCTGTCAGGGCAGGGTAGGGGTTGAGTTTGCTTCTTTTGTCGGGGAATCCCCAGAAGATCCGCCGGATAAATTCAAGGAGGGTGCTTTTACCTGCTTCGTTATGCCACGCAAGATGGTTGATCCCCGGAGCAAGTTCAAGGTCAAAATCATGGAAGATCCCGAAGTTGTCAATGTGCAGGCGGCGTATGATCATTTTTTCGCCCTCTGAGTGGTCAGCAGTTCAGCCAGCAGCGCGCTGCCCTCTTTGCGCAGTTCCTCAAAGCGTTCCTTCCGTATGACGGGGAGCTCTCTGAAAACGGTACGCATCTCTTCATAAACGGATTCAAGTATTTTTTCTTCAGAGATTTCTTTTTCTGCCGCCTCAAGTTCAGCTGCCTGAACAAGAGTCGTTTCCGGGGGCAGGGGAGTCCGGGTCAGGATGATGATTTCTTCAAGATAGGCGCCAGGGCAGCTGAGTTCAACGGCATTTTGCACCATATCCCTGAGTTCTTCAATGTTGCAGAAACGCAGTTCTGAGTCCAGAGTTGAAACGCCTGTGAGTTTCAAGCGGAAAAGAAGAGTGTTCTCTTTTTTATATTCAGTAACTGCTTCAACTGTTTTTCTGAGCATTTCATCAAGATTGGAACAAGGCGCGGTGTTGACCTCAAATGTCTGGAACTCCAGAACAGAAGTGGGATGAAAAGTCATTTCAATGCCGCCGAAACCATCGCAATCAACCACATAGCAGCCTTGAACGCCCGGTTCGTGGATATCTTTTCCCTGAGTGCATCCTGAATAGACGACGTAGGGCTTTTCGTGGATGATCCGGCGGCTGTGGACATGTCCCAGTGCCCAGTAATCTACAGGCAGTGCCAGCAGTTCCGCCGCCGATGCCGGAGCCGCGTGGAGATCGCCGCACAGATTGGCGTGAACACAGGCAATGTGCAGACCGGGAGCTCCTCTGAGAGCCTCGCCGGTTTGGACGGCAAGATTATCAAGAACATTAAGGGAGCCATGACCGATGCCGCCTACGGTTGCAACGATTTCCCCGGCTTTGCAAACAGAGTGGAGTTTAACGTTGCCGGGGTGGAAAAAAATCACATTTTCAGGCACTCTTACCGACTCCGACCACGCCTGAGGCCAGGGATCATGATTGCCGCTGCACACCAGAACAGGGATTTGTGCATCGTGGAGTTTTTCAAGACCTTTCTTGAATTCCAGACGTCCCTGAAGAGATGGAGCACTCCGGTCAAAACAATCTCCTGCGATGAGGAGAAAATCCACCTTTTCACGAAGAGCTGTCTCAACCGTGTTGTGCCAGGCGAGAAAGGGGGTTCTTGAAAGAGTTCTGTCAAGGGCGGGTATCCTGCGGCTCAGACCGGTGAAAGCTGAACCTATATGCAAATCGGCGCAATGCAGAAAACGGAATTTACCGCCCATAAGTCTCAGACTCCGCAGCTGGATATCAAATCAAGTGAGCGGCGATGGAGCGCTTTTCGATTTCGCGTTTGGCTTCATCACCGGTGCGCCCCATATAGATCTGACGGGGACGAACCAGCTTTGTAGAGTCGCCGATCATCTCTTTCCAGTGGGCGACCCATCCGGGCAGACGCGCCAGAGCAAACATCACTGTGAACATGTTTTCAGGAATGCCCAAAGCACGGTAGAGGATCCCGGTGTAGAAGTCCACATTGGGGTAGAGCTGACGGTCAATGAAGTAACTGTCCTTGCGGGCGGCTTCTTCGACCCGTCTTGCCACATCAAGCAGAGGATCAGTGTAGCCGGAAGATGCAAGATACTTTTCGCACTCCATTTTTGCGATTTCGGCGCGGGGATCGTAAGTTTTGTAAACCCGGTGTCCGAATCCCATCAGACGGAAAGGACTGCTCTTGTCTTTGGCAAGACGGATGAACTTTTCAACATCACCGTCTTCCTGGATCATACGGAGCATTTCGATCACAGCCTGATTGGCTCCGCCGTGAAGAGGACCTGAGAGAGCGGAAATACCCGCAGAGATCGTAGCATACAAGTTCACCTGAGCGCTGCCGATGACACGGACCGCTGACGTGGAGCAGTTCTGCTCATGGTCGGCATGGATGATGAAAAGAGTGTTCAGCAGCCGCACCGCTTCAGGACTTATGACATAGGGGCGCACCGGGGAGTCAAACATCATATTGAGAAAGTTGGCGCAATATGAAAGATCCTGCCGGGGATAGACGACCGGTTCTCCGATGGACTTTTTGTAAGCAAATGCCGCCATGGTACGCACGATGGAAATAACACGGGCGCAGGAGTCATCAATATTGTCCGCCATGGATTTCAAGTCAACCTGAGGATAAAACGCCGCCATGGCGTTGATCATGGTTGAAAGGATGCACATGGGATGCGCCCCCTGAGGGAAGTTGTCAAAGAAGCGCCGCATATCCTCGTGGATCATGGAGTTCAGGTTCAGCTGCCGTGAAAAGTTTCTCCGTTCACTTTCGCCGGGCAATTCACCATGAACAAGAAGATAAGCCACGTCCACAAACATGACCTTTTTGCAAAGCTCCTGAATGTCATATCCCCGGTAACGGAGAATACCTTTTTCACCGTCAATATAGGTGATCTGGCTGTAACATGAAGCGGTGTTCATGAAACCGGGATCAATGGTAACACAAGAAGTATCTCGTCGCAGACCGGAAATATCAATACCTTTTTCACCTTCACTGCCGATAATGAGCGGCAATTGGATCTCCTTGCCCTCAACGGTAAGGAGTGCATAATTTTCCGGAGCCTGGTTCATAGCTTTTTACCTTTTTCACTTGATACATGAAATAAAAACACGAAACAGCTTAATATACATCCTTTGAGGGGATTTGTCAACCTTGAAAATGGGAAAAAAAAGCTAAAGGTTCAATTGCTGTGGATACGGTCATTTTCAAGTTTGAGTGCTTCAAGTTCCATGGCTGCCTCTTCCCAGGCGTTTTCGCATTGACTGAGGGCGTTTTCAACTTCAGAAAGCTCTTTTTTCAACGCGGCAAAATCCACCTTTCCGCCGCCTGAGAGTTTGGCAACGATAAAGGTTTTCCGGTCAGAAAGAGTGTCATACTCTTTTTCAAGTTTTGCCACCTGATCTTTGGCTTTTTTCAGTTCTCCCTGAATCGCCTGACGCGCTCTTGCCCGCTCCTGTCTGCGAAGTTTTGCACTGTCCTGCACAGGGGCTCCGTCGGGACGGACCGGCGCTGCAGAGGGAATGAGAGAGGAGGATTTTTCCAGATAATAGTCGTAATTACCACAATATTTTTTTACGCCGTCAGGTTCGAGTGCAAGAATGGTTGCAGCGACGTTGCGTACAAATTCAATGTCATGGCTGACGATGCACACTGTTCCCTTGAAATCACACAGTGCCTGCTGCAGTAATTCACGGGCGCTCAAATCAAGGTGGGTGGTGGGCTCGTCAAGGAGTAAGAAGTTGGGGGGATTGACAAAGATCCGGGCAAACTGCACTCTGATGCGTTCTCCGCCGGAAAGAACTCCGCACCGTTTTTCCACATCATCGCCGGAAAAACCGAAGGAACCGAGAATATTCATCAAATTGGCTGTTGATGCTCCGGCGGGCAGCGCTTCCCGGACCGCATCGTAGACCGACATTTCATCAGGAAGCAGTTCAGAAAACTCCTGTGCCTGATAACCGATCACAGCATGGTGCCCCGGTGTGACCCTGCCGGAAAGAGGCTGGAGTTTGCCCGCCATGAGCTTCATAAGTGTTGTTTTACCCCTGCCGTTGTAACCGATGATACCCAGTTTGTCTCCGGAATTAACGGTCAGTTCAAGATCTTTGAAAAGGAGATCACTGTTATTGTAGCCGAAATCTACATTTTCAAGGCGTACCGCTTCCACGCCTGCGTCGGGGGGGGCTGGGAAACGGATGACTCCCTTGTAATTCAGTTCATCCGGCAGCACGATATCTTCCATGGCGTCCAGTTTTTTCTGCCAACTTTTCGCCGCTGCCGCCTTGGTGCTTTTGCTGCGGAACCGGTCAATCAGGCGCTCAAGACGTTCTTTTTCCCTGTCCGAATTGCGTTTTGCCGCTTCAAGTGCATAACTGCGCTGTTCTCTTTCACGACAGTAAAAGTCATAACTTCCCGGATATCGTGTTGCAGTTCCCTGATTGATCTCCACGATGACGCCCGTCAGTTTCCGCAGCAGAAAACGGTCATGGGAAATCAGGATCAGAGTCCCCTGAAATGTTGCCAGGAAACGGCAGAGCCACTCCACTGCCGGAATATCCAGATAGTTGGAAGGCTCATCCAGCAGCAGTGTGTCCGGACGGGAGATCAGGACCCTTGCCAATGCCGCGCGCATTTGCCAGCCGCCGGAAAAACTTGAAAGAGGACGCTTGAAATCCTTTTCTGCAAAACCGAGACTGCTGAGAGCTTGAGCAGCTTCCACATCCAATCTGTATGCCCCCAGATGTTCGATCATGGTCTGCAATTCGCCGTGTCTGCGAAGAACCCGGTCAAGATCCGCATCGGGAATCAGATCCGCTGCCATGTCACTTTCGATTTTTTTCAGTTCTTCTGCAGCTGTTTTCAGCTCCGGAATGGCATCTGCTGTAAAATCAAGCAGCGGACGGCTCAGTTCACGGTGGTCTATATGCTGCCGCATCAAACCGATACGGTGGTTTTTAGGAATGGCGATGGAGCCGGAATCGGGTGAAAGTTCACCGATAAGGATGGAAAAAAGTGTACTTTTTCCGGCTCCGTTGGGACCGACGACACCGACTCTTTCCCCCGGGTTTATCCGGAGCGTTACATCGCGGAGAATATCTTTCCCCGAAAAACTTTTGCAAATATTACGGAAATCAATCATTTTTTACAACTGCTGTCTTTTTCTCTTTCTCCACCGGCATGACATACCGGAACCCGACGTCGTTTCCGCCGCGGAATGAGAAAACTATATTGGAATTTTTGGAAATTTCCGGATAGGTGAAGAATGAACCTCCCGAAATGGCATATTCTCCTTTAACTGCGAGATCTTTAACCGGCACCTTGACGAATTCGCGGACATTGCCTGACAGATCCAGCACGCCGTAAACAGAACGATCACCGGGGGAGGCTCCGGCAAACTTCATTCCGGGGGCATTGATGACGGCTTTACCCTCATGGTATGTATTCCCCCAGGAGTAATCGGTACCTTCAATACCGCCAGCTGCTTTGCTCCACTGAGAACGGGTCGGAAGAGTGATCGGACGGTTCATTTTTTTACTCAGATAGCGGCAGTACGCATCAGCGGCGTGGCCGGAAATACCGGTAACAGGGTGCTGCAGTGCAAGGCCGGGCCGCAGCAGTCTTCCTTTTTCATCCCACGAGGGTTTGCCCTGCATGGATTCTTTTGAGTCAAAGTAGTATGACGCATAGAGTATTTTCTTTTGAGGATCCTTCAGGTTTTTCCAGAACTCCAGATATTCAGCAACGGTGACTTCAGTCTTTTTTATCAAAAAGCCCTCTTCAAAGGAATGGCGTCTGAAATTGTTGCTGATTTCCGGCGTATGAAGAAACTCGCCGCCCGGAACAAAAACCATCTCTTCCGGAATGGTGCCGGGAGGTGTGAGGTCGGCATAAGTGACCGAAGTCAGCGAAGAACGCAACGGAATTTTATAAACTGTACCCTCCTGTGTACGGAGCACCGCAGAATAGATGCCGGGGGGGAGCCGGAGCTTTACGGCGTAAGGTTTTTTCTGATACGGCGAAGGGGTCATTTTCAAATCTTTCAAACGTTTGCCGCTGCTGTCTTCCAGATACCACTCCGGCGTTGTTGAATCGTCGCTGTAAAACTGAACGGTTCCGAGACCTGAGAGCGCATGGGTGAACATACTGTCGAGTCTGGGATCATTTTTTCTGGCACGGATGAAAATCTTTTTCCAGCGTTCCATGAAAAGCCTGGCTGAATCATGGAGCTTCTGATCGTTGCCGTTTTGGGTGTACAATTCAGCAAGGGAGCGGAAAATCCGTGTTGCGATCAAATCCATATTACGGGGGTCCCGGTGTTCCTGAGGGATCCGTTCCAGAATGTCCAAAGTCGTCTTGAAGGCACTTTCCGCATCCGCAGAATCAGAAACAACGGCATTTTCAAGACGCAGCATTTGAGTCAGATCCATGGAGCCGTTATTCAGCTGGTTGATGCGTCTTTGAACTTGCTGGATCTTTTGTGTTCCCTGCCGCAGCATGTTGAGTGCATTTATTTTCAAAGTCCTGGCATAAACATAGTCGTTGAAAGCTGTGTAAAACGAGAAGCCGCACCAGAGCAGCAGTGAGAGAAACAGGGTCGCCGGAATCAGAGGCCGGCGGAAGAGCAGCTTACTGAATTTATAAACAGGCGACGAGGCATAAGCATCCACCGGCAGTCCATCGCGGTAATGTCTCAGATCCTCAATAAGAGCCTCCACCGACGCGTAACGTTTTTCCGGATTCCGTGCCATGGCTTTGAGACATATTGATTCAAGTTCCCGGGGAAGGGGCTGTGAGGCCGGGGCACAGCGTCTGGGGGGAGGGAGCTTTTCCTGAACCACCTTTTTCTGGATCTCCTCAAGAGTTTTCGCCTCTTCAAAAGGAGAGGTTTTCCAGGTGAGAATTGAGTACAGAACACATCCCAGTGCATATATGTCTGAACGTACTGTCGGTTCGTTTGAACTCAAACTCAGATGTTCCGGGGCCATAAAGACCGGGGTCCCGCCTATCTGTTTCGGCGGTTCATTGTCAGGAAGCGTCATATTCTGTTCCAGGCAGCTCTCCGGAAGGCAGCGTGCCATCCCCCAATCCATGACCAGGACTTCTCCGAAGTTCCCGACCATCAGGTTTTCCGGTTTTAAGTCACAGTGGAGTATTCCGTTCTGGTGAGCATAGGACACGCCCTGACAGGCTCCTATGAATATATCCAGAAGCCGTGGCAGAGAATATTTTTTCCGGTACCCCGGACGGTTTTCCCGGAGTTTGCTCAAGATGGCGCGCAAGGTTTCTCCGGCAACACGTTTCATTGAAAAATAGACTCCGGCATCGTCAAAGACACCGATCCTGTGGACCGGCACAACATTGGGATGGGCGATGTGGGCGGTGATGCGTGCTTCGCGGATAAATGCACAGACTCTGTCTCTGCGTTCCCGGTAACGGGGGCGCAGGAGTTTCAGGGCAAGTTTCCGTTCCAATCCGGGCTCACGGGCGGCGTAAACGGTACCGAAACCGCCCACGCCGATGGTGTGGATATCATCGTATGCCCCCAGAGAATTGCTTTCCGGCAATTTCAGCAATTGCCGGATCTCTTCAACGCTCATCATTTCCTCATTGACATCAGGAGTGTCCAAAAGGCGGGTAAGATGTTCTGTTGAAGCATCCAGATGGTGCAGAGTGTCAACGGAAGAATGAAAACTCATTTTGCATGCAGTTCCGGAAAAGCAACGGTCTTTTACCGTTGGGGAAATCTGAATTTACGAACAGCTTCTCCGAATCCGTCAGCAAACTGTTCACCCTGTCTCTTGCTGACAGGAATTTTGAAGGCATTTGCCCAAATTCCGGGATCACTGAAGAGCAGAACTCTGGCTTCATTGGTTTTGGAGTCAACAGCGTTGACGACTCCCACAAAGCCTCCATCACGTGTAATGACGAAATCGCCAGGTTCGGCATTGAGATGTGCAGAGTTGCGGGATCTGTCATTGCGGATCAGCAGGTAGGGGAAATTCTCATCCTGAGCAAGGGAACAGCGTTCTCCCAAAGCGGCGCTTCTGCTGCCGAACTTCCGGCAGCTGAAAAGGAAAAGATCTGCGATACCTCTGTTTTTGAGTTCTTCCCGTGTGATCACTTTCAGCGGTTCTCTGCCGGGAACGGAAAGCTCAAGAGCTCCCAGATACTCCCCGAAGCGGCTCTTGATCGCCAGAAGAGGAGTTGAAATGACTTTTTTGTGTTTCCCGTCAGGAGCAGAAACTGTATAAGAAAGATGTTTTATCTTTCTGTAAAGCAGATTTTTCCGGGCAGCTCCGATCAGCTGCTCAAGAGGGGCGACAGCCAAGGTTTTTGAACCGAATTTGACCAGTACCGAGACATACTCCTCTTTGACACTGCGTGTCAGAATGGAAGCATCCTCCACGATTTCGTAATTCAGTTTGATTGCAGCTTCGGAATAGCGTTTGAAGGCATCTGTAGCGGAAGATCTTCTCATATCCTTAAGGATTTTCTGAGTGGCTTCAAGCTGACCTTCAAACTTCTTTGCCGCGAGTTTGCTTGCGGCAGCTTCACTCTGGGCTTTTGAAAGACTTTCAGTTGAACGCTTGACGAAAACTTCCATTTCCATCTTTTCCTGTCGTGCGGCAGCCAGTTCGATTTTCTGCTGTGCGGAAAGACGTTCCAGTTGACGCAGACGTCCCTTATAGTCGGCATTGTCTCTTTCTGCGGTGTTGAGTTTTCCGGTGGTAAAGGCAAGCGTGCGCTGAAGTTCCTGGCGTTCAAGGGAGACTTTCCCGATACGGTTATTCATCTCTCTGAGTGCATTTTTGACTCCGGCGAGGTCAGCATCTCTTGCGGCAATGGCATTCCTGGCTGCAGCAAGTTCCCTTTCTGTCAGGCGTCTGTCGGCTTCAGAAGCACCGAGCTGTTTCTGTACGGCACGGTAATCTGCTGCCAACTGCCGCAGTTCGGCATTGGCGCTTCTTTCGGCACGGGTTGTTTCGGCAAGCTGTTTTTCTGTTGCACTCAACCGCTGCCGTTCTTTTTCCAGCATAGTTCTTGTCATGGCAAGTTTGTCTGAAGCTGTACGGGAGTCCAGCATCTTGTCCCGCAGTTTGATTTCAAGCTCCAGGCGTTTTCGAGCTTCGGCTTCCAGCTTTTTCTGGAGTTCCTCTGCTGAAACCTTACCGGTGTTGGCGGCAGTTGCCCGTTGAGCCCGTTTGACTTGCTCAATGCGCCGCATATTGTCAATCAGTTCCTGTGTGATCTTGCGGACCTCTTCTGTGGACTCCGGGTTGCGGCCGCCCCGTGCTGCAGCTTCTCTGAGCTGACGGCGCAAATTTTCGAGCTCCTGCTGCCGCAGTTCCAGTTCTCCCAGCAGGAGTCTTGTGGTGCGTTCATCAAGACCGACACCGGTTCCGCCTGTATGTGCCGGAACCATGCCGGTCATCATTGAAAGCATGGCGGAAACCAGAAAGTCGCATATAACGATAAGAATGGCGCGATTCACTTGCCGGCTCCTGTGTTGTTTTCATCGGTGAGGCGGAGCAATTTCTGACGGAAAGGGTACTCCATAGTCAGCTTCAGCAGCAAACTGAAGACGATTCCGATAAGAGTTGATGAATAAGCGATCAGGCGGCTGCTCTGAGGTGAGAAGGTCATTACAAGGAATGCGGAAACTGTTCCGAAAAGACCGACGTAAAGCGGGACGTCAAAGAAGATACCTGCGTTGTCAAGCTGCTTGAGCTTTGTGGGAATCGATTCTTCGTTGTGCTTGATTCCGCCGACTACCACGTATCCGAGACCGAAAGCCAGCAGCTGAAGAGCGGTGATGACCGAAAAGATGAGCATGGAGATCCACGCTGCCATTTTTGTCCGTGCGGCAATGCTTGCCGGAGAGTTCTGGGCAACTTCGCCCATAGTTTCTCCGGAGTCCCCGGAAAACATCGTGCGCAGCACGGGGGAGTGGTCAAACATCATCACCATGCCGATGACAAAGGCGACACCGGCGATGAAAAGGATCAAAATGGGCAGTATTGTACGTAATTTTCTGTTTTTCATATAAGACTCCTTTCAGGGGACTGTAAATCAAAGTATTATGGGGACGGGAGCGTTTCCATACCTGATTAATAAAATACGCCATATTTGCCGAATATTCAAATCGTAAATTAATATTTTTCGGGGATTTTTAATTTTTTTTTTGACAGCAGCTTCTCAGGAGGATATTTTTCCCTTCGGCAAGGTCGGACCGGAGTCTTTGGACAGGAGAAAAATGGTTTACGGAATTTATTTTATTGATGTGATAGTTGCTATGTCAACATTATTTTAAGTAAATTTCTTAAAAAACATTTGAAAAAGAAGTTATTCCGGTATATAATATGCAGGGTTCAGGTCCGGGAGAGATGATTGCCTAAACGCAATTTCTCCTCTTCATAAATTACTCCTCTTAGGTTTTCGTTTTTTCTGCGGCTTGAACCTCTTTCAGTTTAAACATCTCTCAAAGGCAGGTTGACCCCTTATGAATGAAACTCCGGATCTTTTCGAATGGGCGGAAAAGCAGGCTGCTGACCGCATGTCGGTTCCTGAAGCGGCTGCAGAAGAAGTTGCTTCAGAAGATTTCTGGAATACTCCGGTGGTTCTGGTCGATGCGTTCAGTCAGATATTTCGTGCTTTTTATGCCATCCGTCAGCTGAACAATCACCGTGGTGATCCGGTGAATGCTCTCTATGTCATGACCAAACTTCTGCTTCAGATCGAGAAAAACTACCCGGCGGAAAAAGGGGCGTTCCTTTTTGATTGCGGCAAGGTGGCGTTCCGTTTGGAGCTGCTGCCTGAGTATAAGGCGAACCGTCCGCCCATGCCTGAGTCTCTCAAACAGCAGATGCCTGTGATCGAAGAGATGGCAAGTGCTTTCGGATGGCCGCTTTTGCGGGTGGAAAATTACGAGGCTGACGATTTGATCGGAGCATTTGCCTGTCACATTCCCGGTTCTGTTCTGATCGTGACCGGAGACAAAGATCTTTCCTCTCTTGTAGATGAACGGGTGCATCTTTTGAAGCCTGCCCGCTCCGGCGGCGGATTTCAGGAGTGCGGACCTGAAGAGGTCGTGCGTGATTTCGGCGTAGAGCCGGAACTCATTCCTGATTATCTGGCGCTTTTGGGGGATAGTGTGGACAATATCAGTGGTGTGCCGGGTATCGGTCCTAAAAGTGCTGTTGAACTGCTCAAAAGTTTCGGCAGTACAGAAAAGTGGTTTGACGGGAATGGTGAGCTCCGGATCAATGCGGCAAAGTTTACAGGAAAACTTACCGGCAGACAAGAGCTGATCCGACGCAATCTTGCCTTGACCCGCCTTAAGTGCGAACTGCCGGAGGAACTTGCTGGCTGCTGTAATGTTCTGACAAAGAAAGCGCCGGATTGGCAGAAGATCGCCAATATGTGTGCCGACAATGATTTTAAGTCACTTTTGAAGGAAATTCCGGCGACTCCGGATCTGCCTCAAAAAGAAGATGAACTCTTTTAAGGATATTAACAGGGAGTAATTTCTGTGAGACGGTTTTTCTTGATTGCAGCCATGTTATCTTTACTTTGTTCAGTTACCGGATGCGGAACTTTGTTTTTCAGTCACCGGATGGGGAAAAAGCTTTCAAAAACTATAGATAACCGTGTATTTTATACGGATTGTTTTCTCTGCCTTTTCGGTGTCGTTCCCGGAGTGGTCGCTTTTATTCTTGACTACGAGAACGGGACGATTTATTACACAGAAGCCGAATTGCTTCCCGATGATCTTTTCGGCATGAAGAAGCTGCCCGGTGGAAATATGACTCCTGAAGAGATTGCAGAAAAACTTTCTGCAGCTCTGGATAAGGAAATATCTTCTTCTGAGATCAGAGAAGCCCTTCGGGTGAGTTCAAAGATGGGCAAAAAAGGTAAAAAAATCGTTTTTTTGGAAGAATCAGCTTGACAATCTGAAAAACAGTGTTATATTAATGCAATATGATGCTCCGGCGTAGCTCAATGGTAGAGTAGGTGGCTGTTAACCACTTGGTTCTTGGTTCGAGCCCAAGCGCCGGAGCCATTTTTTATTTCCCTGAAATATCTTTTCATTTCGATTTTTTTGAGAGTCAGATCAGCTTTTTTCATTTCAGCATGTTTTGCACCCTGAAAACGACTTATCCTTTTGTTTCCTGTTATTTTTCCGACTCTTCCATGCAAAATGAGTACACTGAAAGTACACTTGCCTGCACTGCGGATGTGCATGCCTGTCAAGTGCAACCGGATAATGGGAATGCAAGGATAAAAAAAGAGCCGCACAATCCCGCGGCTCAATATAAAATGTTGTAAAAATTACTTGCGATCACTGTCAACAAAGTACTGACGGTAGCCGTAAGTGTTGGCAACGCCGGCTTGAGTTAAATCAGCTTCGATTTCTTTGATAACATCAGATTTGCTGTCGGCATTATCTGCAGGAAGGACTTCCGCCACAACCAGCAGTTGGGAACGTTTGGTTGCTTCGGTTTCTGTTGAAAATATCCAGCCGAGCAAGGGAAGGTCTTTCAGAAAGGGGAGTCCTCCGGAAACTTTCATGATACTGCGTTTTTCGATGCCGCCTATAACCAGTTTTGTTCCGGTATTGGCAATCATAAATTCGGTATCTATTTCTGCACCTTGCTGTATTCTGGGGGAACCGTCAGAGGTGTAGCCGATCAGTGATGAATTATTGACTTTTACCTTGAGCACAGTTGCCTGAGTATTGATGGACGGAGTCATTTTAACTGAAAAACCGAAGCGGTCAGCAGCTTCCAAATTAACCGTATTCCCTTTCCTGACTGGTGCATCCGGTTTTGTAATGGGGGATGATTTGGCAACAAAACATTGGGTGAATTTTTCTATTTTGCCTTCTGCATTATTGCCAATGGTGATTTCTGAAGTGTGCAGTACCCTGGCTTTCCCTTTACCGGTCAAAAAATCGATATATTTGGTGTTCCATTTGGGGTTGAACTGAAAATAGGTTGTTTTATTCCATTTTGCTCCTTTTGCGAGAGTAAGCCCGTTATAATTTTGAGAAAATCTGCCGCCGGCACTGAAAAGATCAATTCCGTCATTGTTTTTCCATGACTGAAAATCCAACCCCAGTTTGGTGTCGTTTTCTGCATAGAGTTCATAAACGGTAACCTTGGCACGAATACTCGGTTCGATCCTGTCGTATTTGCTGATAATATTCATAATATTCTGCTTTGAGAATGGAGCTGTATTGAAGAAAATCAGATTGAGGTCCGGATCTTCCATCAGCACATCGTTACCACCGACATTGTTCATTGTTTCATTGCGGCTGTATGCACCAACATTTTTTACCATTTCCATCAAATCTTCTGAAGAGCGGAATTTGGGAGAATACACATAAGTCAGACGCCCGGATCCGGATACCAGTTTCGGCTTATCCAACTCACGAACGATGGAATCAAAGCCTTGCGCTCCAGGAGTGTCTTCAAAACGGTAATCTTCGGCGGAAATCAGCAGCAATGCGCTGCCATCGGCGTATTTTACTGCTTCCACATTTGTATTATTTTCATCGACCTTGCGGGTTTGGACTATGGAACGGATATAAGAGCGCAATTCATAGGGATCGGCATGTTTGATCTCGTAGGCTTTGGTGATAACATTGGGGTCGGCATTGTCCCGGACAAAATGAACAACCCGGGTGTCATCTTTGACTGCAACATTAAGGCGGGCATCGATCCGGCTGTTGGCGTATGGGGCAGAAGCTTCGCCGGCAAATGCAGTAACGCTGCTTAACAGAGCCGCCGCCAGAAGATATTGTGAACAGAATTTCATAATTTTATCAATCTTTCTTTTGATTATTTGCTTACCAGTTTATCGAATTCAGCAACCGTACCGGGTTCCATATTTTCATTGAATACCACAGGAACGGCACGGACTGTAACAAAAAAGCGGTTGATTTCGGTATTGGTGGTAGTAGTACCAAAGATGTATTTCAACACCGGAAATTCACAGAGGAAAGGTACGCCGATGGTTTGTTCTACATCACTTGAACGATTCCAGGAGGCAAGAAGCTGTTCCTGATTGAACGTTACTGCTGTTTGAGCTGAAATGTTTTCTGTCTCTATCAATTCAGCGCCGAGATTATTTCTTTCAACCACGTTGTTGTTGCTGATTTCACACTGAAAATTGACACAGCCATTCTTCCCGGCGGTGATGACCGGGTTGAAAATTGATGCTGTCAGAGAATAATCACCGCCTGTTGAAACTGCTGAAGCATGATTTTCGTCTTTGGTGATATTCTGGTATTCCGGAGCAAAGTTGACTTTGAATTCACGGTTGCGGTTGTTGGTGATTATTACGCTTGCACTGCTGCTGACTGTTGCCTTGCCATTCTGCTGCAGAATTCTGAGAAAGCTCAAATCAATGGCTGGAGCAGTATAGAATCCGCCGAAACCCCAAGACGCGTTTCCTGCAATATTGGCACCGTTTCCGAGCATTCCAATAAGATATTCAGCACCTTTAAGTTTCAGGGCATTGAATCCGGCACCGAAAAGATCAAGTCCGGGACCATTTTTCCATGACAGATAATCAATACCGATATCTTTGAGATCGCTGTCGCGCACCTGATAAACTTTCAGTTCCAATCGCACCTGCGGAATCGGTTTATCCAACCACGCAAGTTTGGCTTTGATATCCTCCACTGTTGCCGGGGTATCTTTGAAGTAAAACATATTGCGTTTACTGTCCAGCCGCATATCACTGTCAGCTTCTCCGCTGGAAACTTCCCCCTTGACAATAATATCAAGCATCTTTCCCGTAGCCCTGAACTGCGGCTGATACACGCCATAGGCAATACCGTCACCGGTGATATTGGAGGTTTGGGCAACCTTTACCGGACGGTCAAGTGCGGCAATAAGCTTATCAACGTGTTCAATCATATCTTCGCCAGTTGAAACAATGATCATTTGACGGTTGCGTTCATTATCTTCAACAGTGGAAACATTGGATTCTTCACAATAGCGAACAACCGCACTGCGGATGAAGGGGGCTACATCTGCCGCTTTGGTATGTTTTAAGGTGTAAATTTTTGATGCCATATTTTTTTGGGCATCATCTTCAATAA
>JAFWBQ010000132.1 GCA_017507125.1 Lentisphaeria bacterium
ACATATCGTGCGGCAGGCGTTGAAGCCTGTGAGAGTCGGCACAGTTCCCGGTAGACCTTTTTGGCGTTGGCATCGGTCAGGTCTTTGGAAGAATTGACACCTCCTGTCAAGCGGAGCAGATCCCGGTACCGGTTGTCGCTCAGCCCGAGCTGTCGGCGCATTATTTGAATGGCGACGATGTTCATTTTTCCTGTTCTTCCTGTGTTTGGGACTGGAGAGCAATCAACTTGCTGCGAAGTTTGTCCTGGCGGCAAGCCGCGCTGTAATAGCTTCTGATCAGCTTGAGATTTTTCCATTTTTCGGCAAATTCAGGGTCTTCGGCACACTGTTGGGCAATCGCTTCTCTGCCATGAACTTTGCGTGCAGAGGCCATCATCCGTGATCTGATGGCATTTATTTCCTGATTGGCAGCTTTGGTAAATTCTGCAGGGTAAAGTCCTTTTTTCACCCGGACTCTTTTCAGAGCTTCCAGAACGGTGATATAGGCGGTCATTTTTGCTGAAAGAATGGGCTCCATTTTTATTCCTCCGGCCATACGCCGCCGGATTTTCTCCAATCGACGGCGAGGGCGAGATCCTGGAACTGCATGGGGCGGTTTTCCCGGTCGGCCCACTCTTTTGCGCGCTGGAGATCTTCAAAGAGAGTGCGGAGTTTGCCGTCTCTTGCCCCGGCAGTTTTGTAGGCGAGTTCGACCAGGCGCTGTGCGGGAGCGGGATTAAAAAACTTGACCACATCCTCAACTTCAGAGCGGAAGATTTTTGAAGGGATATCAAGCTTGTATTTGATTCTTCCCCTGAATTGTTCAAAGTAGTCCGAAAGTCTCCCGGACTCCATTTCTTTAAGGTATACGTCGGTAAAAATCATCACCACGGCACACTCACAAATATCGTGAAGATCTCTCAAAAGTTCAATGGCGGAAGTGCCGTTTGAGTTGGCTTTGGGGACCAGGTGTCCTGCTTCATCCACGATGATGACGTTTCGTGCATCAAAGGCCTTGAAAAGCCGCTGTTCAAGTTCCGGAGTTTTGTGACCGTTGACGCCGATGCCGCACGAAGTGCAGAGCATAGTAACGATCTGCCGTCTGGTACATCCGGAAGGCACCCGGATATAGCGGGTACGGCCGTGATTGTGGAGTCTTGCCCAGTATTTGGCGGTGTAAGTTTTGCCTCTGCCGGTGGGGCCGCAAATGCTGACCATTGAAGAGGACTTGGCGGCATAATCAAGTGCTTCAAGGACTCTCTTGACCACGACGGTTTCCACCAGAGGCATTTTCTGGGCGGCCCGGATCTTCAGCTGCTGGATCGCAGCGCAAAAGGTTTCAAGATCGCCGTCATAGCGGCCGGTGAAAACATCATAGATAAAGGCGTAGTCATATCCGATCTGGCGGCAGAGTTCTGTCTTGGAGTTTCCCAACACCTCAAAGGTGTACCCCCACAGCCATTGAAGGTGCTCCTGAGTCTCTTCGTCATACCGCCTGATCCCGGTTCTGAAGATGTTGAGCCCGATATTGATGATATCCCGGCTCATTCCCGCCTCGGGGGCGGGGTTGGCTGCATCGTGTGCAGCGTGGGTGGCATCGCCCTGGGCGGCGCCTGAAATTCTGGTGTTGCTCATAGTGTTTTCTCCTTTTTTTGTGCCTGCCCACCATAGCCTTGGCGGCGGTGGGTCCGACTTTTCAAAAATCATCATCCCGGTGGCGGGATGTCATAAAATCGTTGAA
>JAFWBQ010000133.1 GCA_017507125.1 Lentisphaeria bacterium
AAAAAAATACATATTTTTCTCTTTGAACTCCGCTGAAATGAGCTCAGGAGGAACTCTTCTTATAAGTTGCGAATATTTTTCCGCAATTGCATAATTGCCGTTAATAAATTCAGCTATAAAGCAGAAAAAAAACATTTATCTGCTTGAATTATTCGGAATGTGTGGTATATTAAAAGTGTTTATGTTTCTATTGAGGGAGGGAAGAACTATGTTCAAATCTGTCACATACGCTGGAATAATTGCGTTTATATTGTTTTGTTCCGGTTGTTCAGTGCTTCAGAACAGGTAACACTCTCAAACTTTTCCCGACTCTAAATTTGATACCCTTGACCAAACAAGTGCCGAACTCCTCAAGAAGCGCGCCGAAGTTTTTACTCAAGCCATGGTCCGCTCTTTCAACACAGGGGACTTTTCGCACTGGCGCGACTCTCTCAAGCAGGAAAGCGCCCCGGGTAAACCGCCCGTTGTCAGTGAAGCCAAGTTCCGCGCCATGCGGGAGCGTTTGGAAAAATACTGGGGAAAACTTGTCAAATGCCATTATCTCGGATCGCTTGATCAAAGCATATTCCGGGATTATATATGGAAGTGTACCTTTGAGTCAAAAACGCCGACAGGAGAGTTTGTCCGCCTGGAAGAACTTTTCGTTGTCCGCTGTACATTGCTCAACGGTAAAACTACTTTCGCCGGTTTCGGGTTCCGGTTCTTCAATAATGCCGGGTTCCGCGATCAGGTGATAAAAATCAAAAAGGCCGAGGTAAAAAAATGAAAAGACTAACTGAAAAACAACAAAAGATTCTGGATTACATTGCAGAATTCACGAAGGAACAGGAGATAGCGCCGACAGTACATGAGTTGGCTTCTCACTTCGGTATCAAAAGTTCTACGATGTTCATCCATCTTCGAACTCTTCAGCGCAAAAACTGCCTTGTCCGGAATTCAAAAGCCAGAAGTATCAAACTTCTTTCCCCTGACGGAAAACCTGAAAAACTTTCCAGACGTAACAGCAATGCTGTCGGGATTCCGGTGATTGAGGACTTCAGACCTGAAATGGTCGCTGATCCCGCAGCTTACAGCAGCAGCAAGATCTATATGAGCCGTGAAAGCTGCAAATACAACAGCGGGACCCGGATCTTTGCGGTCAAAGCTGATGACAGCCTTAAAGATCAGGGTATCCTCGCAGGCGACATTCTGGTCATTGCCGCGATCCCTGAGATCCGCACTGATGCGCTGCTTATGGTCGAGATCGACCGCAAAGGCTATATCGGTTATCTGAGCGAAAACGCTGACGGCGTCAAGATCCTCAGCTTCGCCAACAAGGATTTTCCCCCCATCAAGATCCCTGTGACGGGTCCCCAGATCATCGGAACCGTCATCGCGCTTAAACGCTATTTCTGAGGCAGCCTTTCCCCTGCGGAAAGGGCTCCGGAAAGATGCTCAAAAAGGCACATGCTCTCTCTTTTGCATGTGTCTTTTTTTATTTCTTGTGATTGGCTTTTAAAGAAAAAAAGAAAAAAATGCGCCTCTTACTCTTTTTCATTTGACAAATCACTTTTTCTGCGCTATATTTACCGCAAAGCATATTCATTTTTGTTTCAATGGAGGTTATTTATGGAAATTGATCTGCTTCTCGATTCTCTTGAAGAAAATATGATGAAAACAGAAGAGGCTTTGAAGACCTCTTTCAACGCTCTTCGTACCGGCAAAGCCTCTCCTGCACTGGTGGAAAATATCACTGTCGACTACTACGGTGCCCCCACCCGGATCCGGGACATGGCCAACATCACCACCCCTGAAGCCCGTCTGCTGGTGATCCAGCCCTGGGACGCCAGTGCTGTCAGCAAGATCGAAAAGGCTCTCATTGCCTCTGATCTGGGTATCACCCCTGTCAGCGACGGCAAAACCCTCAAACTGCCCATTCCCGCCCTCAGCCAGGATCGCCGTCAGGCTCTGAGCAAACAGGCAAAAGCTGAAACAGAAGATGCAAAAGTTGCTCTGCGCAATATCCGCCGCGACGGCAACGAAACCGCCAAGAAGGCTGAAAAGAATGGCGAACTCACCGAAGACGAACTCAAGAAAATGCTGGATGACATCCAGAAACTGACCGATCGTTACATCGGTATCCTTGAGAAGATGCTCGCCGAAAAAGACAAAGATCTGATGACCGTCTGATGGCTGAAAACAAGACAATAAGCGCCGGAAATCCCTTTTTCCGGCGTTTTTTTATCCATATTCTTGCAGGGATCGCAGTAACAGCCTTTTTACTGCGGCTGGGTGTTGCCTGGGAAATGTCTCTTATCAACGGGGGACTCAACAATATGCTCCGGCCGCCTCAGGCTTCGGATCTGTACACCTATATAAAACTTGGCGGGGAAATCGCCCGGGGAAAACTGCCGGCAGAATTTTACTATCAGCCCTTTTATTATGCTGTCTTTCTGCCCATCATCTATTGGGCAGGGAACTTTTCTCTGTGGGCAGTGGCGATCGTTCAGGCGTTTCTCGGCGGGGCAACCACCTTTCTGACGGGTCTTTGCGGCAAAGAGCTTTTCGGACGTATTGCAGGAGTTATCGCTGCCTTTTTCACGGCAATTTCCACGCCGCTTCTCCTTTACGCGCCCTTTCACCAGAATGAAACGCTTCAGTGTTTCAATCTGGTTCTTCTTTTCTTTCTTCTCCTCAAAGCTCTTAAAAAGAAAAATATCCTTCTCTGGAGCGGAGTCGGTTTGACGGCGGGCATTGCTGTACTGACCCGGGGAAACATTCTGCTTTTCATGCCCCTTTTGCTTTTGGCACTCTTTCTTATGAAAGGCGTTTCTGTCAGGCAGAAGATCCTTCTGAGCGGCGCAATGCTCCTTTTGTTTCTTCTTGTGCAATTGCCTTTCATCTGGCACAACACCCGTGCAAAAGGTACCCTGACAGGTCCCAGCACCGCCGCTAATGCGGTACTTGCTTTGGGCAATACGCCTGAGTCGCCTCCGGGGGGAAGAAATGCCGGTCTTCCCGCCGGCCCCATGGAGTACCCTCAAAGTTTCCACGATTATATGGCAGAAACCACCCGGGGCGTTTCTGTTGCCAGTCAGATGTGGGGCTGGATGTGCCGTGAACCGGGAGCCTTTTTTGAGCTCCAGTTCAGAAAACTGCTTCTTTTCTGGGACAGCAGAGAGCTGCCCAATAACGTCTCTCTATACGGCGAAGGAAGCTGTTCTCTGCTTTTGGCTCTTTTGCTCCCGGGACGCTCCGGGGTACTCCTTGCCTGTGCACTGGCAGGCATGTTTCTCTTTGCCGGCGGTGCTTTCCGTTTCAAGAAAAGATTTTACCTGTACGGATTTATTATCATCTACTGGGGTGCTGTTGCTGTTTTTTATATTCTTTCCCGTTTCAGGGCGCCTGTATTGCCTCTGACGGCGCTCTTCGCCGGAGCTTTTATTGCTCAGACACTGCTGCGTTGGAAAAAATGGGAAAGCCGCCGGAAACTTCTTCTCCTTCTGGCTGTTGCCGCCGGTACATTTATCACAGCCGGTGCCAGCGACTTCTATGGCGACAATCTTGAGCCCGCTGTCTTGAGGATCGTCCGTCCGGCAGGCACACTGGTCAAAGGCGGTGTTCTCGACAACGGTCCCTTCACATGCGGCAGATGGACAACAGTCAAACTTGTTCCCGGCACCAGAATAAGCAAACGATTCGCTGTTGAAAAAGAAAAAGGCAAGGTGCGCTGGCAGCTTTTTACGTCAGGCGGATTGCTGGTTTACAAGGTCAATGGAAAAGAATACAGTGCTTTTCTGAAACCCGGAAACGACTTTGCTGAATTTGAAGTTTCTCCGGCATTTGAAATAGAGATCGTGACAGTACCGGAAGGGGAGATGGAGTGCATGGCTGTTTTTGACAGACGGCGCAATTACAAGCGTTCCGCTTTCAATGGGGAGCCTGTTGAAGGAGAGTGGGTCATGCGCTTTTCTTTCTGAATCTGCCCAGCATTTCAGAAACTTCCCTGCCCCGTGCGAGAATAACTCCGGAGAGATAGATCATCCCGAAAAGGAGTCCCGTCCCCCCCAGGGCACAGATATCAAAAAATCTTCCTGAACCGGTGTAGTAACGGTCAAGGAGAGCCTTGCAGATAAAGCCGGCAGCGAGGGCGGCAGCAAGAGAACGCAAAAGGGTCGCTCCCACATTCCTGAGCCCGAAAGTGATGCCGCTCTTTTTGAGCGCCAATACAAGGAGCGTACAGTTGATCAGCGATGAAATGACCGTTGCCAGAGCGATCCCCCCCTGAGCGAGAACTCCGGCAAGAGCGATGCTCAAAACGATATTGACACCGATGGCGGTCAGTGAACAGTAAAGAGGTGTCTTCATATCTTTTCTGGCAAAGAAGGCGGGCTGAATGATTTTCAGAGCACAGAAGAAAGGGACTCCGCTGCCGTAGAAAATTGCCACTTTTCTTGCGGCGTCAAGATCTGCCATGGTGTAACTGCCCCCCAGACAGATGATCTTCAGCATCAGTTCATGAAAGAAACAGACACTGCATGCCAGAGGGATACTCAAAAAAAAGAGCTGCCGCAAACCGTAATTCATATCCTCTTTTAAACTTTCCATATCTCCCGCCGCAACAGAAGCAGTCATCCGCGCCATAAAAATTTGTCCCATACCTACGGCAAAGAGTCCGATAGGCAGATCAATAAGGCGATCCACATAGGTCAATGCGGCAACGCCCTGATCGTTGATGTAAAAGGCAAGGTTCCTGTCCACAAGAAAACTGATTTGCACGGCTCCCGCACCGATGATGCCCGGCAGGGCAAGGCGCCACAATTTTTTCAGTACGTCAGTATGTTTCCGCCATGCGGAAAAGTCAGGCAAAAAGTTGACCGCTTTCAGCTGCAGCACCATCAAAACAAGCTGGATCACTCCTGAAATCAGAAAGAGCACACTGAGCTTTACAAGGAAACCCTCAACAGAAAAGACGGAACGCCCCGCTCCGGTATACCATCCCCACAGCAATCCGCCCACAAGAAAAATATTCATCAAAAGGGAACAGAAAGCCGGGAGCACAAAACTGCGAGCATAGTTCAGCACGGCCGTAATGACTCCTGTGAAACAGATGAAAATGGCATAAGGCATCAGCAGCGGGGTCAATATGCAGACCAGACGCAAGCGGTAATTTTCAAAGGGGGAAACACAGTTGCCTGTTATGAGAGCGGCAATGGAACTCAAGATGACGATAAGTGAAAGAATGATCCCCAGACAGGGAAACACCACCGCCAGAGCGCCTCTGGCATGGTCTCTGCCATATTTCGTGTCAAGCTCTGCCACAATAGGCATCAAAGCATTTCCAAGAGCCCCCTCACCCAGAAGACGGCGGAGCAGATTGGGAAAGGCAAAGGCAAGATACCAGGCAGATGCCACAGCGCCGCCCCCCAGAACCTCTGCTTCAAGGCGCACGCGGAACAAACCGAGAATGCGGCTCATCAAAACGGCTCCGGAAACGCCGAAGACCTTTTTCATTATGCCGCGTTTGCTTTCGTTCCCCACTTTCAAGACTCCTCTTCAACGGGGAGACAGCTGTTGAGCAGCATTTCAAGTTCACCAGTTCTGGTACTGTCGATTTTTCCGCTTCCGGAATAAAAAAAGATGACGGTCTCCTGCTCCAGTTCTCTGGCACAGGATTCAGAGCAGCGTTTCAATGCGGCACCGGTCAGGGTGTTCCCGACACTGGAGTCATAACAGATCCGCCGCCGGCAATCGTGAAATCTGAAACACTTCAAAGCAGCGGCAATTGCTTCAGAAGCTCCCGGTTCATGGGGATGGAGTTCCAGCATCATTTCAATACCGGGACAGAGAAGTTCCCGGCGGAACATGAGAATATCTTCCCATCTGTCAAAAGAGCCGCCGCCGGGGACACGGCAGACAAGATAAAGAGTCTGTCTGAAATCGTGGATCACCCCTGCACACCGGCGCAGAAAACCTCCCAGTTTATCCCTGTATACAGGCGAAGTGACCGCCTGAAAAATATCAAAGGCAACAGAAAAGCTTTCCACTCCCAGTTCCGCAGCTTTGGCACAACGCTGCTGAAAGTGATTCTCAAGTTCAGACCGGAGCTTGCAGTTTTCTTCGGGGATGAGAGCGGCGATTTCGGGTGAAATAAAATCCCTGCCGCAGAGGAACACGCCGTTTTTTGAAAGTTGGGAAAGTTTCTGGAATCCGGCGGCACTTTCAAGCATGTCACCGGGGAACTCGATGGCAGCGAGACGTCCGGACAGTTTGGAGGGGAGCGCCAGAAACTGTTCCGGGTGCGCCGCAGATATTCCGAAACGGCAGCTCATAAGATTCCCGCCTTTTTGAGGTCGTTCCAGCTTGCTTTGCGGGAACTGCCGGAACCGTTGAGCAGACTCAGCTGCCGCCGCAGATATTTTGCGATCACGTCAGTTTCCAAATTAACAAGTTCTCCGGGATGCCGTTCTTTCAAAGCAGTGGCACTGAGAGTCTGAGGGATCAGCCGGACAGCGAAAAAATCCTCTCCGAGTCCCGCAACAGTAAGGGAAACGCCGTCGATGGTAATGGAGCCCTTCATGGCGATTTCGGGTGCAAGGTCAGCTGGCATTTCCACAGCGAATTCAAAGTCCCCGTCGGCGAGCCGTTTCAAAGAGCGCACCCGGGCGGCGGCATCGACATGTCCCTGCACGATATGCCCCCCCATGCGTCCCCCGGCAGCCATTGCACGCTCAAGGTTCACCTTGCCGCCGGTGCCGACAGCGCTGAGATTTGTACGATGCAATGTTTCAGAAAGAGTGAAAAACTCCACACAGCCGTCATCGAAAAATCTTTCAGCAGTGAGACAGCAGCCGTTGACGGCAATGCTTTCGCCAATGACAGGATCTGTAAAAGGATGCTCCGGTCTGACGGTGATACGGTTGGCATACATCCTCAATATAACGCCGGTCTGTTCAACTAATCCGGTAAACATGTGCTACTCCTCTGTATAGCCTGAAACAGCAATATCTGATCCGTATGAGGTAACTTTGACCCGGTGAAGTCTCAACGCATCCGCCAATCGGCCGGGATCTCCGCCCCCCAGTACAGGAATACTTTCTCTGCCGCCCAAAAGGATGGGGGCGATGTGAAACTCAACATAATCCACGATACCTGCTTTCAAAACAGAATCCGCCAATTCCCCGCCCCCTTCGATGAGAAGCACCATGCACTGCTGAGTTCCCAGTTTTTTCATCAGTTCTTCCCACTCTTCAGGTGTTTCAGGGGCGACTTTTTCGGCGCGGCGGTCTGGAAAAAATCCCCGGATCTCCTCCTCATCCATACTCTTTGAAACGATAAGTCTGCGGGGCTGGGGAGTCCACTCTTCAGGATCTCTTACAATCAATCCGGGTTTGTCGCAGCGCAAGGTGTTCCCCCCCACCATAATGGCGTCGGCAAGGCGGCGGAGCTGCTGCACACGGCTCCGCGCCTCAATGCCTGTGATCCACTTTGAAGAGCCCTCCGGCGTGGCGATCTTGCCGTCAAGGGTCATGGCCATTTTCAGGATGACAAAGGGTTTACCGGAGGAAATATATTTAAAAAAAGGACGGTTGAGTTCAATACACTCTTCTTTGCAGAGGCCTGTGACACATTTGATCCCGGCATTTTCCAGCACTTCGATCCCTCTCCCGGCGTGGCGGGGATTGGGATCAAGGGATCCGATGACCACCTTGCTGAAACCGTTCCGGATTATGGCATCTGTACACGGAGGGGTTCTGCCGGTGGTACAGCAGGGCTCCAGAGTCACATAAATGGTACAATTGCGGCAGCTCCCGGCGCGGTGAAGTGCATCTCGAATGGCATTGACTTCGGCATGAGCCTCACCGGCACGGGCATGGTATCCTCTGCCAATGACCTCACCCTGTGGAGAAACGATCACAGCTCCCACCATGGGATTGGGATTGGTGTGTCCCCACCCCATTCTGGCAAGAGCCAGAGCCTCATTCATACATGCTGAATCAAAATTGTCCATAATCTTTTATGCGTTGACCTCAAAGAGTGCATCCGCGTAAAAACCGGGATCAAAGTACTGCAGTTCACCGGGCTGTTCCCCCAGTCCCACATAAAAGGTGGGCAGATCGAACTCCTCATGAAGCGCCACAGCCATGCCGCCTCTGCCGGTCCCATCCAGTTTGGTCAAAACCAACCCGGTAACACCGGCGCTCTTGATGAACTCTCTTGCCTGATTGACAACATTGGCACCGAGAGAGGAGTCCACAGTAAGCCATACTTCATGGGGAGCTCCGGGAAGGACCTTGCTGATGGAACGGCGGATTTTCTCAAGTTCTGCCATAAGATCCCGCTGATTGTGCTGTCTTCCGGCGGTGTCAATAAGGAGAAAATCCGCCTGACGGGAAACAGCGGCGCTTGTTGCGTCAAAAGCCACACTGGCAGGGTCGGCACCGTGAACGGCGGAAACGATCTGAGCGCCTGTCCGCTCACTCCAGAGCTTAAGCTGCTCCACGGCGGCGGCGCGGAAGGTATCGCAGGCACCGAGAACGACCTTGCATTTGTCTTCATTGATCAGTTTCCAGGCAAGTTTGCCGATGGAAGTGGTCTTGCCGCTGCCGTTGACCCCCACCATCAGAATGACCGTGGGAGTTCCCTGGGCACGGTTGATCTCGCGGCGGTTGCGGCTGAGGATATCAATGACCTTTTTTTTCAATTCAGAGACCAGATCGGCATCAGTTGCGATGTGCCCTGTATCATACTGTTCCTTGAGCTCTTTGACAATGGCTCCGGCAGCTTTTACGCCGAAATCAGCTGAAATCAGCATCATTTCAAGTTCTTCAAAATCGCTTGTTTTGTAAGACTTTGTTCCCGTAAAAAGTCCGGAAATCGCCCGGGTGACTTTGGTGGCGCTTTTCTCAAGCCCTTTTTTGAAAATGGAAAATATTGAAGCCATAAAAGTACAACTGCATCTTTCTTAAGGTGAAATACATAAAATCATACGAAACAACAACCGGGAGCAGAGCTTCCTGCCGACACTTATATAATATACACGGCTCAACTTGAAATTTCAACTCCGGAATTGTATATTATATTTCACAATTCTTTAACCATGCGGATCAGGACACCATGCTGGAAAATATTGTCATCAGAGGTGCTTCACAGCACAATCTCAAAAACATCAATGTCACCTTGCCGCGGAACAAGCTCATCGTCATCACCGGGCTTTCAGGTTCCGGCAAATCCTCTCTTGCCTTTGACACACTCTACGCCGAAGGACAGAGACGTTACGTGGAAAGTCTTTCGGCATACGCCCGGCAGTTTCTTGACCGGATGCAGAAACCGAAAGTGGAACATATCGAGGGACTTTCTCCTGCCATTGCCATCGAACAGCGTACCGCAGGTTCCAATCCCCGTTCCACAGTGGCAACCGTAACAGAGATCTATGACTATCTGCGCCTTCTCTATGCCCACGCCGGAACGCCTCATTGTCCGGAATGCGGCGATGTGCTGGAATCCCAGTCCGCCCAGGTCATCGTTGAAAAACTTCAGGTTCTTGAACCGGGACAGAGACTGCAGATCCTCGCCCCCGTCATTGACGGCAGAAAGGGGGAACACCGGGAGGTCATGGAAAAGATCTTGCAGGATGGATTTGTCCGGGCAAGAGTTGACGGCGAGATCCTCTCTCTGGAAGATGACGGGATCCCCCAGCTGGATAAAAAGCTCCGCCACTCCGTCGCCGCCGTCATTGACCGCCTTGTGACGGGCAAAGTTGACTCTTCGCGCCTGACCGACTCAGTGGAAACCGCTCTGCGTTACGGCAACGGCGTCATGATCGCATTGATCCAGAAACCGGGAGAAAAAGAGGTGACCGAAACCAGTTTCTGTGAAAAACTTGCCTGTCTGAAATGCGGCATTTCCTTTGGCGAACTCCAGCCCCGGAATTTTTCTTTCAACTCTCCTTACGGTGCCTGTGAATGCTGCAATGGCTTGGGGATTGAACAGTTCATGGACCCGGAAAAGGTGATCCCGGATCCGACCCTTTCGATCCGGAAGGGAGCAATTCCCGGTTGGCGCAGAGGTCCCCAGCATCTCATCATCTATTATAACATGCTGCTGAGAAAATTTTCAGAAGTTCTCAATTCTCCTGAGATGCTGACGACTCCCTTTCAGGAGCTTCCTGAGCATATCAAACACTTTCTGCTTTACGGAAGCGACGGAAAAAATGTGGAGTTTGACATCACCATCAACCGCCGGAAATGTCACTGGGACAAACCCTTTGAGGGTATTCTCGAAAATCTTCGCCGCAGGCTCAATGAAACTGAATCCGATTCCGTCCGGGAGCGTCTGAGTTCCTATCTCAGTCCCCGGCAGTGTCCCTGCTGTCACGGCAAAAGATTGAAACCTGTCTCTCTTGCGGTCAAAGTCAACGGAAAATCCATTGCCGATTTCTGCGCCATGCCTGTAACCAAAGCACTGGAATTCATTCCGCAGATCAAACTGACGCCTGAAAAAGCGGCAGTTGCCTCAGAGGTTCTGCGCGAGATCGCAGGACGGTTGAAGTTTCTGCAGGACGTGGGACTTGATTACCTGACGCTCGACCGTTCAAGCGGCACTCTTTCGGGCGGCGAAGCTCAACGGATCCGCCTTGCCACTCAGCTGGGCTGCGGACTTTCAGGTGTGTTGTATATTCTTGACGAACCCTCTATCGGACTCCATCAGAGAGATAACGGGAAGCTCCTTGCCACTCTGGAACAGCTCCGGGATATGGGCAACACCGTTGTCGTGGTTGAGCACGACCTTGAGACCATTGAACGTGCCGACTATGTGGTCGACCTGGGCCCCGGTGCCGGAGAATGCGGCGGTAAAATCGTGGGTATGGGCACTCCCGGTGAACTGGCAAAGTTCCCGGAGTCCAGCACCGCTGATTTCCTTTCCGGCAGACGCACTATTGAAGTCCCCGCCAAACGGCTCCCCGGCAACGGAAGAGAAGTGGTCATACACAAGGCATCGCTCCACAATCTGAAGGGCGTCACCCCCCGGATCCCTCTCGGCTGTTTCACCTGTATCACCGGGGTTTCCGGTTCCGGTAAGTCCTCGCTTATCAACGGAACTCTCGTTCCTGCCCTGAACCGTCACTTTAATGTCGGCGATGAGATCCCCGGCCCCAATGAAGGCATTGAGGGCTTGGAATTCATAGACAAAGCCATTGTCATAGATCAAAGCCCCATCGGCAGAACGCCCCGCTCCAATCCCGCCACCTACACCGGAGCCTTTGATTTGATCCGTCAGCTTTTTGCCACCTTGCCCGAAGCAAAAATGCGGGGATATGATCCCGGACGTTTCAGTTTCAATGTCAAAGGCGGACGCTGTGAAGAGTGTCACGGTGACGGTATACTGAAAATTGAGATGCAATTCCTCTCTGATGTATATGTTGAGTGTTCCCACTGTAACGGGAAACGTTTCAACGCCGAAACTCTCAATGTGAAATTCAAGGGCCATTCCATTGCGGATCTGCTTAATCTGACCGTTGCTGAAGCGGCAGAACTTTTTGCACCTTTCAAACGCATCGCACGGAAACTGGATGTCCTCAACGAAGTGGGCTTGGGCTACATCAAACTGGGACAACCCGCCACCACCCTTTCAGGCGGCGAGGCTCAGCGCATAAAACTTGCCACAGAACTGGCAAGGATCCCCCGGGGCCACACCTTGTATATCCTTGATGAACCGACCACCGGATTGCATCTGGCTGATATTGACCAGCTGCTCAAAGTTCTTTTCAAACTCCGGGATATGGGCAACAGCGTCATCGTCATCGAACACAATCTGGATGTGATCAAGGTGGCGGATCATATTATAGACATGGGGCCCGAAGGCGGCAGCGGCGGCGGTACGATCGTCGGTTTCGGAACGCCGGAGGAGCTGGTCAGAAATAAAAAATCCATTACAGGGCAGTTTCTCAAGCCCTACCTGAAGTAATCAGCATGATCGCCCGTGTCGTCACAGAACTTTCCCTTGACAGAGGATTTGATTATCTGGTCCCTGCGGAACTTGAGGAAAAGATCCGCATCGGATCGGCTGTCACGGTGCCATTCGGCAGGACTCTCAGAGAAGGAGTCGTTCTGGCTCTGCCCGAAAGCTCCCCCTACCCTCTCAGCAAACTGAAACCCATTGCCGGACTCTGCACTTCAAGGGCCGATGTTCCGGAAAAACTTATTGCTCTCGGACAGTGGATCGCAGAATATTACTGCTGTTCGCAGGAACATGCCATCCGGACTCTGCTCCCCGCAGCGGTGAGAAGCGGCAAGATCCGCCCCAAGACCCGGAAACTTTACACCATCGCCAAATCTGCTGCTGAAGCAGAACAGCTGATCGTTGAAAGTGCCGAAAAAAGTTCTCTGCGCTCAAGGGCGCTGATTTTGCGGGAGCTGCGTTCAGCAGGGACCATGTCCATCGACAGTCTGAAAAATATTCCAAACTTCAGTATGAGCAGTCTCAACACCCTGCTTAAAAATGAGATCATCGCCGCCGAAGAAGAGATCGTCCGTGCTGATATTTTCGGGGATGCCGTCATTATGCCCTCCAAGCCTCTGCCCCCGACGCCGGATCAGCAGAAAGCACTGGCGCTCTTTGACGAGATGCGGCAGGGAAAAACCGCCTCTAAAGTGATGCTGCTTCACGGCGTGACCAACAGCGGCAAGACAGAAGTCTATCTGCAGTGCATTGCCAAAGTCCTTGAAGAGGGAAAAAGCGCCATTGTCCTTGTTCCTGAAATTTCACTGACGCCCCAGACTCTGCGTCGGTTCCGCTCCCGTTTCGGAGACGCCTTGAGCGTGCTCCACAGCCGTCTTTCAGAAAGAGAGCGTTACGATGAGTGGAACAGGATCAACGAAGGAAAAGTTCGTATCGCCATCGGAGCAAGATCGGCATTGTTCGCCCCGTTCCGCAATCTGGGACTGATCGTGGTGGATGAAGAACATGAATCCACCTACAAACAATCAGAATCTCCCCGTTACATGGCACGGGATGTGGCAGTCATGCGGGGAAAATTTGAGGATGCGTGTGTTATTCTGGGGTCAGCGACGCCTTCAGCGGAATCCATGTTCAACGCGAAAAACGGTAAATTCCTGCTGGCAAAGATGAACTCTCAAGCCAACGACAATGCCGCTCCTGTTATGCGCCTTGTGGACTTGCGTCTTGAGAATCCTGAAGACGGGAATCCTCTCTTTTCCAAACCTCTTATAGAAGCGGTCCGCGACCGTATTGCAAGGGGTGAGCAGAGCATACTTTTTCTCAATTTGCGGGGATATGCCAGGGTCATGGTATGCAAAGAGTGTTCATACGAGGCATGGTGCCCGGAGTGTTCCGTTCACTACACCTATTCCAAATCCCGGCAGACTTTGAGCTGTCATCTGTGCGGAAATGTGATCCCGGCGCCGGAAAGCTGTCCTGAGTGTTCCTCACCCACAGTACGTTTTGACGGAGCGGGAACCGAAAAGATCGAAAGTATTGCAAGAGCAGTCTTCAAAGGGGCACGCATCGCCCGGATGGATTCAGATCTCATGCGTTCTGCCAACGATTATGAAGCGGTACTGGAAAAATTCAGGAGAGGAGAACTGGATATCCTCATCGGTACCCAGATGATCGCCAAGGGACTTCATTTTCCCAATGTGACACTGGTGGGGATCCTCATGGCGGATCTGGGACTTTCCTCACCGGATTTCCGCGCTTCTGAAAGAACATTTCAGCTGATAACTCAGGTGGCAGGACGCGCCGGACGGGGCGAACTGCGGGGGGAAGTCTATCTTCAGACCCGGAAACCTGATAACGAAACTATCATCCACTCCATGAATCTTGATTTTGCCGCTTTCAGTGCATACGATCTGGAGTTCAGAGAACTTTTCCGCTATCCGCCATTCTCAAGGCTCATTGCCGTGTGGTTCCGGGGAAGCGATGAAGAACAGTTGGCAGATTATGCTTCAAACTTTACAGAGCAGCTCCGTCCCTATGCTCATGAAAAGATCAAACTGGCAGGGCCGGGGCCGGCTCCCATCGCCCGGATAAAAGGCAAGTTCCGCTATCTTCTGACCATCCGGGGAGAGGGGCTGAAAGTTATGCGTCAGGCGCTGAAAGTCCTTGCCTTCCACCGGAAACACCCCGGTGACATTGAAGTTGCCATTGATGTGGATCCCCAATCCCTGATATAAAAATCGTCAGAGAAGAGCCGCCTCAAGAAAAAGGCTCCGGCTCACCGGTTCCGACAGTTGTCGCGCCTTCACTTTTGCGGTCAAAGCTGCCGGAAGAAAACCCGGCAATGTCCAGTGAAACTTTCTCAATGCCGAGTTTTTTCAGCTCTCTCAATATTTCAGTACGTTTTTCCAGCACAAAACTGAAGTATTTTTCGTTGACTTCGATACGCCCCAGTTTTCCGTGGAGCCGAAGCCTCAAATCACACTCCGCAGACAGCAGAGTCCGCAAGAAACGCTCCCCCTCCCCTGCCATCCGCAAATTTTCCTCAGTAAGAAGCGTTCCGTAATCAAACCGGGTGGCAAGACAGGGGGATGAGGGACGCGCCGCTGTTTTCACATCAAGTGCCCTTGCCATGGAGCGTATTTCTGCTTTTGAAAATCCCAGCACTTCGAGGGGAGATACAACTCCCAGTTCGGCAAGAGCTTTGCGTCCGGGACGGTAGGCCTTCAAGTCATCTGCATGGCTGCCTTCCAACAAAGTGCAGATCCCCACCCCAGCGGCTTTTTCCATCATGGATCGGAAGAGCAGTTTTTTGCAGTGGTAGCAGCGCAAAAGAGAATTCCCCCTGACTTCAGGCAGAGCAAGAACGTCGCATTCAACAAATTGGACCGTAATACCATATTCAGAGGCGGCAGCTCTGACCTCTTCCAGATCCCTGGAGCTCTGAAGTGTGGAACGGGCATTCAGCACCAGAAGCGGGAACTCCCTTTCCCGGCGCATTGTCACCAACACCGCCAGCAAAAGAGAACTGTCGACTCCGCCGGAAAAGGCAAGGGCGATCCCTTTTTCACACAGAGGATGTAAAAAGGTTTCAAGTTTCTGTAAATTATCTGCTGCCATTGGCTGCCTGCACTGCTGCGTCATAAACCTCTTTGAAGCTGACAGCAGATTTTTCAGCGGCAGCTTTGACGCTTTCATATTCAGGATAGAGTTTTTCAATGTGCTTCCAGGAACACTTTTTCACCGCAACGGCTCCGTAAGGGGTCGTCACTTCCATCATCTCTCTTGCCATGCAGCTGCGTTCAAGAGGGCGTTTGCGGATGCCGATGGTGGAGGTATGTTCAAAGATCACTTCTTCAGCCTTTTCAACAAGCGCCCCCGGAACGATGGCGCCGAGAATGTAACCGGGACGGTTCTTTTTCATAAAACAGGGTGTATAATGCACATCCACAGCGCCGGAACTGAGAAGTTTTTCCATGGCATATCCCAGAACTTCGCCTGAACAGTCATCAATATTGGCCTCAAGCATAAACACGTCGTCAGAGTCCTGATGCTCTTCTTTGATCAGCATGGCGCGCAGAATGTTGGCGTGGGGAAACTCTTTTTTCCCGGTGCCGATACCGATTTTCTCAATAATATACTCTTCGGGGAGCTTATCTGCTGTCCGCAGAGCCGCGGCAATGGCGATCCCGGTGGGAGTCACCATTTCACCGTTGACACCTGTCCGGCGCAGGGGGATCCTGCTCCGGCTTGCGATATTGATGACTGCTGGAACGGGAACCGGGATCGTGCCGTGCTGGCATCTGACAAAGCCTTCGCCCTCGGAAATACCGGTAACAATGCAGTCGGTGATCTCCAGATCGTCGATCAAAACTGCGGCAGCCACTATGTCGGCGATGGAGTCAATGGCGCCAACTTCGTGAAAGTGGACCTCTTCAACCGGGATCCCGTGTGCGATGCTTTCGGCATCGGCAATAATGGCAAAGATTTTTTTAGCAAGCGTTCTCGCCCTGTCGCTCATAACGCCTCTGTTGATAATGGCGCAGACATCAGCAAAGTTCCGGTGCTCGTGGTGGTGACGATGTTCATGGTGATGATGTTCATGATCGTGGTCATGATCATGATGGTGATGATGATGCTCATGGCAGTGGTCATGGTCTTCATGGTGATGATGCTCATGTTCATGACAGTGGACATGGGCTTCGTGGTCATGGAGTATCACATCAAAGGAACATCCCTCGATACCGCAGGATTTACGCCGTCCGATCTCATAATGGAATCCCTCAACATTGAGACTTTTCAATACGGAATCAAGTTTTTCCGCGTTGGCGCCCAAATCCAGAAGTGCGGCGACAGTCATATCTCCGGAAATTCCGGATCTTCCTTCGAGGTAAAGTGTTTTTCCCATCTTGAACTTTTACTTTCTGTTGATCTTACGCAGAATGCGGTATGCCATGACTCCTGCACCGAAACCGTTGTCTATATTCACCACAGCCATACCTTCAGCACATGAGTTGAGCATGGCAAGCAGAGGCGCCACGCCGCCGAAACTTGCACCGTATCCCACAGAGGTGGGAACAGCGATCACAGGCGCACTGACAAGTCCTGAAAGGACGCTTCCCAGAGCACCTTCCATGCCTGCAACGGCAATGACCACGTCCGCCTTACGGATCTCTTCTATCTTGCCCATAAGTCTGTGAAGTCCTGCGACGCCCACATCATAGCAGCGCAAGGTGGAGCATCCGAAAAATTCTGCTGTCCGGCACGCCTCTTCGGCGACGGGAATATCGGCGGTTCCGCCGGTGCAGACGGCGACCATGCCGGGGAGCTGCTCCACTTCGCCCCAATTCCCGGTCAGGATCTTTGAAACGGGATCATAGGAAACATCAAGAGAGCTCTCTCTGACAAACTCAAACTGTTCTGAGGTACATTTGGTTCCCAGCACCGGGATATTGCTTTCGCGGAACGCCGCAAGGATACCTGCAAGCTGTTCGCAGTTCTTTCCGGGACAATAAACTGTTTCTGTACATCCGGTCCGTTCACGGCGGGTCATATCAAGTTTGGCAAAGCCCACATCCTTGAATTTATCCATCATACTGCCCCAATCTCTGTAAAATCTCTCTTCAATTGCCGGAAAAAAGGCACAAAAATGGTGGAACCAGACGGACTTGAACCGCCGACCCGGAGATTATGAGTCACCTGCTCTAACCGACTGAGCTATGGTTCCACTTTGCTTCATATCTTATAATATAATGCACAAAAAAGATATTGCAAGCCGGCGGAAGAAAATTTTCCTGTTTTTTCCCGGCAGAGAAGGGACTCTTTCTCTTGCATTTTTCCTCTCTTTGAGGTATAGTATTAAAAGTTATGGCTCTGTTCCCAACATGGGCAGGTAATTTAAGCAGATAATTTGATCAATTACCTGAATTTGGTATATCTGGTTGAATCATACTGCAAAAATGATGTTTGATGCCCGAAATGATAATATGCCGGATTCAGCGATCCTGCATCAATTTATGATAACCGATGTTGAAATACATCAGAAAGAGGCTTTGCCTATGGTGACGTGAAAATAATTTTCGAAAATATAATAAAATGCCATATTAAATATGGATTGCAATTATCATAATATAAAAGGAGTAAATAATTATCGTGAAAACAAAAATCCTCTTTTCAGGTGCTGTATTTCTCTCAGCACTTGTCAGTGCGGAGGCGCGGGAAATCTATCCTGCGGGAGACTTTGAAGGCAAATCCATCAAGCCTCTCCACTGCCGCCGCTACACAACTGTTGACAAAAAACGCAACTTCAAGATCCCCGCAGAGCTGGTGACTGAGAGAATCCAGAATGAAAAGGCTTTTGCCGGGAAACACTCTCTGCTTACAGAAGCAGGCAAAAACGGCTGCCATGAGATCAATCTTTACAACATCCCTGTAACAAGGGGCAAAAAATATGAGTTCAGTTTCCGCTACTTCATCGCTCAGGGCGGTCCTGATCTGAAAGTCTCCGGCAGAGTCAGTTTCTTTCTTCCCGGCCCCAGATACCGTCACCTTTTCCCCAACGGCAGCGTTGAACAGGGAAAATGGCAGCAGATAAAAACCACCTTCTATCCCCCTGCGGATGCCACCAAATTCAGTACCACCATCTGGCTGGGCAGAGGACCTTACAAGATCTATCTTGATGATGTGAAAGTCACTGAAATAGAAGAACAGAAAAGTCCCGTATGCGATGCCAACGCCAAACTTCTTTCCACAGCAAAGGGCATCACCATCTGGCAGCAGACCAACTACCGCAGGATCGATGCCAACGCTGTTCCTGCGGAGCTTCTGCCCGGAACTGAGGTGGAGCTGACCGCCGCCGCCAATGAGCAGGAGCCTTTCCAGCTGGCAGTTTTCCCCAAAACGCCTTTGAAGCAGCTCTCTCTTGTCATCTCTGATTTGAAAGGCAAAGGCGGAGTCATCCCCGGCAAACTCCAGAGCTACGGCGTTGTGCGCTACGTTCCCATGCGGAACCCGGACAACCCCACCCTCAAGGGTGAGATCGCAGACCCCATCGTTCCTGAAAAAACGACTGACGCCCCCGCCAATAAAAACACTGTTTTCTTTGTCCGGATCAACGCCCCCAAAGGAACAAAACCCGGCATCTACTCAGGAAATGTAAAACTTCTCACCGGTACAAAAACACTTTTCACCATTCCTGTGAAACTGACTGTCCGGGGTTTTGAACTTCCTGATGTTCCTACCATGCGGACTTTCTTCTACGGAAATGTGGCTGCAACCAAAAGAGGGTACAATGACACCCGCTCCGGACGTGCGGTGGCAGATGATATCTCACAGATCTTGAAAGATCACCGCATCACCGGAAATGTCTGCATCTACCCCGCACCTCCCAAATACACCCGCAAAGGTAGCCGTCTCACCATCACCGACTGGAGCGATTTTGACAAAGAGATCATGCGCCTTTACAATGACTTCGGGATCCGGAGTTTTACTGTACCCATTCTGGGCATGAAAGGCGACAACGGCGGATGGTTCGGCAGAAAAAAAGGTTATCCCACGCTTTTCGGCCATTCTCTCTTCTCGGCAGAGGCACGGAGCCTCGCCGGAGATTATGCAAAACAGTTCCACGACCACTGGGTCAAAACATTCCCTAAAGATGCAAAGTATTACAGCTACATCTATGATGAACCCCCTGCCAAGGTCTACAAAGAGCTGAACAAATTTCTTGCGGGTGTTCTTGCCAAAGCCCCTGAGTTTCGTTTCTTCTCCCCCCACAAGGTGGATCCGGAACTCCCCGGTATCAAGATCTTCTGCATTCCTTTCGGTTTCGGATATGTGGAACCGGAACTGGAAAAACAGAAAGAGGAATACTGGTATTACAACTGGACTCAGCCCCTGGATCATCACAACTACATCAAAAACCGTCTCTATGCCTGGCAAATCTACGCCAACGGCGGCAAGGGCGGCTTGAAGTGGCACACCACCCACACCCCCGGCCCCCACGTCAATCCCTGGACCGAACTTGAGAAAACCCACTCAAACGGTGAAGCCACAACCATCTTCCCCGCAACGACCCCCAAGGGCAAACTTGTTCCCTCTCTGCGTCTGGCGCAGATACGTGAAGCCATGGATGATGCTGACTATCTCAATCTTCTGGAGCGGAAAGTCAACAGACATTTCCCCGGAGAAGGCAGAACTTACGTCTACTCCCAGATCCGGGATCTGCTGCCTGCCCTGCCCTTCAAGTTCACCAATGATCTGGCTCTGCTTTATCAGGTCCGTGACCGTATCGGTTCTCAGCTTGAAAACTTTGAGCGCGACTTCACTTTCCTTGTCAAGTCCGTCCCCCTCAACCACAGTGCCTCTGAATTGACCGATGTGACACTCTCTGTGCTGGCTCCCGAAGGCGCCCTCATTGACATCAACGGCAAAAAGGCGGGCACCGCCGCAAAGGGGAAACTCACTCTTACCCTGCCCCTGAACAAACTGGGACTCAATACCTTCGATATCAGCGTCAAATACAAAGGCAAAGTCAAAAAGAGCCAGCTCTGCTTTACTCTGAAACAGGATGCCAACTTGAAAAAACTGGCAGCTCTGGCAGAAGAAATGAAAAAACACGCTCTTGACAACAAAGCTGTCACGGCATTTATTGCAGGCGCCTCAAAGGGGAGTTACTCCGCAGCTGACCGCAGCCGATGCGCCCAACTCGTGGAAGAATCTGCCAAACAGATATTGGCTGCACGCCTCAAAGCTGTGAAAAAATCTGCCAACGCCATGGTCAACGCCATGAACAATCAGGGCAAGTGGATGTTTGACAACGCTCTTTATGAGCGCGCCGGATATTATCTTGATCTGGCAGATGATTTTGCCAAGTCCACTTTGAATTCAAAATCAAAACTCAAGATCACACCTGTGACGCTCCACGGCAACTTCGGATTCCGTATTTCCAACGGACTTATTGAGTTCACCTTGCTGGAACTGGGCGGCAGGATCGTTTCTTTCAAAGTCTACGGCGTGGAAACTCTGACCGCCGGAGATCTGCATAAAACCCTGCCTCTGAAGATCCGGGCGGGCAAACTCTATCAGAAGTTCACCCACAGAACGATCCCCTCTCTGGGGGGCTATGAAGATGCCGCCAAAGAGGTGCTTCCCGAAAGCGCTGTTGACTGGGATGTTTCTGTTAAAGAACTTTCTCCCAAGCGGATCGCTCTTGAGTGCTCCATGCTGATGCGGGGCGGCAAGTTCCGCATCTCACGCATCATGAGCATCGTTCCCGGAAAACCTGAACTGAAGATCGACTACACCATCGCCAACGTTTACCCCGCCGACTTCAAGTCTGACGATCCCAGCCACTACCAGTTCCACTGGAGAGGGCGTCTGCGTCCCCAAATCGCCGCCGACCGCCATCTTGACACTCTGGTTGTCCCCACCTCAAAGAAGCTCAAAGCCACTGTCTTTGATCTGACGAAGCCTCTCTTCTACGAAGAACGTTCCGTCCTTCTTGACAAGCCTGAGCTGGGAGCCTTCAACCCCGTAAAGAAGGTTGGATTCACCTGGTATCTTGATCCTGTGATCCGTTACGCCTATTTGTGGTACAACACCAAAGGCGACCACAACGGCAAGCACAAGGTCTACACACTTGAAGTGTTCCGTTCCAACTACGGCAACAAACCGGGCATCAAGGGCAACACGCCTTTCTTCATTGAGCCCGGAAAATCCGTCAACTTCACCATGACCTTCAAGGGATACAAGCTGTAAAGCTCTGAAGATGCAAAAGACCGCTGCAAAAAATCCTTGCAGCGGTCTTTTTTTCAGCAGAAGAAACTGATTTTATTTGCTGGTCAGAGCAAAATAAGAGTATCCCTGATCTTTCAGAGCAGCGCTCTTATGCCAGTTGACATTACCGGCGAATGTGACGTAATTCAAACCGCCTCTGTGACGGACGGCGTATGTATTCAAAGAGTTTGAATAGTTGAAGTAATAACGGTAATAGACGCCGTCAAGGACATAGATTTTTTTGGCAGGCAGTACCACTTCATTGATCTTGATGCCATACCGTCCCCGGTCACTCATATAAACGCGCGTAGCATAGTTGAGTACAAAAACATTAGAAGCAGGTTCACCGCTGACCAGACGGTAATCCTCTTTCTGCGGACAATTCAAACGTGTGAAGTCGTAAAGCCGGTACCAATCCTGAACACGCAGATTCAAGTAAGGCGCAAGACGCACCACCCATGCCGGGTGAGCCTTGCTGCAAGTCTGCTGATAGGCGCCTGCCGGGTCATAGCCGCATGCCAGATAATCTTTGTTGTCATCCATATACATGGCATGGGCGGTACCGATCTGTTTCAGACGGTTGGAACACTCAGCAGACATTCCTCTTGCCCGCGCCTGCTGTAAGGCAGGCAGCAGCATGGCGGCGAGGATGGCGATGATGGCAATAACAACCAGAAGTTCAATCAACGTAAAATCAGAACATTTTTTCATAAGAAAATACCTTTCATTTGAGAATAAGTCCCGCCGCCTGCTTGAAAATGAACAGAGTCGGCATGTAATTTACTCCGGTCCCGATGGGGGCACCGGTAAAGGGGTTGAGTTCCTGCGGCAAAACACTGTTGTAATCAATGAATGCCCGCATCCACCGTTTGAGAAGTTTTTCTCTTTCGTCGTTTCTGCCGTAGCGGGGCAGCCACATGGAAGCACGCAAGGCAGTCAGCGCCTGAGTGTTCCCTCCCCAGCAATTGTCGGGAAGTTCCTTGACAAAAGCAGGGTCACTGACAGAAACAGAGGGGAATGGATAAGGGGTTGCAAAGTGTTCCGGAGCGTCAAAATAACGCTTGTACTGACGGTCAAACTCATCCTGTTCAACGACTTCGTTGAGGTAAAGCCTTGTAATATGCTCCGTCCGGTACTTCCGGAATTTCCCTGAAGAATCCACATCATAGTAGTAATCATCCTCAGGATCATAGAGATATTTTCTGATGGCGGCGCGGGTCGTTTCAGCCTGTTCGTGCCAGAAAGCGGCAGCGTTATCATCTCCCAACAGCGCCGCAAGTTCGCTCAATGCAACGCGCCCCTGATAGCGCATGGCGGAAAGATCCGGCGCCAGAATGGGCAGAAAAGGCAGATCCGGCATGGTTCCGGCGTCAGGATCCATATTGTGGGGCAAGCCGCCGTCTTTCACCCGGGGAGAATTGTCATGCCCTGTATCATATTCACAGAACATCTCGACCACTCCCAGATTTTTATGATCCCGGAACTCTCCCAGCCACCTGTCATAAGAAACAGCGGCGGCATAGATGCGCCGCAGATCCGCTTCGCCTCTCTTCACTTTCCGGGCGATTTCAAAGGCGCAGCGGGCAAAGGGCCAGATATTCTGCACCTGCCGGTAAGCGGCAGTACCTGTATTTTTTACGACCACAGGGAAAAGGCCGTTTTCTTTCTGGTACTCCATAAAAATTTCCACCGCGCCCCAAGCGCTTTCGGGGGCGATATCTGCCAGGAAGAACCAGTCCTGATTATGCTCCATCCAGATGCCGTTGTAACAGGCGCCTGCAATGGGGAGAGGGTGTTTATATCCGGGGAACTCCACCAGATTTCCCCGGATCGCGTTATCAACTTCAGGCAAACGGTTGCGGATATACTCAATGTCGGCAACCGTGAAAAGACTTTCCTCTATCATCCGAAGCCTCAGCTGTTTGACAGAATTTTATTCGGCAGTAAACTTGCAGACCGTTTTCAGGAACTGCGCCACAAGCTCCGGCCAGACTTTGATATTTTCGTATGCCTCAGCCAGTCCGAGACCGTGGGGACCGTGGGCAAAAATATGAAGTTCGGCGGTGCCGCCTTTTTTCCAGATGGCATCGGCGAAAGCAAGAGAATTCTGCACCTTGACACCGTCATCGGCAGTGTGCCACATTACGGCAGGGGGGGTATTCTCTTTCACATGGAACTGGAGCGAAAGCAGATCCAGCTGTTCCTGAGAGGGGGTTTTGGTTCCGGCGAGATAGTGACCGCTGCCCTCATGTCCGAAACGTTTGGGGTCAACATCAATGACAGGATAGCAGGGGAAAAGAGCATCGGGACGCTGGGGGAAAGCATCGGCACCGTCACCGAAAGAGGCATCGACCTCATCAAAGAAAACACCTGTTGAGGCGGCAAGGTGTCCACCTGCTGAAAATCCGCCGATGGCGATCTGGTCGGGGATCACCTTCCACTCTTCAGCATGCTGACGGATGATCTTGATGGCACGGAAGGCATCCTGCTGGGGTTCGGGGAACTTGATATCTCCCACCCGGTACTCCACCACAAAAGCGTGAAAACCGAGAGAATTAAAGCGCTCTGCCACAGGATTTCCTTCGTGGCGCGCCCGTTTGCAGTAACCGCCGCCGGGACAAACAATAACAGCCCCGCGGGGAGCAGGTGTATCAAGAATAAAACACTCCATATAGGGCATGAACTCCCCCATATCCTTTCCGGGCCACAGATCGATCCGCATAATTTGCATTCCTTAAATATGTATGCTTCAACTTATCAACAAAGGGCGCGGAGCCGACTCAATGGTATACTCCACACTCAAAATTTTTTTCTTCCGGTAAAAAAGCTGCTCTTCCTCCACGGCAAAAAATCCGGCTGCAAAATCTGCCGTCACACGGGGAAACACCACATGATCCCCCATTATTTTCAGTCTTTCAATATGTTCAAGAGCTATCTTTCTGAGAGGGTCACAACATTGGACGCCGGGCTTTCTTGCCTCCTTCATCTCAGCAAGTTCAGCAAGTGTAAAATGTCCCGGTTCCACAGGCAGTGGAGCAGAAATCCCCAGCACAGCTCCGGCATCCATCTCTTTAGCGCCGTCACCGGTGTAAGGCTGGACAAGGATGACACTGCTCCGCAACGCCTTTTCTCCGTTGAGGATCGCGCGCTCAACAGGCAGCACATGAAGTCCGGCATAAAGCCTGCCCCCCGCATCATCGCACCGGGTCAAATCCCCCGGATGCACATTCAGACAGGGCAGTCTGACAGCAATATTGGAAAGTGGAACAAACCCTGCAAAACAGGCAAAGCGGGGTGCAAATGCCATGATCTTTGCGTAGAACTCATTGCTCCACACCTCCCGCAGTTCCCGGCGCCGGTGCGAATCCAGCTTTATGGATTCCTCGCCGTGCTCACGATAAAATCTGCGGATATCATGTTCCACAAGGGGAAGATCGAACCTTGCGGCGATCTCCCGCGCCCGGGATGACTCCGGAGCATCGGTTGCAAGAACCGCTATATGATAAGGACACGCCTCAAATGCGCGCTCAAAGGAAAGCAGTGCTTCAGCATTGCTGCCGGAACCGCTCATAAGCACCGCACAAGGCACCTTCTTTTCAGTAAACACATAATTTTTCATAAGGTTTAATATACTGCCTTGAAATGCATATTGCAAGACGATGGTCAGAAGATATAGGGATTTTTTGAAAAAAACTTGAAAATTTGACCAGGTTATGATATATTATGCAAAGGTAATTTTTATATCCTTCCTGCCGGGAGTCCGTTAAAAATTGCTTTTACTATCAGAAACTGAATATTGAGGAAAGGATATCGCAATGTCTGAAGAACTGCAGAGCCTTTTGGAAAAAATCAATTCCGATGGCGTTATGAAAGCAAATGCCGAACGGGATGCCATCATTAACAAAGCACGGGCAGAGGCAGATGCCATTATCGCCGCTGCCCAAAAAGAAGCCGAATCGACCCGCAAACAGGCCGCCACAGATGCTGAAACATTGCAGAAACGCGCAGAAAGTGCCATCACACAAGCTGCAAGAGATGTGGTACTCAAACTGAGAGCGGAACTTGAAAGCCGTATTTCAGCGGCTGTCGCCGGAGCCGCCGAAGAGACCATGACTCCCGCATTCATGGCAGAACTGGTCAAATCCATCGGAGCCAATTTCCTTGCCGATCCGAACGCCAATGTAACAGTCATCGCCTCTGTAAGAGATGCGGCAGCTCTTGATGCAGCACTCAAAGGGGTACTAGTTTCCAGCTTGAAAAAACAGCCCCGGGTTCTGGCAGAACCCACCATCCGCGGCGGCATGGAGGTCAACTTCAACGGCAGTGAACTTTTCTTTGATTTTTCAACCGAAGCGCTGACCGGGCTGCTGGCTGAATACACAGCCCCCAAGATTGCCGCTGTCTTTGCCGGGGAAAAGTAATTTCATGTACTGCTTTCTCATAGCTTCGCTTCCTGATCTGCACCTGGATGCGCCTGCCCCCCTGACACTTGAAGAGTTCGATGATATTTGCCGTACTGAACTGACTGAAAGAGAGTGGGGTGCGTTGACAGCTTTTGACGGCACTGTCACTCCGGATTTCCGGAATGATGCCGCTTTGACAGATTTCTACAACGCATACGGCAGATTTGAACTCTATTTGCGCAACCGGATCGCACTTAAAAGAGCCGAAAAGGCAGGCGAACAGCTTGAATTGCCGGAGCCTCCGGAGTCATTCAGCGAATTCGACTTTGCGGCAACAGCTCTTGCTGCCGCGGCAGATCCGGCAGAAAGAGAGATGATCATAGACCGGCTGCGCTGGAATTATATTGAAGAACAGCTTTTGTGCAAAGAATTCAGCCTTGATGCCATCTGTGCCTATCGTCTCAAACTTATTATTGTGAACAAATACCGTAACCGGCTGCTGGAACCCGGACGGAAAAATTTTGATGCTGCGTTGGAGCGGCTTTCCCGGAACAACTTCCAACAGGAGTAACGATTTATGTCTGAAAATATCCATTTTGAAAAAGTTATCGGCGTCAACGGAAATATGATCACCGTTGAATTTACCGCCGAAGTCATGCAGAACGAAGTGGCATACGTCCATGTGGGCGGCAGCCGTTTGAAAAGCGAAGTCATCCGTGTCCGGGGCAACCGGGCCGATTTACAGGTATTTGAAAGCACCGTCGGGCTCAAAGTGGGGGACGGTGTCGAATTCACCGGTGAACTCCTCAGCGTCGAGCTGGGTCCCGGTCTGCTGAAACGGGTCTATGACGGTCTTCAGAACCCCTTGAACCTTCTGGCAGAACACTCCGGATTCTTTCTTCAGCGCGGCGTTTATCTGCGCGCCCTTGACAAAGACGACAAATGGGAGTGGACCCCTATCGCAAAACCCGGCGATACAGTTGTCGCAGGTGATCGTCTGGGTTCCGTCCCCGAAGGGATCATCACTCACTATATCATGATCCCCTTCAGCTGGCAGGGCGAATGGAAACTTGAAAGCGTCACCCCCGCAGGTTCCTACACCATTGACGACACCATGGCTGTGGCCGTCAATGACCGGGGCGAGCGCCGGAACGTCACCATGACCCAATATCAACCGGTGAAGATCCCCATTTCCGACTACGCCGAAAAGCTGCTCCCTGAAAAGACTCTGATCACCCAGCAGCGCACCATCGACACCTTCTTCCCCGTGGCTGTGGGTGGAACATTCTGTACCCCCGGGCCTTTCGGCGCCGGCAAAACGGTGCTCCAGCACGCCTTGAGCCGTTATGCTGAGGCCGACGTAGTGATCGTCGCCGCCTGCGGCGAGCGTGCCGGTGAAGTGGTGGAAATCCTCCGTGAATACCCTGAACTTGAGGACCCCCGTACCGGACGCTCTCTCATGGACCGCTCCATCATCATCTGCAACACAAGCTCCATGCCTGTGGCTGCCCGTGAAGCCTCAGTTTACACCGCTGTGACTCTGGCTGAATACTACCGTCAGATGGGTCTCAACACACTGCTTCTTGCCGACTCCACTTCACGCTGGGCCCAGGCGCTGCGCGAAATGTCAGGACGCCTTGAAGAGATCCCCGGTGAAGAAGCGTTCCCCGCCTACCTCGAATCTCTGATCGCCAGTTTCTACGAGCGCGCAGGTCTGGTAAAACTCCGCTCCGGCGACACCGGTTCCGTCACCATCGGCGGTGCTGTTTCCCCTGCGGGCGGTAACTTTGAAGAGCCTGTGACCCAGGCGACATTGAAGGTGGTGGGCGCCTTCCTCGGTCTTTCCCGTGAACGCTCCGATGCCCGCCGTTATCCTGCGATCCATCCTCTGGAAAGCTGGAGCAAATATCAGAGCGTGGTCGACTCCGCCGAACTTGCCTTTGCCCGCAACATTCTGCGGAAAGGTGCTGAAGTCAACTCCATGATGAAGGTGATCGGTGAAGAAGGGACCGCTATTGAGGACTTTGTGATCTACCTCAAGAGCGAATTTCTTGACTATGTTTATCTCCAGCAGAACACCTTTGATGAGGTGGATGCCGCCAACGGCGCCGACCGCCAGCGCAACACCTTTGCTCTGGTTCAGAGCGTTCTCAGAAAAGAGTTCAGCTTCACCGACAAAGATGATGCAAGGCGCTATTTCCTTGGACTCCGTCAGCTCTGCATGGATTTGAACTATCTGCGCGAAGGATCTGAAGAGTACAAACAGCAGTACGCCGCAATCCAGCTCAAAATCAACGAATCCGGAGACAAATAAAATGCGTAAAGTTTATCATAAAATCATCCATATCGCCGGTAACGTCATCACCGTCGAAGCTGACGGCGTGGGCTACAATGAACTGGCAGAAGTCACCAGCCGCAGAGGAACATCTCTCGCCCAGGTGATCCGTCTGGACAACGGCAAAGTTTCTTTGCAGGTCTTCGCCGGTGCCAGAGGTATCGGAACCAATGACCAGGTGCGCTTTCTCGGACGCACAATGGAGGTCTCAGGCTCAGAAAATCTGTTGGGCAGAGTCTTCAACGGCCGCGGATATCCCAGAGACGGCAAGCCTGAGATCCTTTCTGACATGATCGCCATCGGCGCCCCCTCTGTGAACCCCGCCAAGCGTGTGATCCCCCGGAAGATGATCCGCACCAACATTCCCATGATCGACGTCTTCAACACCCTTGTTGAATCCCAGAAGCTCCCCATCTTCTCCATCGCCGGTGAGCCTTACAACGAACTTCTTGCCCGCATCGCACTGCAGGCTGAAGTCGATGTCATCGTTCTGGGCGGTATGGGTATCAAATATGACGATTATCTGATCTTCAAACGCACCCTTGATGAACACGGCGCTCTTTCACGCACAGTCATGTTCATCCACACCGCAGCCGACCCCACCGTGGAGTGCCTGATGGTTCCCGATATGGCCCTGGCTGTTGCCGAAGCCTACGCTCTCAAAGGCAAACGGGTGCTGACGCTTCTGACCGATATGACCAACTTCTCGGATGCCCTCAAAGAAATCGCCATCACCATGGAACAGATCCCCGCCACCCGCGGCTATCCCGGCGACCTTTACAGTCAGCTGGCGGCACGGTATGAAAAGGCGGTCGACTTTGACGGAGCCGGATCCATCACCATTCTCGGCGTGACCACCATGCCCGGCGATGACGTGACCCATCCCGTTCCGGACAACACCGGATACATTACTGAAGGTCAGTTCTATCTGCGTAACGGACGTATTGAGCCTTTCGGTTCACTTTCCCGTCTGAAACAGCAGGTCAACGGCCGCACCCGCAGCGACCACCGCGCCATCATGGACGCCATGATCCGTCTTTATGCGGACTACAAGAGCACTGTTGAAAAACAGTCCATGGGATTTAAGATGTCCGGCTGGGACAACAAACTGCTGAAATACGGCAAACGCTTTGAATCAGAAATGATGAACCTTTCTGTCAACATCCCCCTGGAAGATGCTCTTGATTTGGGATGGAAGATCCTTGCCGATTGCTTTGAGCCCACCGAAGTCGGTATCAAAACCGATCTGATCGAACAATACTGGCCCAAGGAGGCCTGATCCCCATGGCTGAAAAAATAAAGTTCACCAAGCAGGAGCAGAAAAAACAGCAGGATGCGCTGAAACAATTTCAGCGTTTTCTGCCCACCTTGCAGCTGAAAAAGCAGCAGCTCCAGGCAGAGGTGCGCCGCAGTTCAGATCTCCTTGAGGAAAATTTGCGGCGCCAGGAGGAACTGCGCGGGATCCTGGCACAAAGTCTCATCTTCTTCGGTGACACGACTGCTGCCGGCGAGATCGAATCAAAGGTCAGGATCGTAAAAGTCAATTCTTCTGAGCAAAATATCGCCGGTGTCCCCATTCCGGTCTTTGAAAGTGTGGAGTTCGCCCCGGCTGCAGTGGACAGATTCGCCACAGATTGGTATTTTGATGATGCTGTTGAAGCTCTCAAACGCGCCGCAGAACTCAAAGAAGAGTACAAGATCCTCTATCGGCAGTATGAACTGCTGGCGGAGGAACTGCGTATCACCGGGCAGCGGGTCAACCTCTTTGAAAAGGTCAAGATCCCTGAATGTCAGGAAAATATCCGCAAGATCCGAATCATGTTGGGAGACCTTGAAACCAGTGCCGTTGCCCGCAGCAAGATCGCCAAAAGGAAAACGGCTGCAGCCAGCTGAACCGGAGGGTGCTGCGATGAAGAATCAGGAGCTTTACGTCGAAATTCTTGATACCACTTTGCGGGATGGGGAGCAGACTCCCGGCGTGTCTTTCACGCCAAAAGAAAAGCTCTCTGTCGCCAAAATGCTCCGCCGCCTGAAAGTGGATCGTATCGAGATCGGATCGGCGCGGGTCTCTGAAGGTGAAGCCGAAGGCGTCAGAAAGATCCTGGAGTGGAGCGCCGCACACGACAATCCGGAAAAAATGGAAATTCTCGGTTTTGTTGATGGAGGCCGCTCTGTCGACTGGATCCGGAACAGCGGAGGCTCAGTCATCAATCTGCTCTGCAAAGGCTCCCGCAAACATTGCGAAGTACAACTGAAAAAAACGCCGGAGCGTCATTTTTCCGAAATCCGCAGAGAAGTGGAAAAAGCTGTCAATGCCGGACTGAAAGTCAATTGTTATCTTGAAGACTGGTCCGGAGGTGTCTATGACTCCTTTGATTATGTCCTCAACCAGCTCAACACCCTGAAGGATCTGCCTGTTGAACGCTTCATGCTCTGCGATACTCTGGGCAGACTCGACGTTCCCAAACTCACAACTGCCCTCAATCTGATGCGGAGCGCGTTTCCGGAACTGCGCTTTGATTTTCACGGACATAATGACTACAATCTGGCGTGTGCCAATGCCCTCGCCGCCGTTGAATGCGGCGTCAACGGGATCCACTGTACCATCAACGGCTTGGGAGAACGCGCCGGTAACCTGGATCTTGCCCAATTTGCCGCAGCCGTCCGGGATTTCACCATCCGTCCGGTGCACATTGTGGAAAAAGAACTCCACAATGCCTCCAATATGCTTCAGGCGCTTTCAGGCAAAAGGTGCGCCTGGAACGCACCGGTCATCGGCAGTGATGTTTTTACTCAAACATGCGGTGTTCACGCAGATGGAGATAAAAAGGGTGATCTTTACTGCAACAAACTGCTCCCGGAGCGTTTTGTCCGTCAACGGGATTATGCTTTAGGGAAACTTTCCGGCAAGGCCTCTATCGACCGCACTCTGGAATTGATGGGAGAAGAGGTACTGTCAACAGAAATGCGTGCAAAAGTGCTGAATGAAGTCATCCGTCTGGGCGACAGAAAAAAAGCGGTGACAGCAGCAGATCTCCCCTTTATCATATCAGACATCATGCGTACCCCCGAAGCAGCACGTTTGCGGATCGTTGACTTTGAAACTGTTTCACACCGGAGCCGTCTGCCCAAAGCCCATGTCATTCTGGAACTTGACGGCGTGAGAGTCGAAGACTCTTCAAGCGGAGACGGCGGTTACGACGCCCTTATCAAAGCCATCCGCAAGTGTCTGAAAAAATATGGTCTTTCCATGCCCAAACTGCTGGATTATCAGGTTCGTATCCCCCCCGGCGGCCGTACCGACGCTCTGGTGGAAACCACAATCACCTGGAAATGCGCCGACGGCCGTAACGTAGTCACCACCGGAGTGGATCCTGACCAGCTGGTTGCGGCTGTGGCGGCCACAGAAAGAATTCTCAATCACATGATTCACGGAACGAACAATGGGTAACGTGTACATTATTTCCGGCAGTGATGATTTCAGCCGTAAAAAAAGAGCCAGGGAACTGGCACTTCAGATGGGAGCCGGTGATCCGGACGATCCCGGAGTGGAAATCATCAGCGCAGACAGCGACACGGTGAAACCGGAACAATTGGCAGTGCCTTTTGTGGAGTCTGTCCAGACGCCGCCTTTTCTCTCACCACGTAAACTGGTCTGGCTGAAAAACTTCCCGGATATGGAACTGCTTTCCAAATCAGGTCCGGGAGAAATGATCCTCACCACCCTCTGTTCCCCTCTGCCTGATGAGGTGGACATCATTGTTGACGGCCCCGGACTTGATCTGCGTAAAAGCTACGCCAAAACACTGAAAAGCTCCGGCGTTCAGATAGAGATGTTCCAGATGCCTCAATCCGGGGATAAAAATTATGCAGAAAGCCGCAGACAGACTCTTGAAACTCTTCTGGCATCTTCCGGAAAGCATTTGGACAATCAAGCCATGCAGTATCTTCTTGAAACGGTGGGGGGAACTTCTGCAAACCTTGCCAATGAGGCGGAAAAGCTGATCCTTTACACCGGTGATGCTCCTCTTATCACTTTCGCAGACTGCGAAGCCATCACCAGCCGGACACCGGAAGCAGTAGGTTGGGAGTTCACTTCGGCAGTCACCGAAGGTCAGGCTTCACGGGCGCTGAAACTCCTTGACTTGCTCTTTACTAAAGAGAGTGACATCATCCCTCTTCTGGCATCTCTTTCAAACGAATACCAGCGTTACAGCAAGCTGATCCCCGCCATGCGTGAACTGGGGATCACCCATGCAACGCCCCGTTCTTTTGACAACCTTCCTGCCGATGTCAAAAGCCGTTTCCCGGATAATCCGCTTCTCAAGTGCCATCCCTTCCGGGCATACAAAATGTGTGAAGCTGCCCAAAAGCTGGGCGGACATAAGATCGCCGAAAAACTTGCGGCTATCCGGAATGCCAGCTGTGCGGCAGTTTCAGGCAGCGGCGATGCGCGTATCTTGATCGAACAGCTGATTTTGAAGCTGTGCCGGAACTGAAAGTAATGTTGAAATGGCTCTTTCTTTGGCATCACTTCTCTCAGGAGAAAATATGTTTCAACTTTCAGGCGATGTGAAGTTTTTTCTCTGCATCGGCATTGCTGCTTATATCCTTGTTATGCTGCTGATCGGTTTTCTGGCAAGCCGCCGGATATCTTCTCCTGAAGATTATCTGGTGGCGGGACGCCGGCTCCCCTTGTGGATGGCGACAGCCACGCTCCTTGCCACCTGGTTCGGCGCCGGTTCCAGCATGGGAGTCGCCGCCATGACCTATTCCAGTGGTATAAAGGGGATCCTTGCCGACCCCTTCGGCGCCTCACTCTGCCTGCTTCTGGCGGGAGTTTTCATTGTGGGGATCTTACGGAAACTGAAGTGTCTCACCGTTACGGACATCATTTCCCGTCAATACGGCAGGGGAGCGGGCATTTTTGCGTCTCTCTGGATGATGCCCGTCTACATCGGCTGGCTCGGTTCTCAGATGCTGGGTATCGGTACCATCATCCATTTGCTCACCGGCACTGAGATCTGGATCGGTACTCTTGCAGGAGCCGCCATCATCCTTTTCTATACCTACGCGGGGGGCATGTGGGCAGTCACCCTGACCGATATCATTCAAGTGACTCTCATTATCACAGGGCTTATCATACTCCTTCCCGGGGTCATCGGTGAAGCCGGGGGATTTGAACACTTATACAATTCCCTGCATGCGGCAGATTTGAGTTTTCTCCCTGTTCCGGAATCCGGCAAAAGCCTCACCGTCAATGACATCACCTACTGCATCGGCAGCTGGATCGTCATGGGACTCGGCTGCATGGTGGGGCAGGATCTGATTCAGCGTTCCCTTGCCGCAAAGGATGAAAAAGTTGCCATTTCAAGTTCAGTGATCTCAGCTTTTCTCTATTTCTGTATCGCCATGATCCCGGTGGTCGTGGGCTTTGCCGCCCGGATCGTTCTGCCCAAGTACGGTATCACAGCTGACAATCTGGCTGGAAATCCGGAAAATCAGGTTCTCCCCCGCATGGCTCTGATCGTTCTGGGAAAACTGCATCCGATGATCCTGATCCTCTTCTTCTCGGCTCTGCTGTCAGCTATCATGAGTTCAGCCGACAGCAGTCTTCTTGCCGGGTCATCTCTTTTCTGCAACAATGTACTGAAGCCTTTTCTGCCTGAGATATCAGAGAAAAAATTTCTGCTTCTCACCCGTCTGAGCGCAGTGGTTCTCATTGCGATAAGTCTTTTCTTTGCTTTCAGTGTGCAAAACATCTATCTGTTGATGAAAAACTCCTGGGTGACGCAGTTGGTGGTGGTTTTCACTCCGGTCATTACGGCCATCTATTTACCCAAAGCCTCTCCCAATGCCGCCTGGGCCTCCATGATCGTTTCGTTGGCCGTATGGCTTGGATACTGTGCCGTTGCCTGTATCGGTGCAGAAGGCACTTTTGCAGAAATCATGAGCAACTTCGACCGTCCTGTCACTTGCGGTGCCGTGTACGGATTTACAGCGGGCCTGCTGGCTTTCGGATGCTGCTATCTGGGTGAAAGACTTTCAGATAAATTCAACGGCAAAAGGGATGAAAAATGACAACACCTATCACACTCTCATGCGATGATATAAAGGAAAGCGCCGCACGCTGTGCAGAGATATTGCGCGCCCCCGGAGCTGTGGCTCTGGTTCCCACAGAAACGGTCTACGGTCTCGTGGCGCGTGTGGAAGACAAGGCAGCTTACAATAAGATCTTTGAACTCAAACAGCGCAGTGCAGCAAAAGTTCTCGGATGGTTTGTCAGCGACTGGCGCACACTTTCTGATTACGGCGTCACTCTTTCCGGACTTCCGGAACAGTTGGCGGAGAAATATTGTCCGGGCCCTGTCACCATCATCGCCCCTGCCCGGAACGGAACGACTCTGGGGTTCCGTTCTCCCGATCACCCTTTTTTGCGTGAACTGCTGAAACTGACCGGTCCTCTTTTTCAAACCAGTGCAAATCTTTCAGGAGCCCCTGACCCCAAAGATATTGAAACCGCCCTCAAGGAACTTTCAGGAGCCCCCGCCATTGCCGTGGATGGGGGCAGACTCCCTGATGATGCCGCAGGCTCCACTGTGGTCGACGCAACAGGTACAGAAATAAAAATCCTCCGTCAGGGAAAACTTCAAGTCACACTTCCCTGAAAAGGGCAAAAAAAACCGGGAAAGCACCTCTCTTTCCCGGTTTTTGTGATTTTACAGAAAATTACTTCACAGCAGGACCGTACATATTATCTTCTGCCTCCCCCTCAGGGATAAGCATGAAAAGAATAATCAGACTGCCGATAAGAGGAATCAGATGAAGAAGCTGGAACCAGCCGGATTTACCTCTGTCATGAAGTCTTCTGGCAGTCACACCAAGTCCGGGCAGCAGCACGGCAAGAGCGTAAATATTCTGAAGGATCAAGCCTGCCTTGGGAATAAGTCCAAGCACTGCACTGATAATGAAGTTGACCAGCACAAACTGCCAGAATTCGGCGCGCCCGGCACGTCCCTCAAAGCAGAAGTACCTGGTGGTCACGACTGTCTTGTAGTTGTCAATAAAACTCTTGGCATCCATAACTGTTTCTCCTAATTTTTATTTTTGGAACCGGAGTGTTATTTGCAAGCCTGAGCGCCGTATCCCTTGACGGCGCCGAAGAACTTGACGGCACTTTCAAAAGGATAGGGGTTGGCAAACATGGAAACCTTTGAAGTGATCTTGCCCTGCTTGTTGAGTCCGAGAGCAGCCCGGAACTGATTCATGGGGCTGTTTTCGTTGTAGTGGACCTTTTCAGTGTAGGTGGCACTCAGGAAAGCCTGAAGATAGTTCATATCAATGATGCCTTTGAAGAGGGCGGGATTCTTGAAAGCGGTATTGTTTTCAACACTTTCCATGCCGTCCACATCGCTCAAATCATCAAAACCGTCATCTTCGACCTTCATAAATTTGATGTTGGGGCTGATGGTGATGGCAACGTCAGCCTTTTTGTTCAGGAAGAAAATATTGTTGTCAAGTTTGACCTTCTTCTGCTTGGCATTGCCCTTGGTGTTGTCAAATCCGGCCATGCAGTTGAGACCGAGGATGTTGTGGTGGATATTGCTGACAACTCCGTTATTGGCGCGGACAGCATACCCCATATCTTCAAAGGTCTTGGTACGGGTCCAGGTGAAAAGCACGGTATTGTTGGCAAATTCATAGTCAACAGCATAAAGCTTTCCATTGGAACTTCTCACCTCAGCGCCCACCATGCGGCAGCCGATGAAGACATTATTGAGGATCTTGACTTTTCCGGAAAAATGGTTGACATTGACAGCGTAATTACTGCCGTTGAGGAAAAGACAGTTCTTGATGATCAGCTCGCCGTCAGTGTTGGCGTGAAGCATGTAACGGTCGATGGAGGGATATTTGGTCAATCCTTTTGAGGGGGGGATCAGATACATTCCCTGAGTAAAACCGGCAGGTTTTCCTTCCCGGGCATGGTAGCTGTTGGCAAGGGTGTGATCAAAAATGATACCGTCAATAACCACCGTACCTTTGACTTTGGCATTTTTATTCTGAATGGTCATAGTACCGAAAATGGGTTTAGTCGCATTCTGGTCATTGGTGGGACGAAGCAACGTATGGTACTTCATGGGGTCGCGTTTTGAAAAATCTTTGGAATAACCGCCCAAAAGAGTAACAGCCTTGCTCACTTCGATCCAGCCGCAGGACATCTTGCCGGGATAAACACCTTCTGAAATGTGGATCACATCGCCGGGTTTTGCTTTTTCAATCGCTTTCCAAATATTTCTGAAAGGCTTTTCTTTGCTTCCGGGATTATTATTCTTGCCACCTTTACGTGCTACATAAAGATCGGCCCCTGCCACAATCATTGCTGCACTGAGTACGAACAACACAAAAAGTTTCTTCATACACTCCATCCTTTCTCAAATATGAAAAATTATAAGATGCTCCGGCTTAAACCGGAAAATACATAAAAACGATCTGCTGGTTTTAATATATCTCTGAAAAGTGTTTTTTCAAGGAAACAAAGTGACTTTGAAGAGATTTTTTAAAAAAAATTCATATCGGCTTTTTGTGACTTTATGCTCTGCTTGAAAAATCGAGTAGGAGGGACTTTTGAGGGACAACCTCGCCAGTCCCGTCCTCTCACACCACCGTACGTGCCGTTCGGCATACGGCGGTTCAGTAACTTGTGTACAAATCTGCACCGTCTTTCCTGTCAGTTGCCCGCAAAG